>JADJRF010000005.1:1914319-2233372 GCA_016712355.1 Vampirovibrionales bacterium | reverse complement strand
GCGGCTGGCAACAGGTTGCTTATCACGCCAATCCGTATGTCTGGACGGTCGATCAGATTGCGGGTTGGACGCGCGACCCGATGTTCACCAATCACTGGGTGAACAACCCGTGTCCTTATGGCTTTCTTTTCGCTCTGACGGCCAAAGCGTTGTGTTACGCTGGCGCAGGTCATTTAAATATCACAACGACGCTGTTTAAGAGCGCTAATTTACTGGCGCATCTGGCGATTGGCCTGCTGATATGGCTTTCGGCGCGACGTCTGGGCGATGCGGCTCCTGAACGCGCCTCCTATTTATATCTCGCAAACCCGCTGATCTTGCTGCATCATCTGGCCAACGGTCATAACGATATTTTGATGGCGTTTTTCCTGACGCTGGCCGCTTTTACGCTGGTTCGTGGCTGGCGGCTTTTGACGCTTCCGTGTCTGGTGGCGGCGACGCTCATCAAATACTCGGCCATTCTGGCGATTCCCTTTGCCTTGATGGTCATCATTCGCCATGGCGGTTGGCGCGAGGCTTTAAAAGGCGTCCTGCTGGGATTTCTGCTTGCATTGGCCATCGCGTCGCCGTATGTGATCGATCTGCCTCGCTTCCCTTGGGGAGAAATGGGCGTCAACGCCTCTATCAGCCATAATTCGCTGCATTCTGTAATTTTTACCCTGTATAAAGTCTTAGCCGGCTGGATTCCCGCATGGCAAGACGCCCGCGAAATGGTGAAAGCGAGCCTGAAAGCTGTTCTCGTCCTCGCGTTTGCCGGATTTTACGGTTGGCGTCTCTCGCTTGCCTGGAAAGACCTTCGAGGCGCGGAAACGCTTCAGGCGGCCCGTCGTTTCGCGATGGAATCGTTATTGACGATGCTCGTGGCGGTTGGCTTGGCAAGCGCCAAGTTCTATGCGTGGTATTTGGGAATGTTTCTTCCCTTGGCGTTCTTTCTGTCGCCGCGTGATGAATTGCGTCGTTTGACGCTGACGCTCGCGGGTGCCCAGCTATTTGGCCTGACGTTTCTGGGGCAGGCCCATGTGCTGAATTTCCTGCTCTTGAGCGCCGCGCCCGTTTTTCCGTTCGTCTGGCGCCGTTTGCGGCCTGCGACGTCCCCTGCGCTCGAGACGCAGGCGAGTTAAGCGAACGTTTTGAACGTGCTTTCGATATTTTTGCCGATGACCTTGCGAACGGCGTCAATTTCGGTCATTACCGATTCGCGCTGGGTGTCGACGCGCCGAAGTTGCAGCTCTAAGGCCTTGTCCATCGATTGAAGCGAAGCGATTCGCGCCTGAAGTTGCATAGATTGCGGCGAATCAGGCTCCAGATTGGCGGTAATGGCGAACAGACGCCCGGTAATATTGGCCAGCTGCATCCGCGCCTGATTAATCTGCTGGCCCGTCAGTTCGAGATCGCTCTTGCGGGCGGTCAGCATCAAATAGCGCGCCTGGCTGGCGGCAAAACCCATGGGGAAGCCCCCTCGTAAGCTGGGAACGGACGCGCCTGAAAGGGTCAGGCCCGCATACTTCTCATCGACCCCTGTCCTCAAAACTTTAAGCCGTCAGGACGGCGATGAACGCTCTTCTCAGCGCCTGTCAGGGGCCGTGCTAGAATCGTAATCACATTGGTCAAAAGATCCATTGCGTAAGCGCCTGCGCCTGCGCGTCATTTGGAGAAACGCGAAGCTATGTCCTTGCCGCCGCGTCTGGGCGCGATTGGCTTTGTAAACGCCTTGCCTGTGATGATGGGCTTTGAGTGGCCGCGCTCGCTCGTTGGCGGGCAACTGGTCATGGCGGCTCCGTCGGTCTTGAATCGCGCGCTGCTCAGCGGCGAACTTGACGCGTCGCCTGTCTCCAGCGCCTGTTACTTACGTCATCAGACGGATTTGCTGCTGATTCCCGGGTTGTCGGTCAGTTCGCCTGGCGCGGTTGAAAGCGTTCTGTTTATCTCGCGCCATCCCATTGAGGCAGGGACGTCTTTGCCTCATGTGATACCGGTTCCCGATGATTCTGAGACCTCTATTGCGCTGCTGCGTCAATTACTTCGGGAACGCGCAGGGTGCGATCTGGACGCGCGTATGCGGGTCTATCCGGCGGCAGACTATGCCGAGGTTCTTCAGGAATTCGGATGCGCCTTGATTATCGGTGATCGCGCCTTGTCGGCGAGCGAAACGTCTTTCGCTCAAGCGCCCTGGCATGTGTGCGATTTGTCGAGCTGGTGGAAACGCCGAACCGGCTTGCCGTTTGTATTCGCCGTCTGGGCGGCTCGACGTGATTTTGCCCGACAGCAGCCGCAGGCGTGCGAGGCGATTGCCCAAGCGCTGCGCACATCGCGGGACGCGTTTTTCCGTGATGAAGCCCTTTTCGAGCAAGGCGTCGCCCTTGCTTCTAAGCGTATTGGACTTCCTCCTACGCGCATTCGTCATTATTACCGACGCTCGCTCACTTACGATCTCATGGATGCGCATTATCAGGCCTTAACCCGCTTTGCCGACTGGATAGGGGCTGAAACGGGTCCCTTCTTGACCCTGACTGACGCCTGCGCGCGTTGTTACGATGCCGCCGGAGTCTAATCACCTTCCCGATGCTCCGGTGGGGCGCGTGATCGCCTCGCATTCGGATCGCCATACCGTCGAATACGACGGACGCCGCTATGAATGCGCCTTGCGCGGTCTCCTGCGAAAAACTGGCGTCGAAGCGCTTTGCGGCGATTGGGTGGCGCTCGATCGACTGGACGACATCAACGGCGCTGCGCGGATTGTGGAAATCCTGCCGCGTCGCGTCGAGCTGGCCCGTCCTCGAGTCGCCAATATCGATCAGGTTCTGATCGTTCACTCGGTTCTGGACCCGGCGTTTAATGACGAAGCGGTGGAGCGGTTGCTGATTCGCGCCGCGCTCTGCGGAATTGACGCGCTCTTGTGCCTCAGCAAGCAGGATCTGGCGCCGCGTGACGCAATCGACGCGATCGCCCATCGCTATGAGGATCACCTCAACACCCCTGCGATAAAGGCTTCGATACGCGATCCTGACACCCTAACCGCGCTGGTCGAAGCGTTAACCGGCAAAGTGACAGCGCTGGCGGGCCCCAGCGGGGTGGGCAAATCGTCTTTGTTAAACGCGCTCAATCCCGCCTTGCGATTGCGAGTGGCTGACGTCTCTGGAAAGATAGGTCGCGGACGTCATACCACGCGCCATGCCGCGCTGCTGGAGGTTCGCCCCCACGCGTGGGTCGCCGACACGCCCGGATTCAGCAATCTGAAGTTTACCGACACGCTGCCCCCTGCGCTGGAGCGCGCTTTTCATGAGTTTGCCGCCTGGCGCCCAGACTGCGCCTTCGCCAATTGTCTGCATCTGGATGAGATCGATTGCGCCGTACGAGCCCAATCCGGCGGAGAGCTTGATAGGGCCCGATACGAGCGCTATTGCGTGTTTCAAGCGGAAGCGCGTGAATGCGCCGAAAGGCTCAAACGCGAAAGCGCTAAAAGCGAGTATGGCCTGAAACGGCTGGACGCCGTCGGACGCGGTAGAACGCGGGAAGAATTCCGCTTGAAAGGCAAAAACCGTGAAGCCTCCCGACGGGTTCATCGTCAGCGCGCCGTGCGGGATTCTCAGACGGAAACAGCCCACGGGGAGGCTTTTCTCGAGGACGTCGAATGACTTCCCTGTGGCAGCAAAAGCGAGGCTTTGGACCGGAGAGGGGCGCGCGAACGAAGCCTGAGGATTATCGCGCCTTCAGAACTCAGTAAAAACGCCTTAAGGCGCCGGAAAAGGCGGATGGTCGGTTTCTGCTTTAGCAGCGTGGATTTTCAGGTTTTTAAGACTGATATTCATCCGCGAGAGGATGTCTTCGGTAATGGTTTGCACGGGACGATCGCCGTTGATTTCTTCCAGCAGCCCTTTTTCGCGGAAACAGGCGATAATCGGCGCGGTATCGTCATGAAAGAGCTGTAAGCGCGACTTAATCACATCCTCATGGTCGTCATCGCGCTGAAAATAATCGTGCGTATCGCTTTCCGTGACGCTGCGGCTGACTACTGGGCAGTAGTGCGACTTCATCCCCTCGATGCGCAAGTTGAACGACTGCTTGCAATACAGGCAAAAAACCCGACCCGCGGCGCGCTCGACGATAATGGAATCGGGGACGTTCAGGTAGAAAGCACGGGCGATTTCTGCGCCTTCGCGTTCGCAGACGGATTCCAGTCGCTCCACCTGTTCGGCGTTGCGTGGAAACCCATCCAGAATATAGCCCATTACCTTGGGGTTGCGTTTGACGATGCGATGCAATTCCCCTTGCAGGGTCTGCATGACGATATCGCTGTCCACCAGACTGCCCTGTTTCAGACGTTCGCGAATGCGCGGGCCCAGAGGGTTGGCGGGATCTGTGACGGCTTCCCGTAAGAGAGCGCCCATATCAATGCGTTCCAGCAGCTTGGGGAAGGCCTTGAGCAAGGCATGCGTTTGGGTGCCTTTGCCGCCATTGGGTGGCGCGATGAATGGAAAAAAGCGTTTACCCCGAAGTTCCAGATGATCTGCCTTCATAGCGGCTGCTCTCCTGCCTATTGCGATGATGCGAACTGCGCGTGTGGCTCAAAGCGCTTGTGAGTAATCCAATCGACTCGACGTGCGCAAACTTTAACGGAATCCATTAACCCTACTTCAAAAACCCTTCATACTGGCGGGCCATCAAATGGACGCGAATTTGATTGAGCGTATCCAGCGCCACGCCCACCAGAATCAGCAGCGATGTGGCTCCCAAACCTGCCAACGTGCTAATGCCTAGAATTTTAGGAGCGGCGCTCGCCACCAGCGTGATAATCGCCAACGCTGCCGCGCCCACCCAGATAATGCGTCCGAGAATCTCTTCCAGTTTTTCCGCCGTTGGCCGTCCAGGTTTTACGCCGGGGATGCTGCTGCCGTATTTTTTGAGATTCTCAGCAATGTCGCGCGGCTGCATACCGGGAGCGATAGAGGCGTAGAAGAACGTGAAAAACACGACCAGCGTGAACATGACCAGCGCGAAAAACCAGCCGCTATAGCCCAAATAGGTTTCATAAAACAGCTTGGCATCGTACAACCAGGTATGGGGCTGCGGGCTGGTCATTTGAAACAACGTCGAGGGGAAAGCAATCACGGCAAACGCGAAGATAATCGGCATCACGCCCGCCGGATTGATTTTGAAGGGAATATGGGTATTCTGGCCGCCGTAAATTTTGTTGCCCACCTGTCGCTTGGCGCTTGAAATCGGCACGCGTCGTTCGGCCAGCTGCAAGACGATAATCAGGGCAATCAGCGCCAGAAAGACGCCCATCAAGAGCAACAGCATGAACGATTTACCGGGATCGCCCGATACCAGCGTATACGTCTGACTAAAATAAATCGGCAGCCCGGCCAGAATCCCTGCAAAAATCAGGATGGATCCGCCGTTGCCGATGCCGCGATCGGTAATGAGTTCCGCCAGCCACAAGGCGAACATAGAGCCCGCTGTGAGAGAAAGCACCGTGGATACGGTGAAGAAAGCCACGTTAACGCCGGGCAGCAAATAGGGCCACATCAGCCGGGCAATAAAAAACCCTTGGAACACGGCCAGAAATACCGACAAATATCGCGTAAACTGCGCAATTTTTTTGCGGCCAATTTCCCCTTCTTCTTTTTGCATTTCTTCCAGACGCGGAATGGCGACCGTCATCAACTGCAAAATGATCGACGCCGTAATATAGGGACCAATCCCCAGCGCCATGACAGACAGCTTGCTCAACGCGCCGCCGGAAAACAAGTCCAGAAATCCGGCCAGGCCCTGACGGACCAAATGCCCCATTGCGTGAGGCGTCACGCCCCACACTGGAATCTGAACGCCTAAGCGAAACAGGGCGATCGCAATGCCGGTAAACAGCAGCTTCTCTTTCAGGCCAGAAGCCTGAAACATGGCGGCAAAATCCCCGAGCTTGGGGATCTGCGAGCGCGGATTGCGTTTAAGAGAGGTAGGTCGGCTCACCGGATTTCAGGCCTAAAAACAGACTCGCCCAAGGGCGTTAACAGCGTCGGTAGAGAGTTAGGGGGCTTTGGCCAGCTCGATGGCGCCGCCTGCGGCTTCAATTTTTTCGCGTGCGCCCGCCGTAACATGGTGCGCATGCACCGTTACCTTACGGTCGCATTCGCCCTTGCCCAGTAGACGCAGACCTTCCATTCCCGGGCGCAAAAAGCCGCGCTCGCGAAGGACTTCATACGTCAACGCCGTTTCGCCGACCGCCAGTACGCGCGGCAAGTCGCCCACGTTCAGTTCAAGCCATTTGCTGACGCGCGGTTGAAAAAACTTGCCGATTTTGGGCATCTTGCGGTATTGCGGCATTTGACCGCCCTCAAAACCCCGCTTGCGCGATTGTCCAGAGCGCTGGCCTTCGCCGTTATGCCCGCGGTTACAGGTTTTGCCCGCCCCGGAGGCGCGACCGCGACCGACGCGCAGGCGATTTTTAACGGCTCCCTTTGCGGGGCGCACGTTGCTGAGATTAAGAGCTTCTGCGGATTGCGCAGGCGCGGAAGAAGACATCGTTAAGCGACCTCCACCGTAATCAGGTGCGAAATTTTGTTGACCATCCCACGGATAGTGGGCGAATCGTCGTGCGACACGAGATCGTTGGACTTTCTCAAGCCGAGCGCGATGGCGATTTTCTTTTGCGTCATCGGGCGTCCGATCAGGCTGCGCGTCAGGCGGATATTCAATTTTTTGCCGGATTTTGGCATGACAGGTTCCTTTTCGCGCGTTAGACCAACATTTCTTTTACGGAAGAGAAGCCGCGGTTACGGGCAATCTCTTCAAACGTCCGCAGCTCTTCCAGCCCCTTGATGGCGGCGCGCGCCACGTTCAGGGGCGAATTTGATCCGAGCGACTTGGACAGAATGTTTTCCACGCCCGCTAATTCAAATACAGCGCGCGCGGCGCCGCCGGCAATGACGCCGGTGCCTTCCGATGCGGGGCGCATCACCATCAAACTGCCGCCGGCTTTCGATTTCACCATATGCGGAATGGTTTTCTTGTGAATCCGTACGGAAACCAAGTGTTTGCGGGCTTCCGCGACGCCTTTCTGGATGGCGCCGATGACTTCATTGGACTTGCCAATGCCGAGGCCGACCAGGCCTTTGCCGTTGCCGACAATGACGACGGCCCGGAAGCTCAGTTTTTTGCCGCCTTTAACGACTTTGGTCACGCGGCGAATCTGAATGACCTTTTCTTGCCATTCGCTATCAGCGCCAGCCGCGCCCGGGGCGCCCTGACTCGGATTTGGGTTTTGTCTGGCCGAAGGTTCCATTCGTTCTTCAAATCCTTATGCATTAAGTATAGAGAGGGACGGGTGAAAAACAGGCCGGGCGAGGGCGTTTTAAGAACTCTGGACACGCGCTTGCGCCTAGCGAACCGTCACTGTAACACAAGGGATTTTTCGCGACAAGACGACTTAAGGCCAAATGTCCCGGGGCATTGGCGGGACACAACCGCAAGCGCTATCCGCCTTGAGGCGGCGCAGCCGTCGGATTGGCCTCGATGGCGGCATGAGCCGTCGCCGTTTGAGACAGAATCCAGTCAACGGCCTCGACGATAGAGTCGCAGATTCGCTCCGGCGGATGAATCATCTGCTGGTACTGCCCAGCCAAGGCGCGCGCGCCGTAGCCTGTTTTAAGCATCACCGAGCGGCAACCCGCATTGACGGCGAAAGAGACGTCGCTCGGTTTGTCGCCCACCACAAACGAGCGTGCGCGGTCGATCGCAGGAAAGGCCTCACAGGCGCGATCAATCATGCCGGTGGCGGGTTTTCGCAGCGGGCTGTCCTGACGATAGGCTTCAACGACGCCCCGCTCATGGAAAGGGCAATAGTAATAGGCGTCGAGTCGGGCGCCGGCTTGCGCCTCCAGCAACTGGGCGAGTCGGGCGTGCAGCGCCAGAATATGCGCCTCGTCGTAGAATCCGCGCGCTACCCCAGATTGATTGGTCGTCAACACGCTCAGCAATCCGGCGTCATTCAGTCGACGAACCGCCTGCGCCGCGCCGGGAATCAGCGTCAGCTTGTCTATCTCGCGGATATAGCCGGCTTCCTGATTCAGCGTGCCGTCCCGGTCCAAAAATACAGCGATGGTCATAAAGGCGCAAAGGCTCCCAATCGTGGCGCAACGGCAAGGATTGTAGCATAGGCGCGTCGATGTTTGCCTGTCATGGCCTCCCCAAAACAAACGACCCGCCCGTAAAGGCAGGTCGTTGCGTGGGTTCAATAAGCGCTCGACTACTTTTTGGAGACGAGTTCCTTGAACTTTTTGCCAGCGGAGAAAGCGGGCACCACTTTGGCAGGAATCTTCAGCTCCTTGCCCGTTTGCGGGTTGCGGCCCGTACGAGCGGCGCGTTTGCGAGGTTCAAACGTCCCAAAGCCAACCAGAGTGACTTTTTTACCTTTGGCGACCGACTTCTGTACGGTTTCCAAGGTTTGACTCAGAATCTCAGCGACCTGCTTTTGCGAATATTTGGTCTTTTTGGCGACCTCTTGTACCAATTCTTCTTTATTCATCTGTATCACCTCCTTTCTGTAAACCGTTAAAGCGATTATAACGTCTGTTCACAGAAATGCAAGGGCTGTTCCCCTCAAACCAGATAATTTTCAGGATTTTGCAGAAGGCGATCAGATGCCATAAAAGCGTAAACGCCTTTCAGCAAGCCGATTTTTCTTTGGCAGGGCTCTTGGAGGGAACACCAAAAATCCCTCAGATGGGTGAGGGGGGCTTCTTCGCTATTACAATTATAGAAATCCACGTTATGACGGAGTTTAGCTGTACGCGCTTCCCTATATATAGGAAAGGTCGCTTCAGAAGCGCTACAATAGCGCCAGTGACGTCTTCCGTTGTCTGGTCACTCTCTATTGAATCGCTCTCTATATCTCTATAAAAGAAGAAAGGCCTTGTTTCCATGATATCGGCGATCGAACATAAGCAGGCGATGATTCAAGAAATTCGCGCCCTCAAGCGCGAACGCAATGCCGTCATTCTGGCGCATCTTTATGAGCGCGTCGACGTGCAGGATGTGGCCGATCACCATGGCGACTCCCTGGGCCTGTCCCAAATCGCCGCCCAAACGGACGCCGAGGTTATTGTGTTTTGTGGCGTTCACTTTATGGCGGAAACCGCCAAACTGCTCTCGCCGCAAAAAACCGTGTACCTGGCCAATCCGCACGCGGGTTGCCCGATGGCCGACATGATTACCGAAGGAGATCTCAAGGCCTTTCAGGAGGCGCATCCGGGGCTGCCGACCATTGCGTATGTCAACACTTCTGCCGCCGTCAAAGCGCTATCCGATTATTGCTGCACCAGCGCCAACGCCTCTGACGTAGTGCGTTTTGCGGCCCAGGAGCGCGGAGTTGACGAGGTCCTGTTTGTCCCCGATCGCAATTTGGCCCGATACGCCCAGACTCAGGTCCCCGAGGTTCGCGTGACGTATTTTGACGGGTTCTGCCCCACCCATATGCGAATGGAGCCGGAAGACGTTCTCAAGCTCAAGCGCGAGTATCCGCAAGCCGTCATTCTGGCGCACCCGGAATGCGACGACCCAATTAAAGACATGGCCGATTTTATTGGCAGTACGACCGCCATTGTTCAGGCTGCCAAAGCCAGCGACCGCCATGTGTTTATCGTCTGTACGGAAGACGGCGTCAGCCAGCGTCTGGCGGCAGACTGCCCGGACAAACTGTTTTTTACCCCGACCCGCGCCTCGGCGATTTGTCCTAACATGAAGCTGACGCGTTTGGAGAACGTTTTGAAAACCCTGCGCGGCGACAACACGCCCATCGAAATTGCGCCCGCACTTTTTACGGCTGCGCGCGCGTGTATCGATTCCATGCTGCGGATTCCGCGCGGAGAATCTTTAAGGCTGGCAGGCGCGGCGTCTTCCTGAGAGTTTGATTTTCTGCGCCCGTCGCGCGTCGGTTAGAGATCGTCGCTGCGATCCTGAACACTTTTTCGTCGATTTTTGCGCTGGATGCGAGACAATGGCAACGATTCGCTGCACCTGGTAAGAAAGCCTGAAAGGATGGCTCCCCATGACCGATTCCCCTTCTCCCGCTCCTGCTTCGGATGTTTCGCGCGAGGCCGTGCTGGCGGCGCTGGCTACTGTGAACGATCCCGACATCCGACGCCCGTTGACCGAACTGGGGATGATCGACAACCTGACCGTCTGCGGTGGGAACGTGCGCTTTGAGATTAAGCTGACGACAACGGCCTGTCCCCTGAAGCAGAAGATTCGCGAGGATGCGGAGGCCGCCGTCCGCGTTGTTCCTGGCGTGAGCGCCGTTCACGCTGAATTTTCCAGTAAAACCGTCACGCTGGGCGCAAAGCCCCCGGCGCAGGCCCCGATCGAAGGAATTCGCAATATTATCGCGGTTTCCAGCGGCAAGGGCGGCGTGGGCAAAACCACCGTCGCTGTGAATCTGGCTTGCGCCATGGCCGCTGAAGGCGCTCGCGTCGGCATTCTCGACGCTGATATTTACGGGCCTAACGTCCCCTTGATGATGGGACTGGGCGGCGCCAAACTGGCGCAGGATTTGCCAACTGGCAAGCTCCTGCCGCCGGAAAGCCACGGCGTCAAGGTCATCAGTATGGCCTTTCTGGTGAAGGACAATCAACCGGTGGTCTGGCGCGGGCCGATGCTGGATAAGGTCATTCGTCAGTTTTTGACTGATGTCGCCTGGGGAGAGCTGGATTATCTGATTATCGATCTTCCGCCCGGCACTGGCGATGCGCAACTGACGATTATTCAGGCCACCCCGGTGGTAGGCGCCGTCATCGTCACCACGCCGCAGCCGGTTGCGATTCTCGATAGCCGTAAAGGTCTGGCGATGTTTGCCAACGCCAATGTGCCGATTTTCGGCATTGTTGAGAACATGAGCTACTATCCTTTGCCTGACGGCAGCCGCGATTATCTGTTCGGTTCAGGCGGCGGGGAAGCTGCAGCGCGCGAACTCGATGTACCGTTTTTGGGCGCGTTGCCCCTGCATTCTCGCCTTCGTTCGGAAGCAGACGAGGGCCGCCCTATTGTCGTGTCCGATCCCGAATCTGACTCCGCGTCCATCCTGCGAGGAGTTGCGCATCAAGTGGTCGCGCAAATCTGCGCTCGCGGTCTGTCAGACGCGTCCGCGCCTGCCGCCTTGCAGCCCTGTGCGGAACCCTCGACATGCGGGGTAACCCATTAAACGGACCGTCTCTGCGTAACCCTTTGTTATGCCAAGGCCTCAATAATAGGGCCGCCCATGACGTAATGCTGGGATCCCAGCGGGATTTCTCGTGCCAGATAGTTAAATCCTGCTGTGAGCATGGCCATTAAATCCGCCGCTCCTCCCCGAACCCCGCCCGGGAAATAAGGATCGGCATGATGACCCATCGAAAGCTCAAAGGGAGACGTCGGGAACGGCGTCGGGAAGCGGCCGTCCGATTGCGAACCCCATCCCATAAACGGGCCATAGCCGTCAGGCGTTCCATTGGCCGTAAAGTTCGGGCCGTAACCATAGCCTGTAAATCCATATCCCCCGCCATATCCGGTAGAGGCTCCGAGTGATCCGCCCAGACCGGGCGCTTGCGCTCCAAACGTGTAATCCCATGCGGAATACCCGCTGCCGGGCATATAGTTGGGGAGGAGTCCCGCCAGATTGCCATACCCGCCGCCCGTCAGTTGAGGTCCCAGGTAGTTATTAATTAATGAGTTAATCGGGCCAGGCGTCACGTTCCCGCCGAACGACGCCGCAAGCCCGCGGCCATAAGCGGCGTTAAAAACGCCTTGGCTTGCGACCATTGCTGCGCCATAAGCCGGGCTGATTCCTGCAATACTACCCATCATGTGACGAAACCTCCCCAAATCCATCCGCGCCCAACTTCCGGCGTTCACGACGCGAAGCCAGGAATGGCGCTAAGTTTTCCCCTCGTGACCCCTTATAAATTTATAAAAACAATATTATGGATTTTTGTGCTATGATATCGCCGACTCCCGAAACATTTAGACATAAAGGACGTCTGCCTCTGATGATGATCATGATGAAACGATGGCTTTTATCCGCGTTCGCGCTGACGTTGTTCATGAGCTTTATGCTGGGCGGCGCTTCAACGTTTGCTCAGGCGGCTCCTTCGGCGCAGTACGAAGGGCGCGTGGAGACGCAGGTTTCGGTCAGTGCCGCCGCAGAGCAGGCGCAAGCAGAAGCGTTGCTGCAGCGCATCCTTTCGGCCAATGGCTTGTCTGCTCAAAAAGTTGCTGGCATTCGTCTGACTCCAGATAAAACCCTGAACGCCGCTACTGACGGACGGCAAATCGTTTTTACCCAGGAACTCTGGCGCGTCCTGAAAACTGATGATCAGCGCGCCTTCGTGATTAGTCACGAGCTTTCCCATATTACCCAGCAACACGTCCCCAAGACGCAATTACGCCGTTTGGGTCTACTGGCGTTTGGACGTTGGGCCCAGAGCCGCTTTTCGCGGGATGGCGCTTTGACCGGCCCACTGCTTAATACGGCAACGCAAGCGGGTTTGGCATTGACTGAACTGACGTTTTCGCGTCAGCAGGAGTACGGCGCGGATGAAATGGGCATTCAGTATTTGACGCGGGCAGGTTTCAAGCCGCAGGCGGCTATTGAAACCCTGGAAGTCCTGGACCGCGCTTCGCCAACCCGTACGCCTCAGTTTATGCTGAGCCATCCGCTCAGTAAGAACCGCATTCGTGAGCTATCGAGACGCTACCAGACGCAAGCCCCGCGCTAGCGAGCGCAGATCTGCCCGTCGCAATATTGCAATAAGCCTTGCGATTAAACGCTGAGCGCTTGTCCGCTGCGTTGCGTGGGCTCCGGGCAATAGCCGAGGTCCGCAAGGACGGCCTTTAACGCATCCAGCGTCATGCGGATGTCGCGTTCGCTCTGAAAACCCAGATGACCGATCCGGAAGATCTTGCCTTTGAGATCTTTCTGGCCATTGGCGACGATAATTCCGAAGCGCTTTTTAAGGGCGGCGCGGATATCGTCTACTGAGACGCCTTGCGGCGGCAAAATCGCCGTGACGGCGGCGCTGGCCAGTGCGTCATCTGCCACCAGCAGTTGAAGCCCCAAGGCGCGGGCGCCGTTGCGAATGGCGTCGCGATGCGCCAAATGACGCGCATGACAAGCCTCCAGGCCTTCTTCCAGCATCATTTGCAAGGCCACATCCAGCGCCAGAATAAGGTGCGTGGCCGGCGTATAGGGTGTGGTGAAATCGTCTTGAGCCTTTTTATATTTTTTAAAATTGAAATACAGACCCGGGCGCTCGCAGCGCTGAAACGCTTCCCACGCGCGCGGGCTTACGGATAAAAACGAAAGCCCCGGGGGAATCATCAGACCCTTTTGACTGCCGCTGGCGACCAAATCAAGTTCCCATTCGTCCACCGGCAAAGGCGACGCCGTCAGACTGGTAACGGCATCCACGATCGACAACGCCCCATGGGCGCGAATCAGCGCCGCCATTTCTTTTAATGGGTTTTGAATCGAGGTGGACGTTTCGCTGTGGGTAATCACCACGGCTTTAAAGGTTTTATCGCGATCTTCGTTCAACGCCTGACGCAGGCTTTCGACCGAATTGGCCTGTCCGTAAGGAACCGTCTGGCGCGTCACGCGCACGCCCAGTAATTCGGCTGTTTCTGCCCAGCGTTCGCTGAAGACGCCGCACGAGAGAACCAGAATCGAGTCGCCCGCATTAAGAGTGTTCATCATGGCGGCTTCCATCGCGGCCGTACCGCTGGCGGTGATCAGAAACACGTCATTCTGGGTTTGAAATACCCACTGAAGCGCCGGAAACACCCGCTCCAATACCTTTTTGAACTCGCCGCCCCGGTGCCCAATCGCAGGGCGCGCCATGGCCTCGCGTACCGCGTCAGGCAAGGGGGTCGGGCCGGGAATCATGAGTTGTTCGGGCGTTTTCATGGGCATTCCCTTCATCAGTAGGTTTGGGCTCGCAATTCGGGTTGTCATCCCGTTTTATCTAGAACGACCGCCGTCCCCGGGATTGATCTGGTCTGGCCAAATTTGGATCAATCTCGCCGATGTTTTTAAACGCAAGGCGACGGACTTGCCCATTCTAAAACAAGGGCGCCCCCAGCCGCTATGACTCAAGGCGTTATGACCCAAGTCGCCATGCAATCGCTCGCCCCGACGATCTTTTCGCGGGGAGGTATGTCGTCGAGGCGCCCGGCTAGATCCGCCCCCTTGCGATTCGGGCAAGAAACGTCGCCAGCTCAAACGCCGAATCGTCGCGATCCGCAGCGCGCTTTGCTGAGACATGCGCCTTACGCGCATGGATCGTCTGAAACGCTGCGCCGTGCAGGAATTTCTGATGCAACGGCCCGACTTTTGCTGAGTAATGCGTATGATCAGGCGCGTCGCTCGCTGGCATTGCCAAATGCCAAGCCCGGCTATGCTTTTGGCGCGTCTGCGCTGGGAGAGCTTTCATCACAAAGTGATGTCGGCGCCTTGCAAACGTTTATCGTCAGCGATCGCAATCTCCCCAATCGACGTGACAATTTCTTTTGCGCGGAGCGAGCCGTTCTCAAGCAGGCAGAAAATCAAGGCATCGCGGAAGACGGCGAGTTCAGACCCGCCAGAATTCGAGCCATGGCCTTGGTGAATGCAGATTTTAAAGCCCCGGATTTATTAAACGCCTCTCCTTGTTTCTACTGTCTGGAGGCCTTTCAAAGCAGTCAGGGCGTCATGTCGCAAGACACGGTCCTGCTAACGTTAGGACGCGATGCAAACGGCGATTTAAAGACCTATGCCCGAACATTGCGGGAATTTCTGCCGATGATGGGCCGTCAACCGCCGTCGTGGACGTCGGCGTCTTTGGACACGCTACCCATAGTCTATTCTGATACGGCGCGCCAGATCCTGTCGCGACGACACTCGGAGCTTACCGATCGAGAGATTCGTCGGACGCTGAATGCGGCAAAGCAATCATATGAAGACGCTTTGCGTTATCGACGCAGCGCGTATCACGATCAAACGGTGGGCGCTGCGCTGCTGATCGAGAAACCCCAGCAAGGTTATCGATTAGCCTCAGGCAGTAGTCTGCATGCCAAGAACGCTTACTTTACGGCGGCCGAAATGGATGCGGCTTCCCAGGCGTTGAGTCCGTTCCCCTTGCCGCATTGGCGTCGCCGTTTATCAACGTTGACGCAGGGACTTAAGACGGCTGCGCAAACCTTTGCCCGCACGCCCTTCTTACGGAAATGGCCCGCTTTTTTGGCTATGTTTGAACGTGTCCAGAGTTCTTTAGACGCATTGGCCCAGGTATTGACGCCGCCGATTGATTCTGACGCGCTTAAACCACTAAAAGGGCTTGCGCTGGCAGCCTATTTTAGCCACGTCGTCGAGGGTCAGCCTCGCCCTGAGAGCTTTGGCGCGCTGGCTCAATTATCAGGAAATCCTGACATCCTTGCCGCTGTTATTGAACCGGATGAAAAGGGCTCCCCGCGTATTCAAATCCGGGGATTTTCGGATTACTTGCCTATTTTGTATCTCAAGCGTCATCATTTTGAATCGCAGGAACAGTCGCCTATAAAAGGGACGTCGGAAAATAATGGGCGATCAATGCCGGACTCACTACAATGAGAGTGGGACCCGAAGGTCACGAAGATACGCATAACGAAACCAGAAAGGTTGGATCGATGCCCTGCGTTTCGCGCTTTCGATCGACGATTCTAGCCGGAGCGGCTTTGTCAGTGATGCTCTGGCTTTTGCAGGCGGACGGCGGAGAGGCCGAACGCGTGATAGAACCTCAGTTTTCCACACACAGCATTTCCTTGTTAAGAGAGGGCTTCTACGGGGCTCATCGGCGACGGCTGATTCCCAACAGCGTTCGTGATGCGCTTTACCGTCAGCGTCGGCAATATTTGGGGCGAACGTTTGAGATTGCGGCGGGCGAAACCATTCCTGCCGGGCTTCTTTTGGCGCTCGTGCCAATTCCGGTTGACGCTTATCGCCGTCTGGGGTTTGGAGATCTCCCCGATGGCGCGCGCGTGGGCGTTCTGGGTCGTCATGTGGTTTTATGGGATGCGCAGACCCGAAAGGTTTACGACGTATTGCCTAACTTTATGGTCCGCTAGCTTGGGACAAGCCCAGGTTTGCTCTGGCCGGGCTTATAATAAGAGACGATGAAATTAACCAGCGCCTTGAGCGCTCTTCTGCCACGGTATGGAACGTTTAGAAACCCAGTTGGATGCGCGCAGCGAGCGTTTTGAAGAAAACGCCCGCCAGATGCGGGAACTCGTCAACGATTTTAAAACCCGGATGGCGACCGCCCGCTTGGGTGGAGGCGAAGCGCTGATTGAGCGGCATCGCGCGCGTGGGAAACTTACTGCGCGCGATCGCATTGAGCAGTTGCTGGATCCCGGGGCCCCGTTTCTTGAGCTGAGCCCGTTGGCCGCCGCAGGCCTGTATAACGATGAAGCCCCCGGCGCAGGTCTGGTAACGGGGATAGGCCGTATTCAAAACCGCCCGTGTATGATCGTCGCCAATGACGCGACGGTGAAGGGCGGGGCGTATTTCCCCCTGACGGTCAAAAAGCATTTGCGCGCGCAGGAAGTCGCAGAGGCCTGCCACCTGCCCTGCGTGTATCTGGTAGATTCTGGCGGGGCTTTTCTGCCGCTTCAGGCTGAGGTTTTCCCTGATCGTGACCATTTTGGGCGAATTTTCTACCATCAGGCGCGGATGTCTGCCAAAGGGATCCCGCAGATTTCTGTGGTGATGGGCTCTTGTACGGCTGGCGGTGCGTATGTGCCTGCCATGAGCGACGAAACGGTGATTGTCCGCGAACAGGGCACTATATTCCTGGGCGGTCCGCCGCTGGTGAAGGCGGCGACAGGCGAGACGGTGACGGCTGAAGAATTGGGCGGGGCGGACGTCCACTGCCGAACCTCCGGCGTGGCGGATTATTACGCCCACGATGATGCGGAAGCCCTCGCCATGGCGCGTCATATTGTTGAGACCCTCGCGCCTCCCGCCGACCTGGCCTCCGTGCTGATGGACGCAGATCCTGAACCCCCGGCGTATGATCCGGGCGACCTGTATGGCGTGATTCCGGCGGATCCGCGCCAGGCGTTTGACGTGCGCGAGGTGATTGCTCGCCTTGTCGACGGCAGTCGTTTTCAGGAATTCAAGGCCTTGTATGGCCAGACCCTGGTATGCGGGTTTGCGCGCCTGTGGGGCATGCCGGTTGGAATTCTGGCGAATAATGGCGTTCTGTTCTCGCAAAGCGCTCTTAAAGGCGCGCATTTCATCGAGTTGTGCGCGCAGCGGCAAACGCCATTGATATTTTTGCAAAATATTACAGGTTTTATGGTCGGTCGCGCCGCCGAAACCGCCGGTATCGCCAAAGACGGCGCCAAGCTCGTGATGGCGGTCGCCAATGCTGATGTGCCAAAATTCACGGTGATTATCGGGGGGTCGTACGGCGCTGGAAATTACGGCATGTGCGGCCGGGCCTACGATCCCAATCTGTTGCTGATGTGGCCCAACGCGCGAATTTCCGTGATGGGCGGCGAGCAGGCCGCAAACGTGTTACTCACCGTTAAGCGCGAGCAGCGCGCCGCTGGCGGCGAAGCGCCCATGTCGCCGGAAGAGGAAGCCGCTATTCTCGAACCCATTCTGGAGAAATACGCGCGAGAAAGCCATGCGCTCTACAGCACAGCGCGTCTGTGGGACGATGGCGTGATTGATCCCGTCGATACGCGAATGGCGCTGGCGCTCGGCCTGGCCGCCGCCCGCTGCGCGCCCCCTCAACCCACTCGTTTTGGCGTATTCCGGATGTAAGTCAGAGGTCAAATGATGTGAAATGCCTCAGGATTCAACTCAAAAATGCTCACGCTCCGCAATGCGCGCGGCGGCCACAAGAGGCTGTTGTCAGGGTGTCGCGTCAAGCGCCCGTGTCGTTGAATAGCCCGGGAGGAACCCCACCCAATGAAGAACGCTGACTTTCAGCAATTCGCCGCGCCGACGACGCAATCGATTCGCGTGTATGTCTGTACCAATCACTATGAGTTGGAGGGCAACATTTACTTAGCGCGATCCATGAAAGAAAATCGTCGTCTCACTAATTTGTTGAATTCCGATCGGCGATTTATTGCGCTCACCGAAGTCGTCGTAAAAGATCGTCAGAGCGGTTCGCTGGATGAAACCGTCTATCCCTACATGCATGTGAATTTATCGGCGATCGAACTGATTAAGCCGTTGGTCGAAGAAGACCCGGAAACCAATGAAGCTTTCTTCAAAGATTAATCCTGCTTTTTACCCAAGAGGCGTTTGAACGTGAAGTTGCGCGGTAAGCTTGATGGCGCGGCGTTTCGCCTGCGTAATCGGCTGCGCATGGGACGCAATGGCTATCAGGAAGTCGCGCAACCCAAAGACGAGCTCTATTCGGATCGGCAAAACGAAGATGCTCTGATGGCGGCTGAGAATCGCCTTCTGACTCGCTATCCGCTCCTTGTGGAAGCGCGGGCTCGAAGCCGTCGCGCCCGCTATCTCGAAATTCTCAGCGTGGCGGACTACATCGAACGCTTGTGGGGCGATAGGGCGTTTCCCTCTGCGCGTCCGCTTCGATGGCTGGATGTGGGCGCAAAAAACTGGGCGTACGTTGATGCCTTGGCGGCGTTTGTGTCTGCGCATACGCTAGATTATCAACTCGATGGCGTCGAAATCGATCCGTGGCGACTTTATCGCGATCTGTATACGCGTCGGGCCTATGCGATGGCGTATATCCAACCGTATCCCCAGGCGCGCTATCTGGAAGGGGATGTCTTGGATTGCGAAGGGACGTATGACGTCGTGACGCTTTTGCTGCCCTTTGTGCTGCCGTCTCCTCATGCGGCGTGGGGGCTTCCCCTGGAGGGTTTTAGACCGCAAGCCCTGCTGGATCATATCGTCGAGCGTTTGCTGACGCCGACCGGCTCGATCCTGATTCTGAATCAGGGATGCCTGGAAGCCGAGGCGCAACGCGCGTTATTGCAGCCTCACCTGGAGCAAGGGCGTCTGGAGGCGCACTGTCTCGGAGAGCTTCCGCCAACGTTCCTTTCTTACCGCTATCCCCGTTTTGGGTGGCGGTGTCAGGGAATCGCGCGCGACGGCGATGCCCGTTAAGCGGGCGTCAGCGTCTTGATTAGCGGAAAGCCCAGCGCTTCGCGTTGCTGGACATAGAGCGCCGCAATTTTCTCAGCGAGTTGACGAATCCGCAAAATGTATTGAACGCGCTCGTCTTTGCTGATGGCCCCGCGCGCATCAAGCAGATTAAACAGGTGCGAGCATTTCAATGCGCAATCGTACGCGGGCAGCGCCAATTCGCGCTCAATGGCCGATTCGGCTTCTTCGCGGTACAGATCAAAAATCTGACTCAGCCGATCGGCGCTGGAGGCTTCAAAGTTGTAGGTCGATTGCTGAATCTCGTTCTGCAAGTACAGATCGCCATAGGTGAGCGCATCATTCCAACGCACATCAAAGACGCTCTCGACATTCTGGAGATACATGCACAGCCGTTCGACGCCGTAAGTAATTTCGACGCTGATGGGCTTTAAATCCAGACCGCCCGCCTGCTGGAAGTAGGTAAACTGGGTCACTTCCATCCCGTCGAGCCAGACTTCCCATCCCACGCCCCAAGCGCCTAAGGTGGGCGATTCCCAGTTGTCCTCGACAAAGCGGATATCGTGATCGGCTGCGATGATGCCTAAGTCCGTCAGACTTTCCAGATACAGTTCCTGAATATTGTCCGGAGAAGGCTTCATAATTACTTGATACTGGAAGTAATGCTGAAGCCGATTCGGATTCTGTCCATAACGACCATCCGTGGGACGACGGCAAGGCTCGACATTAGCGACGTTCCACGGTTCAGGACCCAGTACCCGCAGAAATGTCGCGGGATTCATTGTACTGGCGCCTTTTTCCGTGTCATACGGATACTGGACGACGCAGCCTTGCCGCGCCCAGAATTGATTGAGCCGTTCGACGGCATTTTGAAACGTCAGAGTCATTGCCCGATTACTCTATCACAGACCGGTCGCGCGGACGATCCGAAGGCGTGCGGGGCGCGCTGGTTGTATTACGATGACGCGTATGAAAACCCTTCTCGTGACACGCCCGCGCGCTCAAGCGCAAGCGTTTATCGACGCGCTCGACGCCCCAGACTGGGCCGTGGCCTGCGTGCAGATGATTGAAATTACGCCGTTGGCGCCATCCCGTTGCCATCCGCCGTTGGCGTCGGACCCTTTTCAATGGGTGTTGTTTACGAGCGCGCAAGCCGTTTATGCGCTGTTGGGCGATGACGCTTCAACATCAGAAACTTTTTTATCTGCCATCGGTACGGCGAAATTTGCAGCCGTGGGCCCAGCCACAGCGGAAGCGTTGAGTGCGCGTCAGCGAACGGTTGCGTTTATGCCGCGTTCTTATTCGGCATTGGATGCGGCGCGGGAATTTTCGGCGGCGTACCCGGCCCCGCCAGCGCTTCGTTTGCTGTGGCCTTGCAGTGCGCTGTCATCGACTGACGAAATTCGCCAGGAGATGGCGCTTGCAGGCCATACCCTACTTCCGTGGCCGGTCTATGAAACGCGCACGCGGACTGGCTTTGAGGATGCAGATCTGACGATCCTGAACAGTCCCATGCATCTAATCGCCTTCACGAGCCCTTCTTGCGTCGATGCGCTATCGCAAGCCGTGCCGTTATCGCCGCAAGCGATTCTCGCAGCCATCGGGCCTGCGACGGCGCGACGCGTCTTGCAGCGATACGAACGCTGTGACATTGTCGCGAAAACCCATACGCTCAAAGGGTTGGCCGAAGCGGTCTCGGCTTGGCTTACGCGCTTGGCTTCGGGGCCGCCGTAAGACGTTTCCAAAGCAGGCGAACCACAAAACCACGCCATCCGCCGAAAACCAGCATCATTTTCCAGAGGCTGTCAGCGCTGTCCAGACCTTGAACTACGCGTTGTAACCCCTTATTGGCCTGAGCCACCATATGGGGGACCCGCAAGCGCAGAGAGGCGGCCTTTATGCGGGCTCCCCGAACCTTGGCGCGAGCGCGCCACAAGGCGGCAATCGCCAGCGCTTCAAGGGTGATAACGGCAAGCGCAATTCCGCTGACGCATACAATTGCCAGCCAGATGGGCCCATACGCCGCATGCACCGCCCAGAGCGAAAATCCAACAAGGGCGAGGGCCAAAACCACCCAAAAAACGATGTTGTTCATCGGGCTTTCTCCTTTATGAGCGCTTGTTCGGCATTCATAGGCGGTAGCGGATCTGGAATCTCAATGGTAGCGCGCTTGAGGTACTCGTATTCTTTTTCGCGGAAGCGATCGCCGCAGCGCTTATACTTGCCTTTCAGAAAAGAAATTCGGGGGCGAAAGAAAAAATGGACCAGTCCCTTATGTTGATTCAGCGCGACAACCTTCTGACGAATCGGATCGCATTCGCGCGCCATATGATCGGCGGCAGGAGGAACGGCCTTTGTGGATGGCTGGGTTTGCGCCAGAAGGCGGCGCGCCTTATCAAACGGCTGCCAGGCGAGCGCCGAAGACGTCGACGCAAGAATGGTCATTGAGAGAACAATCCCGGCCAATGCGCTATAAAACGCGCGTCGTAAAAGCGGTTTCATCAAGACGATGCTGACTCCTGTCGGGGGTGCGGACGCTTACATGCGTTTATTCTACCCGAAAGGGGGTGTTCACGTCCGGCGCAATGGCGCGTATTCGGCGTTGTGACTCATGCAGATCTGGGCCCTGAAAACAAGCGCACAAAAAAAGGCGCGTCGGTGATTTCCGGCGCGCCTTTCATTGAAAACGGTTGGCGAATGCTAATGAAATCTATACGCGAAGGGTGCGACGAGACGTCGCGCCACGACCGGAGCCGGGCGTTTGGTCGTCGCCGCTGTCGCGGCTGCGAATGGGGATATTTGCGACCAGCGCAATGGTATTGGATTCGCTCTCCAGATTCAGTTCCAGCGCCTGTTTGTCGATCTCGACGTAACGGGAAATTACCTCGACGAGTTCATCGCGCATTTTTTCCAGCGTGCCGGGTGAAAGGCGTGTCCTGTCGTGCATCAGTACCAGCTTGAGACGGTTACAGGCGTCGTGCTTGGAAGCTGCGCCGCTCGGCGTTGGGCTGCCGGCGCGGCGGGCCTCGTCCGTCGCAAGTTCGAGGTTAAACAGTTTGCTCAACCATCCCACAGTAGCAATCTCCTTGTCTGCGTCTGTTAGAGGAACGCCCGGAGGCGGCGATTAGGCGGTTTTCGCCTTTCTAAAGAACCCTTTTAAGCGGTCCATCAATGAAGTCGGCGCATCTAAATCCAGAAACGGCACGTCTTCGCCACTGATGCGTCGGGCGATGTTGCGATAAGCCTGCCCCGCCAACGACTCTTCTACCAGTGCGATAGGTTCGCCTTTGTTGGTACTGATGATGATATCAGCGTCTTCAGGCACCACGCCCAGCAGACGGATGGAGAGAATCTCCAGCACGTCGTCGATATCCATCATATCGTTAGAACGAATCATGCCCGGACGTACGCGATTGATCACCAGTTTGTAGTTGGTAATTTCTTCGCGGGTTTCCAGAAGGCCGATAATACGGTCAGCGTCGCGCACCGAGGACATTTCTGGCGTACAGACGACAATCGCTTCGCGGGCGGCGACCACCGCGTTCTGGAAGCCTTGCTCAATGCCGGCGGGACTGTCGATCAGGATAAAATCGACTTCGCGTTTGAGTTGTTCGCAGACTTCGAGCATTTGAGGCTCGGTCAACGCCGACTTGTCGCGCGTCTGAGCGGCGGGAAGCAAAGAAAGATTGGGCAGGCGTTTGTCTTTTACCAATGCCTGATTCAGTTTGCATCGGCCTTCTACTACGTCAATTAAGTTGTAGACGATGCGATTTTCAAGCCCCATCAAAATATCGAGGTTGCGCAGGCCGATATCGGTGTCAATCAGGGCGACTTTATAGCCCATTTTCGCCAGTCCGGCGCCGACGTTGGCGGACGCGGTGGTCTTGCCGACGCCACCTTTGCCGGAAGTGACGACGATGACGCGTCCTTCTTTCGCAGGGGAAGTGGATTGATTCGTCATGGGCGTGGGGAACCTCATTTTCCAACCACATCAAGGAAAATCTGGATTTCTCCGTCGGAAACGGCGGCGCGCTCCGGCGTGACCGTCCCCGCTTCTGTGGGACGCGGCTTGTGATAGTACATTCGATCCGGGCGACGCGCAATCACATCGGCAATGCGCAACTGAATGGCTGAAATCCTCAAAGCGCGGATCTCGCAGCCGCGATCGCCAGCGGCACCCGCATGGGCGATGCCGCGCAGCTCGCCCCAAACGACGATGCTGCCGTCTGCGACGACTTCGCTGCCGCTATGAACGTCTCCGAGAATAATCACATTGCCCGGATAATGAACCGTCTGGCCAGAACGTAATGAGCCCGCGCGATAGAGCGTTGCGCCCATATCAGCGACGCGTCGGGGTTTTGCGGCAGCGGAAGGACGCGCGGAAACCGATGAGACTTCTGAAACCTGCGGCGCTGGTAATTCCATTACCTCCGGCGCGGCAGACGCGTCCGACTTCCTGGCGCTTTTGCGCGCAGCCTTGGCGGAAGACGGCGCGAGCCCGATGGCTTCTTGCAATGTTGTCTCAGCGATGGGGTCTGTCTCTGTTGAGACGGCTGTTTCCGTGGCCTCGCCGGCTCGTCGCGGTCGGCCGCTGGGGCGAGATTCCGATGGGCGCGCAGGCGGCTTTTCTCGTACAAAATAGCCGAGTCCCAGCGCCGATTGCTGCGTTTGCGGAAGTTCTGCGTAAATGGTTTCAAGGCGGGCGTTTCGCGCATGAATCAAATCGCTCATTTTGCCCAATGCGCGAGTCGACAGGAGCAGATCGCCAATTTGAAGTTCTACGCGCGCGGCTTCGCCCTCGGCTGAGAAAGCTTCATTTTCGAGCGCCGATTCCAGCAAGCGTAACGCTTGCGGAGAAGTTGCCGCAGCGGAAATGTCCAGCAACTGGATGGAGCGCTCTCTATCCTTGGTGCGAACCATGAACGGTAAACTCCTCCCGGCGTTGTCGCCATTCGTGTGGGCTTCTCTCTAGAATGAGCCCAATGAGCTGTCTATCGGTAAACGTTGGGTGTTGAGTGGCGAATAGGCCTGGAATTGGCGGATTCTCTCCATCCATCTCGCCGGATGCGCTTATTCGGCGTTACGGCCGTCTCTCGCGTAAAATCTCCCTGTCAGCGAAAAAGTTTTGGGGGGTGAAAAGATGCTGAAAAAACGGCCCGGAGCCGACCGTCCTGCCTCTTGGGTTCGCCGAGATTCTACCCCGTCCTTGCGCCTTGCCGCTATAATCGTTACGCGATTTAAAGGTTAAATCTTGTAAATCCTCTGGCGGGCTTGAGATAAAACAAGCTGTGGGCTTGGTTTTTAGCTGCCTGTCTTCTGGATAAAAGTTAATGGCGGCGTTCAGGTCTTATCCATACAAAAATAGGGCGCATACGCGCGTTGACGCCTCCAATTTGAAGCGCTTGGACGGCGCAGGTAGCTTTGATGACCCATCGACGGTAAAATGCGAGTTCATGTCCCCATTGCGCCAAGAGGGTGATTCTTTAATATGACGCCAGCCGATTCCCGTCCGCCGCTGCCTGAAAACCATGTGCACATTTTTGACACGACCCTGCGTGACGGCGAACAGTCCGCCGGAGCGGCGCTCAAGCACGCCGAGAAGCTGCAAATCGCACGGCAACTGGCGAAAATTAAAGTCGATGTGATTGAAGCGGGCTTCCCCTTCAGCAGTCCCGGCGATTTTGACTCCGTGCGACAAATCGCCGCCGAGATAGAAGGGCCTTCTGTGGCGGCGTTGGCCCGCGCGATGCCCGGCGATATCGAAGCCGCCTGGGATGCGGTGAAAGTCGCCAGAAAGCCGCGAATTCATACGTTCATCGCTACCAGTGATATTCATATTCAGGCGAAATTCCGTAAAACGCGCGAAGAAGTCCTGAATATTGCCGTCGACATGGTAAAACTCGCTGTTTCCAAATGCCCAGAAGTCGAATTTTCCGCCGAGGATGCCGGTCGCACGGATCATTACTTTCTGTACAAGGTCATTGAAAGCGTGATCGACGCAGGCGCCAAAGTCGTCAATATTCCCGACACGGTGGGGTATACGATTCCCGACGAGTTTGGCCGCCTCATCAAGGGCATTATGACCAACGTGCCGAATATCGATCAGGCGATTGTCTCGGTTCATTGCCATAACGACTTAGGGCTGGCGGTCGCCAACAGCGTGGCTGGCGTCCAGAATGGCGCCCGTCAGGTGGAATGCACGATTAACGGTATCGGTGAACGCGCCGGAAACGCAGCGCTCGAAGAAGTCGTCATGATTATGAAAGTTCGCCCCGCTTATTTTGAAGGCCTGTACAGCAACGTCGAAACCCAATACCTCTTTGAAACCAGCCAGATGGTATCGGATTTAACCAGCATGGCCGTGCAACCCAACAAGGCTGTGGTCGGGGGCAATGCCTTCGCCCACGAGTCGGGCATCCACCAGGATGGTTTTCTGAAGGGGCGCGATACCTATGAAATCATGTGCCCGGAGTGGATTGGGCTGAGCGGTTCCAAATTGCCGCTGGGTCCGCGGTCGGGTCGCGCTGCTGTCAAAACGCGTCTGCGCGGTATTGGGATTCAGCCCGATGATGACCAGATGATCGCCTTGTTTGAGGCCTTCAAGCATCTGGCGGACGAGAAAAAGCGGGTCGAGGACGACGATCTGCGCCTGCTCTTTGAACAAGTGCAGGCCAAAACCGCCTGAATTCCGTCGGGGAGCGTCCCATGCGGTCGTTTGCGCAAAGAGAGTTGGAGCAGGCCCAGCCCTGGTTGGCGTATATAACGCCGCCCGAAAAAGTCAGGCGACCTTTTTGGCGTTTGGACAGGATCGTCCTTCTCCTGGCGTCGGCTTTTTTGATCGCGTTGCTTGGCTTTCTGATGATGCCGCTCTCCGGCGGACGCGTTGCGTGGGGATTACCGCCGCAATCGTGGCAAACGCTGTCGAATCGCGCGTTCGTTCTCCCTGCCGCGACGATAGCTCCTGCGCCGCCCCCACAGGTCACAGATGTATCGCCACTGGCAACAGTCGCCTCAAGAGAAGGCGTCGACTTTTCTTCAGACGTTACCGTAGCGTCTTCTGGCGCGCTGTCCACTGTTCGCGCTGCTGAACGCTCCGTGCCGCTCCGGCGCCGCGCGCATCGTCCGGCGGGCCCTGAAAAAACGCTCCGCCCGCTGCCCCTCAATCGTTGTACGCTGGCTCAATTGCAAACCCTGCCCGGTGTCGGGCCCAAACTCGCCCAGCGGATTCTCGTGTATCGGCAATCGCATCGCGCGTTTCAAACGATCGACGAACTTCTGAACGTTGAAGGTATTGGCGCTAAAAAGCTTGCCAAAATCCGTCCGTGGGTATTTCTGTAGGCGGCGCTAGCGCGACGAGATGTCAGGAAGAAACGGGGGGGCGTGCTATCAGGCGTAGGGCGCTGTCGAGCCGTAGCAATACTTTTTCGCGCCCCAACAGGTACAGCGTTTTCCCTAAATCCGCGCCATGAACCCGACCGGTGAGGGCCGCGCGAATCGGCCACAGAATCGCCTTGGCCTTTAGCGGCTTCAGAGACTGGATCAGCTCCTTGAGCCCATCGGAGAGCGCTTGCGGCGAGATGAAACTCACGTTTTCTCGAAACTGCAAAGCAAATGCTCCCAGGACGGTGGAGGCTTCATCACTCATTAACGTTTCGCCGACCACCTGAGCATCCAGCGTGACGCCGGCGCCAAAGAAATACGACGTGGCCGCTTTGACGTCGGCCAGCGTGGTCAGAGGTTCTCGAACCGCGTCGAGCATCAGGAGCAGGTGTTCGTGAGAGTACTCGCTCAGGTCATAATCCTGTAAATAAGGCTGTGCGAGCCTGGCAAAATCTTCGATGGGCAATTCGCGTATGTAGTGTTTGTTAAGCCAGTTGAGTTTGTCCATCTCAAAGACGGCGGGGCTGTGAGCGATGCGAGTCAAGTCGAAATGTTCGGCAAAACGCGTCAAGCTGGCGATTTCTTCTCCATCCGGGGGCGACCACCCTAGGAGCGAGAGGAAATTGCAGAAGGCTTCTGGCAAATAGCCTTGCTGAATATAATCCGATACCGCTGTTGCGCCATGGCGCTTGGACAGCTTGGAGCGATCAGGGGCCAATATCATCCCGACATGGGCAAAAACCGGCAGCTCGGCAGACGTAAGCCCGAGTCTTGCGAACGCTTCATAGAGAAGGGCTTGACGCGGCGTGTTGGAGAGATGATCTTCCCCGCGAATGATGTGCGTGATCTTCATCAGCGCGTCATCCACCACCACCGCAAAGTTATACGTCGGCGACCCGGTGGATTTCATCAAGACGAAGTCGCCAATCAACGAGGAATCAAATGATACATCGCCTCGAATAGCGTCCTTTACGATGATATTTCCGCGATTCTCAGGAACAGCGAGTCTTAAGGTCTTGGTGCGCGAAGCGTCCGCCTGTTGAGCCGCCAGAACTTCCGCTGAGGGGCGGCGGTAAGCATAGGGCTTTCCGTTGGCTTTGGCGGCGTCGCGCTGGGCTTCCAATTCGGCTTCGGTTTCATAGCTGTAATAGGCTTCGCCCGCAGCCAGCAGCTTTTGCGCAAACTCTTGATAGAGGCTGAGGCGTTCCATCTGCGTATAGGGCGCAAATGGGCCGCCAACGTCGGGCCCTTCGTTCCAGTCGATGCCGAGTGCGCGTAAGCTGTCGAAGATATTCTGGGTGTAGCGTTCTTCTGATCGTTGCAGGTCGGTGTCTTCTACCCTCAGAATAAACGTTCCCCCGTGCCGCTTGGCGAAAAGCCAGTTAAACAGCGCCGTTCGGGCGGTTCCTACGTGAAGGTTTCCAGTCGGACTAGGGGCGATTCGCACGCGGACTTCACTCATCACGAGGCTCCAGATTGAGGATGACGTCCCCCAGTATAACGAGAATGATTCGGAGGGTGAATCCAGGTTTTTGCGCTAAGAGAATAAGACGGCTCCGGGCGCCTGGGCGTGATATCCTCCGAGGATAAGAATGACGGCCGGTGGAGCGCCTCAACGCAGCGTCCCAAGCTGTACTCGGGTTATTGTCAACAAGCGTATCTTTTTAAGCGCTTTTCAGATCAGGAGCGCAATTTTAACACTTTATTTGTTTTTATTAAAATAAGATTATCACTCCCGTATCGGGGAGCCGTTATTGGATCGTTGCGTTTACAGTTCGAGCAGAGAGCAATCAATATAGGATTTTTTAGCAACCGCTGTCCGTTTCGGCGCGTGTTGCCCCAGCTTCAACAGAGAGAGACAGAGATGTTGTGATGTCCCCTGCAAAGGGGATTTTTTTTAGGGGGATTTTCTAATCAGGGAGAAGCGTAATAGGCTTTCTTCCCATAAATCCTTCGTCGGGACCATGGAACGACAGAACGCCGTCTTCGCCCAGACGCCAGCAAAGTAAATACACCGAGCCGTCCTGGGCCCGATACGGAAAATCCACCAACCCGCGACCGATATCGCGCAGCAGGATATGCCGTTCCGCGAAGTAGGCATTCCACCGGTTAAACGCCGCCTCATAAAGCGTCCATTTTTCTTGTAGCACGTCCAGTTCGTCGCCGTTGGTGCCAAGCGGCTCGCGTCGTTTGGCCAGATGAATGCGCTTATAAAGGATGACGTCGTCTTGCAGGCGGCTCAACTCGTCATGCGCCTGTTCAAAAACCCCTGACAATTCACGCGCCAGCAGGGCCGCTTCTTCCAGTGTGAAGAAATAGGCATACGAGTCGCCGTCCTCGTCATTGTCCGACGAAAACGAGAATGCGTTAGCGGCCTCAAAAGAGGGATCGGGGGAATCAGAGTCAGGCATTGGCGGCGTGGCGCGGGATCTTTCTCAATGTCTCATTTTCTCAGTGCTTATTTCATACCATAAAAAAAGCCCTTGTTCCGACTAACCGGAACAAGGGCGACAGCATAATGGGATGAGAGGGTTTTAGAAATTAACGCATCGGCGAAGCGACGTAAAAAAAGCGATTCCTGTCTGAATGGTTTGCAGAAATTCCTCTTCGGTCGCAGGGCCTTTCGGCGCCCGCCATGATACAGGGAGTCGCTCATAGACGACTCGCGCGACATCAGAGACGTCGGCGCTTTCCATCGCGTCCGCAATGAGTTTGATAAGTTGCAGCGCAACGGCGATAGAGGGCCCATAAGTGAGCTTAGTGAGTAGATTCAGCATGAAAAAATTCATAATTATTTCCCCCTTTTGTAACGAACCTCCTTGCGTTGGATTCCTGATTAACCGCGCCAACGCGCGCGATAGGGCCGGATATCGAGATGGGTATAGGTTTTGTATTGTCCCATTCCGCCCGACCAGTTCATTAAAATTAGTTGTAAGTCGCGAGGCATTAATCCCGGAACAACAATGTCGACAGCCGTACCCGACAGGTGTTGGCTATTCTGGACGCCCCCCACTTCCTGATTATGAGCAATCGTACGATAACCGGAATTAATCCGGATAGGTCGTCCCAAGAGATCCCGCAACAGTTGGAGCCGGTTGGCCAGGCGATAGAGATTGTCCAGGACGTACGGCGCCGGTACGGGGTCTTGGGGGCGAAGGAATTCAGCCAGATTAAAATCGGGAGTCAATTGAATATTGCGAGGTTTTACCGCCAGCGGCGTTGGGATTACTTCAATGATTTTTGAAGTTTCAGATGTTGAGGCCGATTCAAACGCTTCCATCAGAACACGCCTCCTTGTTTCTTGTGCTTGTTATTTGTTTTTTGTCTTACTCTGTTTGATGTTTTTCGATTAATTTCATGAGTTCGCTCAAGGCTTGGTCATGACGATAATGGCTTAACTCCAATTCTGTCTCCAAAACATTCAAGAGGCGTTCGGTCGCTTTTTCAAAACGTCTTAAAAAGACAAAGCAAAAAAATAAACTCAGAATCAGGCCTCCCAAAGGTCCTAAAAATTGTTCAAATTGGCAGGAAAATTCCATGAGGGGCTCTCCTAAGGCAGTTTCGCCAGAATCGTTTGGCGTAGGGTTTCAACCCCAACCGGGAGCGCGCTTAAACCCAGGAGCAAGGCGCGGGCGGCGGGGGCGTCGTCGGCGTTCAATGCGCTCTCAATTGCGGAAAAATAGGTGTAAAAAGCTGCCCGGTTGGCGACGTTCGCTTGTTTGATGACGTTGATCAGAGTTTGATTCAAGCTTGGAATTGCTTCCTGTTGCGCATTGGCGGGTAAAGGCGCTTCGATTATTTCATAAATCGAGGCGTCAAACTGGCCGCTGAAATCGCAGAATCCTGCCATCTTAATTGTCAGGGGTGAATCTTTTCGTCTGACATAGCGAAACGGGATGCTCATTTTAGAGGACCTCCGTCACGATAAAGCCGCTAACGTCCAGGCATAATAAGCCAGCTCCGGCGTTCCGTTTGTATTCTACTTGCTGGCTGCCATTCACGGCGATTCGCCTGATTTGATCAGAAGGCCAGCCTAAATGAAGCGCCGCGCCATTTGACGATGAGCTTCCCGGCCGTATCGAAAAATAACCGGCCGTGGCGCTGGTAGTCTGGTTGAGGCAGTGAAACAACGCAGCCCTTGAAACAGGCGGAATATAACTGGCCCCGGAGACGCTTGTCCATGCAGTGGCGACACCCGCATTGAGGATGTTGGTTTCCCCCATGGTAAAACCGCTGCCCGTCTGGTAAGTTTCGCCTAAGTCATAATAAATGACAGGACGTTGCGGCCAACCTTCTCCGATGGAAAATTTCAATAAATTGCTTGCGCTATCATTCCGGATCGCTAGAGGTAAAAGCCGTTTCCGATCATAGCCAGAAGGCATGGTAGGGCTTGTATTAGAGGCGGAGAGAATGCCGGCAGGAGCGTTCGTATTGCTGCTGTCGGCGATAGCCCAAACGTAGTACCAGGTATCTTGCGCTTCAGAACCGCTGTCCAGACCATTTACCCCGGTCGTGGTTATGGAAAGGATTCTGTCGCTGTCAAATACAACATCCTGAGAATCGTCTGCATCTCGGCACAAAAATCCTGCAGGAATTTTAACGGACGAGGCTGAAACCCACTCGATAACGGGCCCTCGAATGGCCCCTTTGGGCGTTCCGGCAGCGTCTCCGGTCAATAAAACAGAGCGTGTAACGCCGTTACGACGCGCTTTTAGTTTCGATTCGGCGCGATTGTACCAGATTTGTCCGTTTGAAGGCGTTGCCGGATCGCATAAAACAGCATGCGCCCCAGAACCGACGGTTGTGATGTCGATCACATTCTGTGCATTTTGAGCGTCCGCCTGCGTCAGATGCACGGTGAAATTGACGCTGCTGATGACGCGCGCATAATAGGTTGTCCCGACCGATAGCGGCGAAGGCAGCGTATTATCTGTAATAAACTGAATGGCTGCGCCGCTGACAAGCCCGTGAGAAACGGTGGTAATTACCTCGTTAGAGGCGGTATTAATGGAGGCGACGGCTGTACGGGCGGCGATTTCAATAGACCCGCCTTTAAGCGTCACCGCCTCTAATGTGAGTCCGGCGTTAGGCGTGCGCGCATCAATTTTATCCAGCTTGGGCGCTTTCAGGAATGTTTTTACCCCGTCAATTGATAAGTTGCCGGATTCTAATGCGATGAGTCGCGTGTCTTGCGTGTTGGATTCATTAATCAGTTGATTGAGTTCGACATCGATATCATCGGCATTAATTAAGTTGCCGTTCGAAATTTCGGCGTCTTTAAGTCGTGATATTTGAGACATGGTTTGTCATCGCCTCCTGCTTGCGAAGATTTCAAAACAGTCTAAAATTTTCATCGGAATCCGCCATAAAGCGCTGTAATTGTCCAGCCCTGTAAATCAATGGGTTGATTGACTCCTGCGCCTGAGAATTCGAGTTGTAGCGTTCTGCCAGAACCGTCTGGAGTAATGCGCGCCGTCGATGCGCCGCTGGTTCCATAGGCGTCTGCTCCATAAATGGCGGCGTGATACACGGCGCTGGCCTCATCAGGAGATAGCGCGCGCACCCGTTTTTGTCGGGCGCTGGCGCTTCTGCGTAAATCCCATGCGACGTTCACGGTTAAATTAATAGATGAAATCTGTTTAACAGAGATCTCAATGTCTTTGATTCGCTTGCGAAGGCGAGGAGAGCCCAGGGTGTAAAACGGCGTGCGGTAACGCCATTCAATGGGCGCGCCATGATAACTGTTGCCGGTGAGTTGTTGATACAAATATCCGGTATAATCGCCTGTATAAAATCGATCGTTAAATAGAGCGCCGCAAGCGGCTATAATTCCGCTTCGCCGACTCCAGACATTGCCCATGCCGTAGTTGTAAACTAGAACCCGTTGATTGCGCGTCGAGCCGCCTTCAGGCGCCATCCACCAGACTTCCTGTCGATTACGCAAGTGAATTGCAAAACCGTCTTTAAGCTTCTCTTTGTTGAGAAGATTCATTTGCGGTTGAATTGACTGCGATAAGAACTGTGTCGTCAGGTTGCCCTGAAGGGTTGCCGTATTTAAGCTGGTGACGCCTTCTCGCGTCATAAATATCAGTTCATTTCCGACGTCGACCACGCTGCGGGGTCCTACGGCGCCGAACTCACCGGATATTTTTTGAACAGCGAAGCTATCGGCGTCGTCTCCTGTTAATAAATAAGTGGAACGGTCTTTAAAAACGACGAGCGCTTGCGTTCCAGACAGTGGGAGATATAAGGTTTTTAGGGCGGTGATCCGTTGTCCATCTCCGGGGCTGACTTGAATTGCGCCTGCTGAAGCGGCTCCCGTTTCTGGCGTGAATGTTTGTGGATCTTCAAGCGCTGACAGATACAACATGGAAGGATTTGCCGGATCCCCTGCTAATACAAGTCGATTGGCATAAACTTCCGCAAAAGCCGGCGCGCCGGGCGATATGTTGACAATCGCAGGCGGCCACCCCTCCAATGGCGTCATAAGGCCCCCTCCATCCCACTTAAGGGGTGAATTGACGCCGTTACAGGCAATAAGCAGACCCTGGAACGTTGTAAAATTAACCGGCGCTCCCGCGCTCAAACCGCTGGCGATAACGACGCCGGCGCCGTTTCCCACGCTCACGTCATAGAGAGCGTTGCCTGCCGCTGCAACAAGTCGCGCGCCTCCCTGGAGCGGATGAAAAGCTGTCATGGAGGTAATCGCCGCCCCGCTTGCCAGAGGCGTTGCGTTTAATCGCGCATAGCCAGCTCCCTGCGTTGTCCAACTGCCACTGGAAGAGGCATGTAAATTAAGAATCTCTTCCGCCTCGTTTTCGCCTAAAGTTAATTCATTAAACCGTAAGTTCAGTCCACCTGTATTCTGGTAATAGCGAAATGTTTGAGACGTCATAATGGAATTCCTTTTGTACTTGAGAGCTTTCGCTTAGCTTCGGCCTCCCCGGTAATAGCCTCGAATGCGATAAAAAGGCTTGAGAGGCGAACGGGCGCGGAGTTGCGCCAATCCGTCACGGTATACGACATAGGATTCTTGATACCCGCTTTCCCCCAGAAATTTCTCCAGAAGCGAGAGCGCCCCTTGTACTAAAACGGGTTCGTATTCGGGAGGTAGAGATAAAAGTTGAATGTCGGTGATTAATTTTTGAGGTGAGATTAAATAATGATATTGAATAGAATAGGCTGCATCCGGTATGGGGTAGAAATAAATACGGTCGTCCTGTCGCCAGAAATATTGCGGCCGGCCAGTGATATTTACGCCATAGCGTAGAGGATATCCATAATCCACTTCGTTGAGAACGCTGCTATCGGCGATATTCATGACGGAATCGCCCGCGAGCGAAGTGATAGAGGCATCTGCGGGCATTGCATACGACTGAATGCCTGCTTGTGTACTAAACATCGTTTTCTTCAAAAGCCGATGCGTTTTTAAGAGTTGAAGCATTTCAAAATAAATCTGATTCAGACATGCCAGCGTCTGAACGGCTGGCGTTTCTGCTCCGACTAGGGTGGTGACGGGTTGTTGGCCTGCCCGTCTCAAGATCTCATTGACAAGTTCAAGCGTCGTACTCATGCCACACCCCCTCTGGCGATAAAAATGTGAGTTCATATTCGTGGGGATACTGCTTTAAAATTTGCGCCAATGCGCCGCCAATGATATCGGTTTGTCCTGTTTTATTCTGACGACATTGCCATTGGGCGCATGAGTCGTAAATATTATAGAAAATTTTATTTCGCATCGTCGCCTAATCTCCGTTTAAAAAAGAAGTGGGCAGTTGACGTCCCGAATCAACTGCCCGGGAAGGTGCAAAATCCAGGAACCAGGATGAGTAGATAGGAGATAAAAATGAATAGCAATAAAGGCGGAGGGGGGCGATATCGCCCCCTGGCAGCCTGCAACAGGTCTTCCCCGCCTCATTGCCTTACGGAGCGGCTTTCAGTACGACGCCCGCCGTCGGTAGAAAGACCTTAGAGCCATATAAATAGAGGCCTTTTACGGCGTCGGCGAACATATTGTAAGGCCGTACGTGCTCAATTTTCGACACCTGGCTGGCGAACGAAATATAGTCGCGCGTAAAGCCCATTATATTAATCGCCCCGTTTACGGGCATGAGATTGGTGGAAACATGCACCGAGAATCCGGCGACGTTCCCGATATAGCCATTTTGAATGATATTGTCGCCCAAGCTGGTTGCGCGCGTAAATTCGTCTGATTTAAGTAACAATGTCTTGATTTTAGGCGTAATAACCAGATTGCGTCCTTCTGCTGGAACGTTGGCGGCATCGAGTAATTCTGCCATATCAGCAATATAGCTGTAGACATTCGACGTTGTCAGCGTGATGGGCGAAGCGTCCGTTCCAATAACGTTGCCTGCGGAGACGTCTGCATAATGTCCTAACAGGCGGGCGTCCACTACATTGCGAATGGCAATAGCCGCGCGCGCGCTATAGCCTTCCAGAATGTCCATATTGGATTGCGCTTTATCGAGGTCGTCAACTTTAAACGCAAAATATTTTTGTTGATCAATGGTGAGTTCCTGCATTGGATCCGTCAGGCTCTGAAACGAGATCGTCATGTCCCGAGTGTAGGTATTAATGGTCACGTTCCCAAAGGTGCGAACTTTAACGACGTCGCCGGCGGACTCAATATCACCTTCAAAATCGGTATTAACCAGTTTGGACATAACCGCGTTGGCATCAAAAATTTTGAGCAATTTCTTGCTCCAGATTTCAGGCATAAAATTGGCAAGCGCCATGATTCATGTTCCTCCTTCTTATCGAATACGTCTGTGCTTGAGCGCATCTTCAATTGCAGATTCATTTTTTAGAAAATCCGCCAGAGACATCCGCGCAATTTCGTTGCGCGTAAAACTTGGCGGCTCTGTCGGGGCTTCGCGATTGCTTCGTCCCTCTACGAAGGCAGCGGGTGCTGAGTTCGCGCTGGCCGTATCGCTCGCCAAGGCCGGCGTTTCTCGAATGGTTTCCTGGAATTTTTTCTGGAATGCCCGGTACCCTTGTTCAAGTAGTTCGTGCCAAGGGGCAATTACGCCGTCATTATCGGCATTCATAATGGCAAGCGTTTCTTGAATCACATACGGCGCAAACCGGGCAAATTCTGCATGTTGGCGACCCATGGCCCGCAGCGCCCCGTTGAATTCCGCTTCGTCCCGGAGGTCAGCTAAATGATTTGAAGCGGCATTTTCGATCAATGTTTGGATAAATAACACAGGATTTTCTTGAAGCGCCTCCAACGCTTCCGCTGGCGTCAGGTTCTCAGGGGTTGACGGTTGTTGCCTGGGATCCTCGAATGCGCTTTGCCCCAACGCTTTAAGCGCATCAAGCTCCTGTCTTAGTGCATTGCAACCCGCGCATGGCGTTGCGGGCTCAGTCGAAAGAGATTCATCGGATGTCATGGGATTTCTTCACTCTCCTCGGTTAAATTGGGTAACGGAAACGAATAAACGTCCTGCGATTCGCCGCAAGTTTGGCGAGATCGTCTTGCCTGGCGAATAATTTGTTCTGGTAACGATAAAACCTCTTGAATGGCCTGAAGTCGGATGGCTTCATACAGAAATGCTTCTCGACTGTCGGTATCTTGTATGCGCGCGCGTAACTCGGGCGTCATTATCTGGACGAGAAACCGCCAGCCGGGCTCCTGAATTAATTGCGCCATCAGTGTCGCGCGCTCCAGGAGGGGGAGTCTGCGAAGCGGCTGCTGCGGGGGGAGCTCAGGCGGCAGGCGCATCATCGTTCTCCTGCGTTGAGATAAATACCTGTTCCTCGTCCTTGAATCCCAGGCGTCGGTAGATTTTTCGTAAGAGTGGCAACAAATTGAGTCGTTCGCGAATTTGAGGCAGATCTTGCGTCAGACGCGCAAACAGCATCATGGCTTCAATCTCTTGTCCTCGCGTGACGGCGGCCTGTGCGCCATCAATCCGGAAATCGCATTGGGCGCGCTGAAGCAATTCCGGCAAAATTCGACGAAATTCCAGCGAGCCGTCATTGCGGGTAATCCGTAATGTTTCGCTATCGACTAAAAATTGCTTCGCGTTCTCAAACGCCATGCGCAAAAAAGGTTCTAGCGTCGTATTCTCCAGATGCGAGACAAACGTATTGAATTTCTGCGCGCCGCCGCTCACCAGCGCCGATACTTCCGTTGCCGTGCGCGGATTAAGGGACGCGTCTCCTCCTGTAAAGAATTTGAGCGCGCCAGTTGCTTCCTGAATCTCGTTTCTTAAGTCGGCGATCTCGTTAAAGGCGACGGTAAAGTTATTTAGATATGTGAGAGGACGAAGCGTTTCATGGCTTTTCACTGGAATTAGCGCGCCAGGGCGCGTGACAATGGTGTCTGGATCAAAGACGTCATCGTTAATAAGATACGTAAACGGGTTATTAATGGAGATGTTAATGACGTCTAATTTTTGATTGGTCAGCGTATTGACCGCATGCTGAAGCCCCAGACTTTTTTCGATCGCGCCGATGCCATAGGCCTCATTGGGCGTCGGAATAAAATTGGTGAAAATAAAGGGCTTGAGTCCATGATCGTAGGGATTTGGCTCAAAGCGAATCACCCGATCGCCGTTGGCGATCACGCATACATGGTTTTCAAACAGGCGATCGCCTGCTCGAAAGTCACCCCAGGCTTCTAACAGCGTTACTTTATTTTGTCTGTGGCTCGATTGTCTCAGCGCGGCGGGTTGAATCCCAAAAGCCGTGCGTCTTGCTGATTTATCGCTGTCGTCCTCCTCCTGTGGATGAGACTCCAGCCCCTCCAGATTGCAATACGCCGGGTTGCGCCGTAGCGCGTCCAGTGAGCGCTCAATGCGGCGAATGACAGTTGCTTTCTCAAAATCCGGCTCATCGGGGTCGATGAGAAAATCCATCATATCCAGCGTTTCAAAGTCCGGGCCGTTGTAAATCAGTTGCGTTTCCAGCGTTTTCTCCATACCGACGCTGACGCCGAATAACTCGACAGGTCGATACGTTTTACGCTGACGGCTTTCTCGTCGCCAGGGCGCTGCGGCGGCTGAACTGCCGATAATAATGGCTTGCTTCAAAAACATGGCGAATTTTTCGGAGAAACCCATCGATTGCAGTTTTTGAAGCAGAAACGCTTCAATAATCTGCGCGTTACGGTGGTCGCCTTCTGTTTTTCCGACGACGCTGAAAAAGCGTTCGTCAGACGGAAACATGGCGTTCATCAGGTTCGCCTGAATGGCCTCGACGGCTTCATACAGTAATGGCCGTACAATTCGGCTGCGGTCGGCGTTGCGATCTTCGCTCTCTGTCGTCAACGACTGCGCATTACACAGGTAAGCCTGCCAGCATTCGCGCCACCGCGCCTCTAATGGGCTTCGGGCCGCTTTCCAGGCGGTAAAGTCTGAAACAATTGTCGACGCGAGTTGCGCCAATAGGGCTTGCGATACGGGCCCTCCCGCAACGCACGGAAATAAACGATCGGACATAAACGACTCCTTTCGAAGCGTCTTCACGCGCGCGAATTAAAATTCCCCACAAGACAATCGTCGCCCGTTTACCCTGAAAAAAGGCAAAGGTCGTCCGCTATGTCTTTTGCGACCCCTCGCGCAGGTTTCTCATGGCCGACGCAATCTGAGTCGCAGAAACGTCTTTTGAGCACCGTGCAATACTGCGTTTGTGCAAGATCCGTTTCTTACTATTAGTATTTCATATTTATATCTAAAAGCATAGAGATCAATCTTTACGATTTGCACGAATTTTGAGAAATTTTGGACGTCGTTGAACGACCCTGATCCCTCTTAAACCAGCGCCCCTCGGACAACCGGGGGGCGCTGGAAACAGGAATCGCTTGCTGCAGACTGTTTCTACTGGCAGGCTTCACACTCTGGGTTGTCAATGGCGCAGGCTTGCGGCTGCGACATCCCGCTTGTCATTGAGGCCACGTTGTCGCGCTTATGCGTCTTGCCGTATTTGGCCGTATCAATTGTGGATTTCTCCACCTGACTGGCTCCTAACGAGCGCAGGTAATACGTTGTCTTGAGGCCAACGCGCCAAGCCAGCGTATACAGTTCGTTTAGATGCTTACCGCTCGTGTTGGCGACAAACAGGTTGAGCGATTGCGCCTGATCAATCCACTTGCCGCGCATCGCTGCGGCGCGAATCAGCCAGGCCATGTCCATTTGGAAGATGTCCGGGTATTTTTCGCGCAATCGATCCGGGATTGATGCAATCCGCGTGAGATCGCCGTCTACCGCCTTGAGTTGTTCGGCAATATCGGCGTTCCACATGCCGATCGCTTCAAGATCCGCGACCAGATGCTGGTTGATCACCGTAAATTCGCCTGACAAGTTCGAGGTGACGTATAGATTTCTGAAATTAGGCTCGATGCAAGGCGATACGCCGACGATATTGGAAATCGTCGCGGTGGGCGCGATGGCCATCAGATTCGAGTTTCGCATGCCGCACTTGCGTACCCGCTCGCGCAGCGTGGCCCAATCGAGACGGCTTTCGCGGTTGCACTCAATCTCAACGCCGCGTTCGCGCTCCAGAAGGTCGATGGTGTCTAGTGGGAGAATCCCCCGGTTCCATTTGGATCCCGGATAGGTTTCATAGGCCCCGCGCTCCTGAGCCAGATCGCACGACGCGGAAATCGCCTCGTAGCTGATACGCTCATACAGCCTGTCGGCAAAATCGAGATGCTGCTGGCTGGCAAAAGGAATATCCAGGGCATAGAGCATGTCCTGGTACCCCATGACGCCCAGACCAATCGCCCGATGGCGACGGTTGGCGGCTTCGGCTTCCGGGGTGGGATAAAAGTTGACGTCAATCACGTCGTCCAGTATCCGTACCGCCGCATGGACCGTTTCCGCCAGCTTGGCTTCGTCGAGCTGGCCGTCGCGAATGTGCGCCGCCAGATTGATCGAGCCCAGATTGCAGACCGCCGTCTCTTCTTTAGAGGTGTTGAGGGTGATCTCCGTGCAGAGGTTAGAGCTATGCACTACGCCCATATGGTCTTGCGGCGAACGCAGGTTGCACGGATCCTTAAACGTCATCCACGGATGCCCCGTTTCAAAGAGCATCGTCAACATTTTGCGCCAGAGGGTTTTGGCTTCCATGCGCTTGCCTTGAATCTCGCCCGCCTCGACTTGACGCTCGCGCGCCTCGTACGCGACTTCGAACTCGCGGCCGTATAAATCGTGCAATTCGGGCGCATCGCTTGGCGAAAGCAGCGTCCAGGGTCCGTCCATCTGAACCCGCTTCATAAAGAGGTCAGGAATCCAGTTGGCGGTATTGATGTCGTGGGTGCGGCGGCGCTCGTCACCCACGTTTTTGCGCAATTCTACGAAATCCTCAATGTCGAGGTGCCAGGTTTCCAGATAGGCGCAGTGGGCGCCCTTGCGCTTGCCACCCTGATTGACGGCGACGGCCACGTCGTTATCGATTTTCAGCCATGGAATCACGCCCTGACTTTGTCCATTGGTGCCGATAATGGAGGCGCCGGTAGCGCGAACAGGCGTCCAGTCCGTGCCAAGGCCGCCCGCCCATTTAGAAAGGCGCGCATTGTCGGTAAAAATTTTAAAAATGCCTTCAAGACTATCTTCCGCCGTGTTCAGATAGCATGAAGACAGCTGCGGATGCGTGGTCCCCGCGCTAAAAAGGGTAGGCGTGCTGGGAATATAGTCAAAATTCTTGATCGTGCGATAAAAGCGAATCACCTGGGCTTCGCGATCGCCGCTTTCCGCCAGCGCTACGCCCATCGCGACGCGCATCCACATCCATTGCGGCAATTCAATCACCTCGCGGCGTCGATTGCGAATGAGGTAACGATCTTTCAGGATTTGCACGCCCTGATACTGAAACCCTTCGTCCGCCCCCGGATCCAGCGCCTGGGCCAAGCGAGGCAGGTCATAATCCAGCAGACGCGGATCCAGCATGCCCGAATCAACGCCTTTCTGGAGATAATCGGCGAACCGCTCGCGGTACAGCGTGTCGAGAGAGCCTTTACGCGCATCCGTTGCGCCAAAAACGTGTTGATACAGCACGTACAGCACCAGCCGCGCGGCGACGTGCGCATATTGAGGATGCTGTTCAATCAGGCTGCGGGCCGACAGAATCGCCGACTCGTCGATTTCTTCCGTCGAAATGCCGTTATACCAAGCGACCTGGCAGCCCACGGCGACGTCTGACCAACTGACGTTGGAGAGCCCCTCGCAGGCCTTTTTAATGACCGCATTGATTTTCTCTTCCTGAATCGGTTCTACCGAGCCGTCACGACGGCGGACCATCATCGCCATAGGGCGTTCCTCTCTCTACTCGCATGCACTCTATACAGTTTTGCGCATCTTCGCGCCCCTATTATAGGACCAGCCCGCGTTGCGAAGGGTAAATTTTCCTAAAGGGAGCCGGCTTGGGAAATATCGGCCCATGGAGAGCGTGTCTTCAGACCTCAGTCTTCAATTTTAATGGCCCTTTTTCCATAACATACCCGGATGGCCTTTTCCAAATGGGGAGGGACGCTCACTCGAACTATCTGCGCTTTCTCGAATTGATCCGGCAGTATCTCAAGAAGGTGAACCCATGGGTTACTCTTGAATGGCTCTAAAGCGCGCATCTGGAATAAAATGAATCGTTTCAAGAAGGCAAGATGTTGGGGCTTCAGCAAATAGATTTTATATTTGCAGGAAACTCGCTCCGTCGAAGGGGGAATGCACTCTGTCCTGCGAAAATTCTGACTTTTCAAAGGCGTCGAGCCGGAAAATGTGGGTGGACTCAAATACATAAGAGTTTCCCCTAAAACGCATGATAAAGGGCAGATGTGGCCCTTTATCATAAGCGTTAAGCGGGTAAAAATCTAGAAATCATCCCATTCCAGAGCGCCGCCGGTCTGGTATTCGGTAATGCGCGTCTCAAAGAAATTTTTTGACTTGGTGAGATCAACTTGCTCACTCATCCAAGGGAACGGGTTCTTCACGCCGAATTTGACGTTCAGGCCGATGGCCTGCATGCGCCGATCCGCGATATAGCGCGTGTAATCCTCGAAGCTCTCGGCGTTGAGACCCAGAATACCGCGCGGCATGAGCTCGTCGGCGTAGGCTTTTTCCAGCTCGGCGGCTTCGGCAATCTTGTTACGAATACGCTGCTGGAATGTATCGGTCCAGAGTTCCGGCTGGTCCTGCTTGATCTGGTTAATCATATCGATGCCAAAGTTCATGTGCATCGACTCATCGCGCATAATGTACTGGAACTGCTCCGCCGTTCCGGGCAACAGGTTGCGCCGACGGAAAGACAACATGGCTGCAAACGACGAGTAGAAGAAAACGCCTTCCATCACGACATAGAAGTCAATGAGGTTCTCCAGAAACTTCTGGTCGTTGGTGAACGTGCCGGTTTTAAACGAGGGATCCAGCACGTCCGGCAAGAGATCCTGAACAAAGTTGTCCTTATCGTAGATAGCGGCGACGCGCTGATACATCGTAAAGATTTCGGCCTCGTTCAGCCCGAGGCTTTCCACGATGTACTGGTAGGAATGCGTGTGAATGGCTTCTTCGTAAGCTTGCCGCAGCAGATACATGCGGCATTCCGGCGACGAAATATGCTTGTAAACCGCCAGGACCAGATTATTGGCGACGATGCTGTCAGCAGTCGTGAAAAAGCCCAAGGCCAGCTTCACGACCCGGCGTTCGTCTTCGGTCAGGACCGAGGTAGAGCGCCATTGCTCGATGTCTTTTTGCATCGAGATTTCCGTCGGTAGCCAGTGATTGGCGTTGGCGGCGATATAGGCGTCCCATGCGAATTTGTGAATAATCGGGTACAGCTGAACCACGTCATCCGTGCCGTTAATCACCCGGCGCGCGTTGACGTGCTGGGCGTAGGCGGTTTCGTCGACAGCCGTATTCATGGCGGAATGCGCAGCGCTCATTTTAGAGGAACTCCTTCTCTATCCGTATCATGCTCTACCCAAATGGGCCTGACCACACGTCAACGAGACGACGCAATGCTCAGCGCCGAATTGTTCCGGTCTGTGGGATGGCCACCCATCGTGATTTCCACGTCGAGATCCATTCTCCTTTTGAGGCGCCCGAATAAATTTTTCTGTTCGGGCCGATGTCCAGACCTGGAATCTATAGCTCTCTGGGATCTTCTGGATGTACTCTATCTTTTGCGTGGAATTCGTTAGATATGCCCCCGATAGCCGCCCTTTAACGTCAGCGGCCCCGAAAGGGGACTCTATTGGTTGTACAACATTTTCAGGAATGCTACAACGGCGAATAATCCACGTTTTGTTGCCTCTTCCTGACGTACGACACCCCTTCGCCGCACCGCCTCTCAAAACCGGATGCTGAGAAACGGGTTTACAAACATGATCATTTTTTTGCGTCGTCCGCTGATTTACAATCAGGCCATGCCCCCCGCTCTTATTGCGCTTTCCGGCAAGCAGTACGCCGGAAAAGATCACGTCGCCGACTGGTTGTTGGCGCGTCTTCCCGGATATTGCAAGCGCCCCATTGCCCAGGCCATCAAAGAGGTTTACGCCGAGCGTCACGGCCTGACGCTGGAAGAACTGGAAGCGAATAAGGCCGAGCACCGCCCCGCCTTGATCATACTAGGCGACTGGGGTCGTTCTCAACGCCCGGATTACTGGCTGGAGCAAGCGCTTGCGTTTAAGGGCCCTAAAATCATCCCTGATCTGCGCTTGCAGCGCGAATATGCGTTGTTACGCGAGCGTGGCGCTTTTATCCTGCGCGTCGAGGCCGAGCGCCAAACGCGCGCCAGCCGGGGTCGTTTGGTGGCCGAAACCGATCGCACCGAATGCGATCTCGACGCCATGACCGATTGGGACGCCGTGATTCACAACAATGGCGATGAAGCAGAGCTGCAAGCGCGTCTGGAGTCGCTCCTGTCTCAACTCGAGGCGATTGGCGGCTAGGTCGCTTGTGTTGGGCCCCCGGCTTTCGTACAATCGGCTCCTGACAGCCGAATATTTTCTCTTCTTTCCGATTCTTCTTTAATACGAATTTAGTCTGTTTTTTCTAAAGCATCTGTTTTCTACGGAGATGACGCCTCAATGAAAATCCTGATAGTCGGCGGCGGGGGCCGCGAACACGCCTTGGCTTGGCATTTGGCGCAAAGCCCTGTCGCCCATGAACTCTATATGGCCCCCGGCAATCCCGGGATGGCGGCATTGGGGCAGACGTTGGATATCGCCGTTTCCGATTTGACAGGTCTGGCCATCTTTGCGGCGCGCGAAAAAATCGATTTAACGATCGTCGGCCCCGAAGGTCCCTTGGCCAGAGGCATTGTGGATCACTTCCAGCGCGCCGGGCTGACCATTTTTGGCCCGTCGCAGGCGGCAGCCCGGCTTGAGGCTGATAAAGCCTATGCCAAGAGCCTGATGGTTCAGGCCAACGTGCCGACCGCGCGCTATCGTTTCTGTAATCAGGAAGCGGATGCGGTGGCCGCATTAGCGGATTTCCATGCGCCTTACGTCATTAAAGAGAACGGTCTGGCGGCTGGCAAGGGCGTTACCATCGCCCAGAACGAAGACGAGGCGCGGGCTGCTATCCACAAAGCCTTCCATAAAGGCATGTCGGTCGTAATTGAAGATTTCCTGCGCGGACGCGAAGTGTCTGTTCTGGCAATTTGCGACGGTCTGTGCGCGATTCCGATGGTTGCCGCGCAAGACTTCAAAAAAGCCTATGATGGCGATGCGGGTCCCAATACGGGTGGAATGGGCTCCTACGCCCCGGTTCCGTTTGTGGATGACGCCCTGATGCAACGGATTCAGCGCGAAGTATTGGATCCCATGATTACGATTCTGCGCGAAGAAGAAGGCGTGCGCTATCGCGGCGTTCTCTATGCCGGGCTGATGATTCAGCACAATGGCGATCCGTGCGTCGTGGAATTTAACGCCCGCTTCGGCGATCCCGAAACCCAGGTGATTCTGCCTCTGCTGGAAAGCGACCTGGCCGATATGCTGCTCTGCTCCGCCACCGGCGATCTCAGTCCCTACGCGGATACGGGCTTCGATTTTTCCGGTTGCTCAGCCGTTTCTGTGGTGCTGGCCAGCGAAGGCTATCCGGGCGAAGTCACGCTGGGCGCGACGATTGACATCCCGGCTGCGTTGCCGCCGGAAACCCTGCTGTTTCACGCCGGAACCAAGCGTCTGCCCAATCGAACGATCGTCACCAGTGGAGGCCGCGCCTTGAATGCCGTGGGTCTGGGCTCCAATCTCCAGGAAGCGCGTGATCGCGCCTACCAACTGGCTGACGCCGTGAATTTCGCCGGCAAGCATGCCCGTCGGGATATCGCCGCCAACGTTGCGCCGGCTCCGCAGCCCGAACACGCTTATTAGACGACGCTACAGGCCGGTGACGATGAAGTTGCCGCTATTCCATTCGTATTGAATCACAGCGTACTTCTGGAAGGTGCCGCTGCACACAATACGTTGCGGCTGTACGTCGCACGGATGGCTCTGCGCATGAAAGCCCAGCGTCTGCGTGCTAATGGTTTTGTCATTGGGGATAGGGATGGTGGGCGACACAAACGCCTGAAAATCCTGAGGAATTTCGTGATGGCGGGCCGTATACATCGCAGAAGCGCTTTTAAGATTCTGTAGAAAATCCAGAATCACGGCGCGTTCGGCGATTTCTGGCGCGGTCACCAGACGGGAAGCGCCCGCCGCCGCTAAAATAGCGACCAGCGCGATAACCACCGCCAGCTCAACCAGCGTAAATCCAGATGCGTGTGCCGTAGTTCGTTTCATCATGCTGAGTGCCCCGGTCATGGGATCCCTGCAACAATACCCATGGGCTAAGGTCGGCTCGTCTCTTAAAAACAACAGAGGGTAAAATTACGGATATTTTTAACTGAATCCCGCCGCTGGCTTTGTCAGGGCGCCGCGCGCCCAGTCGTCGGCCGGGGTGGCCTTCTTCCCTGCGGGCTGAATCAAGGCGATCCCCAGAGGACCTTCGCCTGTGGCGATCCAGACCGTTCGGCCGCTAACGCCTACTATCGCGCCAGGGGCCATGCCCAGCCAATTGGGGACAAACTCTTCCGCTTGCGGCAGGCGGGTTTTCAAAATCTTGACCGACTGGCCGTTGAACGTCGTTACAGCGCCCGGCCATGGCTGAAGGCCGCGAATCCGGTTATGCAGCGTCTGAGCGGAAAGCGACCAGTCGATCGCGGCATCCGCCTTGTCGCACTTGGGCGCATGCGTGGCCTGTTCATGGTTTTGGGGGACGGGAGAAATGCTGCCGTCGGCGACGCCGCGCAGGGTGTCAAGCAACAAGGGGCCCGCCATTGAAGAAAGTCGGTCATGGACCTCTTGAGCGGTTTCTTCCGGGCCGATGACCGTTTCGGCGCGTCGCAGCATCGCTCCGGTATCGACGCCTGCATCGGTGAGCATGGTCGTTAATCCCGTAACCGGGTCGCCAGCCATTACGGCGCGCTGAATGGGATTGGCCCCGCGATATGCCGGCAAGAGCGAGGCATGAACATTAACGACGCCCAAACGCGGAATTTCCAGCGTTTCTTGCGACAAAATCTGACCAAAGGCGATGGTCACAAAGAAGTCCGGCGACTGCGAACGTATCCAGTTCAACACGTCGGCGTCTTTGCGAAGCGATTTTGGCTGTAAGACAGGCAGCCCAGCGGCTTGCGCCATTATTTTTACCGGAGACGGCATCAGTTGCTGGCCGCGGCCTGCGGGGCGATCCGGCTGCGTCACCACCCCTGCGACTGTCATATCCGGCGCATCAAGCAGCGCTTGCAGGCAGGGCGTGGAAAAGGCGGGAGTTCCTAAAAATACCAAGCGTAGGGTCATGATGATCATCATTATAGAGGACAATCCCCCCTGCGCGGAGTGTCAATTCATCCAGCGCGATCGCAGCAGGATACTTTCAATCCCGACGCTAATCCTTATCTGGAAATCCGCTCTCACGCGACGCTGACGCGCAGCCTCGCGCGGCCTATAATAAGAGAAAGCTCTCACGCTCAGGAGGATTCGTCGCGTGACCGAACAGGAACTATACGCTCTGGCTGATAATACCAACCTGTTTGAAGTGTTGGACGTTAAAACCCTTGCGCTGGATATTGTTCGCGAGATGAGCGAGGACGAGCTGCTAGCGCTGCTGCTGCAGAAGCTCCCCGCGATGACCGGCGATCAGGTGCGCGAGTACTTTTACATGCGCCGCGTTTAAGGGCGTTTGTCAGACGCGCGTAACGACGCTAAAATGGGGCGATATCGTTTCCGATTGAGGAGTTCTCGCCCTTGACGCAGCCTGCCGCCTCTTCCGCGCACCGTCCCGCCGGTAAAAAATGGGCGATCCCGCTTGTTGCCCTGGCGGTTCTGGCGATTGCCGCCGTGGGATTCTGGCTCTGGCCGCGCCATACAGGACCGGGATTGTTCGTCTATTACCCCGAAAACACCGCCTTTTTTGCTGAAATCGAAACCTCTCAGCGCGAAGCGCAAGGCATCCTCACGCTGGTCGAGCGCGAACAGGCCAAGGCTCGGGCCTTGTTGCAGCAACATCAGTCGGCGCCGTCGCCTCCGCCGTCTTTTTTGGGCGAACGTCTGACGCAGGATTTCGTCGAGACCTTCAAGCCCCAGTTCAGTATCGGGGCGTGGCCCGCCGCCGGGAACGTGGACAGTCGAGACGCCAAGTCTGTGCGCTATCTGATCGTCCTGCCCCTGAAGTCGGATAAGACGACCGGCGAAGCGCTCATGGCCAGGATTGGCGTTCATCGCTACACGCGCCATCGTTTTCGTAATATCGACTACTGGGTGGAAAAACCCGGCGCTTCCGCGTCAGAAGCGCCCATGACGCTGAGCGTCGTCAATCACGCCCTGATGATGACCGGCGCGCCGCAGGCGATGGAAGCCTCTATTGCCCAAGCCCTCGATCGAAAGCGTAACGTGTTCGACAATGCTGCTCTAAAGGCGGGCCTTGCCAAGCTGCCTGCGCCGCGTCAAGGCACCTTGATCACGCATAGCGCCGTTTTTGCCCCGGATCGCGATCCGCGCGTACGGCAGTTTAATCTGGCAATGCCGGCGATTTTCGGCGCATTTCGCACCCAAATGGATAGCGAGATCGAAAAAGACGCCCTGCAAACCCGTCTGACGCTGGATTTCTTCGCCCCGCTGAAACTGGCGCAAGTCCAGAGCGAATCGCTTCAAAAGCAGATGCGTCAGTTTCTGGCCGCCCCAAAAAATCCTTTCCGCGCCGCGCGGTTTTTCCCCGCGCAAACCCAGGTCATGGCGTCTGTGGGGCGTCTGGACGCCCTGTCCAATATTATTATCGATCATGGGCTGAGCCTTCAGCAAAAACAGAATCTCATGGGAGCGCAGTTCGTCTTAAGTATGGCTGAGATCGACTTGCGCAAAGACCTGATTGGCCTGCTGGGCGGAGAAGCTGCGGTAGGCGGATCGTTCCTGGGCGAACAGGCGGGCCAGCCTCCTTCGGCAATGGCGCTTCTGTCTAAAACGCCTGAGAAGGCCCAGACGGTCCAGAAGCTCCTCAAGCTTGCCTCCAGCGGTATTGCGCCTTTACATCGGCAAACGGAGCAACTCGGCGACGTCACGGCCGATCTGTTTACCCTGCCCAATCAGTCGGGCGCGGTTGGTCTGGCCACGCTTCAGGATTCCATGATCGCCATTGCTCCTGCCGCGCAACTCGCTGAAGCCGCAGGCGTCTCTGCCAGCAAAGAGAAGTCCATGGCGGATGCGCCGTTATATCGCGAATTAACCGATAACCTGCCCAAAAGCGGCATTGCGCTGATATTTGCGGACATGCGTAATATGCCTGATCGCGGCGATTCTCCGGTGACCGGCTTTGCGGGCGTCGTGGATTCCGAGGGCGAGTCGGCGGCGGTCGGGCGCGTCAACCTCAATTTGTCCCTGCCTGCGCCTGAAACGCCTTAAGCGAAAAACCCTCTGATGCATTACCGCGCTTGTCTGGCCGCTTCTATGGACGGAAAAATCAATCCGCCCGGTGAGGCCCGCGCCATCTCACTCGGTTCCGCTTTGGATATCGCGCATCTTAAGGCTTTGCGAGATAGCGCCGACGCGCTTGTCTTTGGCGGTAAGACCTTTCGCAGTTATCCCAAACGGCATCAGGCGCAGCGTGCGGATCATCGGCCTCTGCATCTGATTCTGACCCGTGGCGATGCGATTGCGCGACAAATCCCCCCAGATTCGCCTTTTTTCACGGGCGCGCCAGACGACGCGCCGCCTGCTTTAATCATGAGCGCTCAGGCCATTGCTGCCGCCGATCGCGCGCTGTACCCCGACTGGGTGGCGTGGGAACAGGCCAGCGGCGATGCCGTCTCGCAAACGGCTGCCATCACTCAGGCGTTGACGGCGCGGGGCTGTCAGGCTCCCCTCGTGGAAGGCGGCGGCGAAATAGTGGGGTTGTTTATCGCGGCGCGCGCGTTGTCGCGGCTGTATCTGACGCTGTGCCCGCTTGTGCTGGGAGGCGGAGCAGCGGCGCCTTCGTTTTTATCCGGCGTCAGTTTTTCGCGCGAGACCGCTCCGCGCCTTCATCTGGTCGAGACGCTGCAACGCGGCGACGAGCTGTTTTTGACGCTCGATATTACCTATGCGCAGGCGCCCGCTTCACTCCCCTGCCCCTGATGATGCCATTGCCGGCGCGTTAAAAAGGCGGGAGCCCAAGGGACTCCCGCCTGTGCGTGTTCTGGGATTCGAACCCAGGACAGCTCCCTTAAAAGGGGAGTGCTCTACCAGGCTGAGCTAAACACGCGGATGTCGTCAGCGCCGGGCGCGACGTTGCATCAATTTAGCAACTACAACCCGCCGAATCAAGGGGCGCTTGCCGCGCGACCGGCGCCGAAGACGGCCCACAAGTACTTGCGCCAGTAGCAATCCACGTCACGTAAGCCTGCCGCCTCCAGCCAGTCCAGATGAGAGACGAGCGGTTCAAAGTGATCAAAATTCTGTTCATGCGCCAGCCACAGGTCGACTTCCGTTTGGGAAGCGCCTTGCGCGAGTGCGGCTGAGGTCCAATGTCGCGTATGAAGTTCATAAATGGCGTGCGGAACGCCCAAGCAGCCGTCTGCGCACCGAAACAGGCCGCCCGGACGAAGCCAGCGGGCAATCGCAGCATAGAGCGCCTTCTTCTGTTCGGGCTTTGGAATATGATGCAGCGCAAAGCTACTGACAATTAAATCTTGAGACGCTTCCGGCAACGACAGCCGGGTGAAGTCCTCATGAATCAGCGTCAAGCGCGCCTGCGGGTTGTCCTGTTGAAGCTTGCGGGCGGTCGCCTCCAGCATCTCGGGCGAGAGATCCACCAGCGTAAAGCTGGCGCGCGGAAACGTCTGCGCGAGCAGGCGTGACAGGTTGCCTGTCCCGCAGCCCAGATCGACAATCTGTAGCGGCGCGTCGGCGGCAAAGGGCAGCGTATCGAGCAGCGTCTGGAGAATGTCGCGATAAGGCGCAATGGCCCGTAAAATCGCCGCGTCATAATCCCCGCTGATGCGAGAAAAGAACGCATCGACCGTCTCGGTTTCAGACGGCGTCATGAGAGTGCGGCTTGCTGGGACTGCGTCAACAATTCCTGCAAGTTTCGGACCGAAAGAGGATGATCGCGCAGCGAGCGCACGGCCTGGGCGAAGGCCATCGCGCCGGCCATGGTGGTGGCCATAGGCACATGGCGCTCGACGGCGGCTTTTCGGATATAGGAATCGTCGTAAAGGGCTTCTTCGCCAATGGGCGTGTTAATCACCAGATGCACAAGGCCCTGGTGGATAAGCGCTTCGGGGTTGCGCGGGCCTTCGTGCTTCTTCTGAACCTCATCCACCACGAGGCCGTTGGCGCGCAAAAAGGCCGCCGTGCCGCTGGTGGCGACAAAACGAAAGCCCATCTCGGCGAATTGGCGCGCGACTGACAGCGCGTCCTCTTTGTCGGAATCCTTGACGCTGACAAAAATGGAGCCTTCCAGCGGAATCGTCGCCCCGGCGCCCATCATTGCCTTGGCGTAGGCGGCCGGGAAGTTGTCGTCAACGCCCATGACTTCACCCGTGCTGCGCATCTCCGGCCCCAGCACGGGATCGGATCCGCGAAACTTGATGAAGGGAAAAACCGGGGCTTTGACGGTCACATGCGTCAGCGCGTCATTCTGCGGCGGACGCTCATCGGCGATGACGTCCGCGAGCGACTCGCCCAGCATCACGCGAACGGCCATACGAATCAGGGGCGCGCCGGTGGACTTGCAAACGAACGGCGCCGTGCGACTGGCGCGCGGATTCACTTCCAGCACGTATAAATCGTCGTCCTTCACCGCAAACTGGATATTGAGGAGGCCCTTGACCTGTAACTCCTGCGCCAGAAGGCGGGTCGCTTCCTTTACCTGCTCGCTAAGCCGCGCCGATAGCGTTTGGGTCGGAAAAGCGCATACGCTGTCGCCGCTATGAACGCCCGCATGCTCCACATGCTCGAGAATGGCCCCGATGTAAACGTCCTGCCCGTCGCTGACGGCGTCGACGTCCAATTCCTTGGCCGCCTCCAGAAACCGCTCAATCAGCACCGGATGATCGGGCTCGACTTGCACGACATGCTCAAGATACGCCGCCAGACTCTGCTCGCTATAGAAAATCCGCATCGATTGGCCGCCCAGCACGTAGCTGGGGCGCGCAATCAACGGGAATCCAATGCGACGAGAGGCGTCCAGGGCTTCCTGCGCGGTGCGGGCGATATCGGATTCCGGCGCGCGCAGGCCCAATCGCGCCAGGGCCTGACTAAAGCGATCGCGGTCTTCTGCCAGATCGATGCTGTCGGCGGATGTCCCCAGCAGCCGTACGCCGGGCTCATCGCGCAGGGCTTGCGCCAGTTTAAGCGGGGTTTGTCCGCCCAGTTGCGCAATCACGCCGTCAGGCTTTTCCTGGCGGATGACGTTCAGAACGTCTTCCGGCGTCAGTGGCTCGAAATACAATCGATCGCTGATATCGTAGTCGGTCGAAACGGTCTCCGGGTTAGAGTTCACCATAATGGCGTTATAGCCAAGCTTGTTCAACGCGAAAGCGGCATGAACGCAGCAATAGTCAAACTCGATGCCCTGTCCGATCCGGTTGGGGCCGCCGCCGAGAATCATCACCCGAGGGCGTTCGGCTTTTGGATAGGCCAGCGTCGCCTCATTCTCATCGCCTTGATACGTGCCGTAAAAGTAGGGCGTATAGGCTTCAAATTCGCCTGCACACGTATCAACGGCTTTATAAACGGGCATCACGCCCTGGTCTGACCGCGCGCGCGCAACGTCTCGGCGACTGACATCGCCCTCGCACGCGTCGTTCCAGATGCGAGCGATTTGCTCGTCTCCAAACCCCTGACGCTTAGCGGTTTGCATCAACTCGGCAGAAATCGCCGGTAAAGAAGAGCCTGCGGGACGACCATTTTCGCCGCGCGCCTGAGCCTGAATTGCCTTCACTGTATCGACAATTTCGCTGAAATTCTCGATAAACCACGGATCCAGCGCCGTCAAATCGTAGAGGGTCTGCACGGGAACCTCATCGTAGAGGGCTTGATACACCCAGCGCATGCGATTAGCCGTCGGCTCTTTCAAACGTTCGAGCAGGTCGGCGTGCGACAGCTCGGCGCGCGGAAAATAAAAGCCGCTCAGGCCAATCTCCAGTCCGCGAAGCGCTTTCTGGAAAGATTCCTGAAACGTCAGGCCAATGGCCATCACTTCGCCGACCGATTTCATCTGAGGCGATAGCGCGGTGGCGGCGCCGGGAAATTTCTCAAACGAGAAGCGCGGGATTTTCGTGACGACGTAATCAATCGTCGGCTCGAAACAGGCGGGCGTGTTGCGGGTAATGTCGTTCTGGATTTCATCCAGCGTCATGCCGACGGCCAGTTTTGCGGAAATCTTGGCGATGGGCACGCCGGTCGCCTTGCTGACCAGCGCGGAGCTGCGCGAAACGCGCGGATTCATTTCAATCACCACAAAGCGCCCGGACTTGGGGTGAACGGCGAATTGAATATTACAGCCGCCAGCGGCGACGCCCACTTTGCGGATAATCGCCAGCGAAGCGTTCCGCAACAGGTGGTACTCTTTGTCGGTGAGCGTCTGAGCGGGCGCAACGGTGATGCTGTCGCCGGTGTGGACGCCCATCGGGTCGACGTTTTCAACACTACAGACGATAACAACGTTATCGCAGGCGTCGCGCATGACTTCGTATTCGTATTCTTTCCAGCCTAGCGCGCTTTCTTCAATCAGGGTCTGACCAATGGGAGAAAGCGACAGGGCGTCTTCGACGGCGCGCTTGAGGTTTTCCGGCGTATAGACGACAGAACCGCCTGAGCCGCCTAACGTAAAGGCAGGCCGAATAATCAGAGGAAATCCGAGAGATTCGGCGGCGCTATCGGCCTCTTCTACCGAGTGGACCGTTTCTGAGCGAAGTGACTCCAGCCCGATTTGCTCAACAATTCGTTTAAAAGCCTCGCGATCTTCAGCGGCATGAATCGCATCGAAGTTTGCGCCGATTAATTCGACGTTGTAGCGCTGTAATACGCCTTGCTGGTGAAGCGCATGGGCAATATTCAGCGCCGTTTGGCCGCCCATTGTGGGTAAAATCGCATCCGGGCGTTCGCGCTCGATAATAGCGGCGACGACATCCGGCGTCAGCGGCTCAACGTAAGTACGAGTGGCGAGGTGAGGATCCGTCATAATCGTGGCCGGATTCGAGTTGACCAGAATGACTTCGTATCCTTCCGCCATCAGCGCGCGGCACGCCTGAGACCCGGAGTAGTCAAACTCGCACGCCTGGCCGATAACAATCGGGCCTGCGCCGATAATAAGAATGCGTCGAATGTCGGTTCGTTTCATCAGAAAGGCTGGCTTGCGGTTGGGGAGGCATCGGGTTGGGAGAGCCGATGGACCTCACATAGGAGGGACATTGCAACAGGTTGTATCAATCCTATCGCAAACGCGCTCGCGAAGCGGTCGCCCCTGTGTTAAGTTTTACCTATCGACATAACCGGTCCCGCTCTGCGAAAGCGCTTGCCATGCCTGCCCCTTCTTTCATTCCCGCCCGCCTGACGCTTGAAGACGGCAGCGTCTTTGAGGGCGCGGCTATTGGCGCGCCCGGAACGACCTTCGGCGAGATTGTCTTCAACACCTGCACCACGGGTTATCAGGAGATTCTCACCGACCCGAGCTACCAGGGGCAAATTGTGCTGATGACCTACCCGGAAATCGGCAATTATGGCGTCAACGCCGAAGATTTTGAGTCCGGCCGCATCCAGATTTCCGGTCTGGTTGTGCGTCGCCTGAGCCCCACCACCAGTTCGTGGCGCGCCAACAGCTCGCTACAGGATTTTCTGCTTAAAAACGGCGTGAGCGGCATTCAGGGCGTTGATACCCGCTCCGTGACCCGGAAAATTCGTACAGCAGGGGCGATGCGCGCAGGCGTGACGACCGGGACCATTTCTCATGAGGCGTTTCTTGAGCAGATACGCTCTCATCCGCCGCTGGGCGAACAGGATCTTGTCATGCGCGTGACGGCTCCCAAGCCTTACGTCTTGCGTCAGACCCCCGTAACGCCCTTGCTGGCGCGTCTGGCCGTGGTCGATTACGGCATTAAAAAGAGCATCCTGACGTATCTCCAGGAATTGGTCGCGGAAATCACCGTGGTTCCGGCCAATGCGACGCTCTCAGAGATTCTGGCGCTGCGTCCGCAAGGCGTGCTGCTCTCCAACGGTCCCGGCGACCCGGCGATTCTCACCGACGGGATTCAGTTGGCGCGCGACTTGATCGCTTCCGGTACGCCGACGTTTGGCATCTGCCTGGGGCATCAGATTCTGGCCCTGGCCTGCGGCGCGCGTGTCGGCAAGATGCGCTTCGGTCACCATGGCGGCAATCACCCGGTCAAAGACCTCGAAAGCGGTCGGATCAACATCACCAGCCAGAACCATGGCTACGCGATCCTCTATGACGAATTCCCGCACGAGACGCTGGCGGTCACGCACGTCAATCTTAACGATCAAACCATCGCGGGCATTCGCCACAAGCAGAAGCCCGTCGCCAGCGTGCAATTTCACCCGGAAGCGAGTCCCGGTCCGCACGACGGCCAGTATTTATTCGAGCAATTCATGCGTGAGATCCTCGAGCATCATCAGATGCGCGATCAGGCCCTCGAACGCTCGGGCAGTTGACCGGGCCGACTCAGAGAGCTTGTTGCGATCCGGGCTTTTGTGTTACATAGTAGAGCTTCAACCAATCGTGGAGACTGCATTCAAATGGTGAAAATCCGCCTGACGCGCCTTGGCCGCAAAAAACGCCCCTTCTACCGCATCGTGGTGACGGATATCCGCAACCGTCGCGAAGGCGCTGCGCTGGCCGAGCTGGGCTATTACAATCCCCTGAGCAAAGAGCTGAAGCTCAATAAGGCGCTCGCGCTCGAATGGATTTCTAAAGGGGCCATCCCCACCCAGACCACCCAACGCCTGATCGACAAAGCCCCCGAAGATGGCGCGCTGGTCGTCCTCGAAAAAGCTCAGAAAGAGCGCCTGTCCAAAAAAGCGCAAGCCAAAAAACAGGCCGAAGCTGAAAAAACCGCTGAAGAATCCGCCGCCTGACCGGGGATTCCGCTTCTTTTTAACCCTGCTGCGTCGATCGTCCCCGATTCGCAGCAGGGTTATTTACTGAATAACGAAACGGTTGGGGCCAGTAACACCCCCGCCATTCCAACCAGAGGCAAGGCCAGGGCTACGCTGAGCGGTTCAAACGCGCCGCCTGCCTGGAGCGCGTTTACATAGGCCAGCCAGGCGAAACCCAGTTGCGAGGCCAGCGTGAGAGGCAGGAAGGTCATCCCGTCTCGCCCGATGCCGAAGCGATCCGCCATCTCGCGGCTGACCGCTCCGCCCACAAAGACGCTCACGGACAACAGCGCCGCCGGGGTCCAGAACGGATGCATAAGCGCATCGCCCGCAAACGCGTGATATGCGCCGCTCAGGGCCAGATACGTCAACACGGGGCAGGCCAGAAAACAGACGCCCCATCCGCAGAGCCAGATAACTGTTTGTAGCAGGACCATCACGACTCTTTCGCAAGTTGCTTGTCGCTGACGACGCCTTTTATGTCAGATTTTTGACGTCGACAGCTTCCCCAGCGCGCGCCCTGTCATTCCCGCGCCGGAACGCGGGTGAACGGGGCATGCGTATTATGCCCCGTTCACCCGCGCGCTAATCGCAATCGCGCGCTGCGATCAAAAACCCCCTCAAAAAAAAAGCCCATGCGACACAGATGTGTTGCATAAGGCACAAAGGATAGAGAGTTAGAGTTAGTCTCGATTGTACAGATATTCAGGGGTTTTGTCGCCGCTTTTAAGGGCGTGTTTTATAAAATGTTACAACTGTCGATAATTGTAACAAATTATGTCTATTTTGCCCGCGCGCGCGATCGCTGAACGCGGGTGAATTGCCTTGCCCTGATGCCGTGTCAGGCGCCGCTCACCGCTTGCGCCAGTCTCTATCCAGTGAAATTTGCCCGAGGCCGGACTTGAACCGGCACAGTCTTTTGAACCGAGCGATTTTAAGTCGCTTGCGTCTACCATTCCGCCACTCGGGCAGGGGCGTAACAAATTGAAACTCGGCCAACGGCGCGATTCCGCTAGAATAGCATAACCTTCCGCGAGACAGGATCCCTTCTCATGAATCTTGAAGCCCTGCAACGCGCCCTGTGGCGCAGCCTGCCCGATCCGCCGCCGGAAACGGCCCAGCAAGCGCTTGCCTGCGTTTCTCAAACGCTGGTGGAGGCCATTCGCGCATTCGAGGCCGACCACCTGCCGCAGACACAAGTATGTCTTGAAGAAACCTTCGCCCGCCTGTTAATTGCCATGAAGCGCCTCGATATTAACGCGGAGATGGCCATGGAACGGGTTCTGCTGCGTTTTGCGCAAGCGGCGTCCCAGCCCCGGCGCTTTCTGTTTTTCGGCGATCGTGTTGAGATCCGCGTCGGCGACGAGGTTCGCGGCGGATGGCCCATTTTCGGGCAACAGGATTATGAGGCCGCCGTGGCGCTTGCGCGGACTTTCGGCTGTGATGTCGCCCATGCCGACAGCCGTCAATTGTCGCTGTTTGCGGCTCAGGAAGAATTCCCGGCTCTGGCGCCGACCGCGACCCGTCGCCGCCTGCCGGTTTTGCGCCGTCGCGCGACGTCCTCGTGCGGCGAAAAGCCCTCTCTTCGCCTGATTCGCGGCCGTCAGCAGCCTGTGCGCTAATGCCCGCTGATCGGAAGATACCCGGTTCTCAAGCCCCTGCGATTCGTCTCAACAAATGGCTGGCCGATACCGGCGTCTGCTCTCGTCGCGAGGCCGATGCGTGGATCTCCGCCGGGCGCGTTCGCGTCAATGACGGACTTCCGGCCGCTCTGGGCGATAAAATCCATCCGGCCGTGGATCGCGTTTTTGTAGATGGCGCGTTGCTGGCGACGGACGCCGCTTCGGCCGTCGCGCGGACGTACTGGGCTTTCCATAAGCCGCTGGGCGTAGTAACGACGCGACGTGACGAACGAGACCGCCGGACTATCTACGATTGCCTGCCGCCCGAGTGCCAGGACTGCGATCCTGCCGGCCGACTCGATCGCCAAAGCAGCGGCCTGCTGATTTTAAGCAACGACGGCGATTTCATTTACCGGCTGACGCATCCGCGCTTTCACGTCGAAAAACAGTATCGCGTGACCTTCGATCGCGCGGTTCCCTCCGACTTGGCCGTCTTGTTTCGCCAGGGCGTCCCGCTGGCCCCTGAAGGCCGGCTGGCGCGGGCTGAGCGGGCGGAACGTCTGGGTCCTGACACGCTCGCTTTAACGCTGGTGACTGGCTACAACCGCCAGATTCGGCGTATGGCGCAGGCCTTGGGCTATAACGTCGCCGCGCTGAAGCGGGTGGCCGTCGGTCCCGTTAAATTGGGCGCGCTTGCGACGGGCGACGTTCGCGCACTTTCCCGGCAAGAGGTGCAGAGGCTGCAAAAGGCTTTTCAGGCGGTTCAAAAGCCTTCTCAAGCCTGAAAGCCGTCTTTTTAGGGCTGAACGCCCGCCGCATTAAGGGGTTCTTGCACGACGACGCCTTCGCCGCCGAGTACGTCAAGCTGCTTGCCTTCAATATCCACAAACACAGGAACGCGCTTCTCCACGCCCAGAATCGTTTGCTGAAGCTGCTTCATGCGCTGCTGCATGCTGCTTGAACCGCCGCCTGCGGTAAATTGTTGTGACAGATTCACCCGGTAGCGTCCCTGACTCTGCCGAACCGATAACAGGCGCGTTCCTTTCGGGATCTCGCTGAAATAACCGTCCGCTGTTTCTTGCGTTTCAGGCCCTTTGAGCAGTTGGGAGAGGGCGAACGTCAGCGGTTGCGCTTTTTCAGCGGGTGGAATGGCGCGTACGACGCCTTCCAGCGCAACAGAGGCCCCCTGGCTCTTATTAAAGTAAATAACCGCCTTATTAAGAGGGCGTTCAGCTGAGGGCGGACCGTCGGGCGCGTCACCGCCGGGCGGCGGCGTATCCGGGCCCGCGTTGGGATGCCCGCCAAACATCGCCCATAAACCCCAGGCCGCCAGGATGGCCAACGCCATCGTGACCACCGTTTGAATAATCGTCCGCCGGTTTGCGGCAGGAGAAAGACCCTGTTTCATAAGCGCGCCAACTCTCAAAGGCTAAACTTTTTCTGATTTTAACAGAATTCGCCCAATCTGTCGGATTTGCGCGTGTTACGGCGCGTAAAACAGGCGCCAGCCACGCGAAAGACGTAACAAAACGTAACCCTTGCCCGCTAAAAGGCAATTAATTACACATGATTGTTTTTATTTCTGTGTGTAATGTCTGAACTCGTCTGAAGTCAGGGTTTGTGTGGAGAATTAAAAAGCCTTTTGCCGCTACCGGCGTGGCGCAACGGATTGGGAGGATACGCGCAATGGTTTCGCAGCCTTTTCAAAATGGCGCAAACGGATTATTCGGCCAGCCGCCGTATGGGATTTATACGGGAGGGGCTGCGCCCGGCAGTTATTTTAGCGTCAGCCAGAATATCGTCAATCAGCAAAATACCTACGCTGCGCCGTCGCCTCCCGTGATGCTTCCGCCCGCGCCGCCGCCTTGCATGATGGCGCCGCCGATTCAGCAGCAGCCTTGCATGACGCAGCCAGCCCCCGCGCCGCAAATCTGGATGCAATCGCCGCAACAGGTGATTATTCAGTCGCCATACCAACAACAGCCGATGATGAGTCAACCGGTTTTTCAGCAGCCGCTGGCCATGTCGACGCCGATTTCGAGTTACCAGCCGTATGCGCCCTGCTGTCCGCAGCCGATGTACCAGAATTCCGGCGGACTGGCCCCGCTGGTCGGCATGATTATGCAGATGATGACCCGCATGATGAGTATGTTCTCTTCCGGCGGCGCAAGCGGCTTGCCCAACACGGCTTATACCGATCCGCTGACAGGGCAGCAGGTTCCGTCATCTCTCAACGCGGGCGCTCTCGACGACTTAAACGGTTCTGGCCGGATTTGGGGCGACCCTCACTTTGTGGACCCGGACGGCGGTAAATTCGACGTGATGGGCGAAGTCGGTAAAACCTATAATATTCTCAGCGACAAGGGCCTGCAATTTAACGCGGAATTTGGCGTCTGGAAAAACTTTGACGGCAAGGACGGCCGCGAATTAAAAACCATTATTTCCAGAGCCGGACTCACGGCCGGAGACTCTCAAGTCGCCTTTGACGTGAATAAGAAACTCACCATTAACGGCAAGCAGGTCAGCGACGGCGATTACGATCTCGGCGGCGGCGCGCGCGCCTCGCTCAAGGACGGCAAGCTGAATCTCTCGACGTCAGAATATGACGTCACGCTGTCCAGCAATGGCGAATATCTTGACCACGATATTAAAGCCACAAATGCGGGCGCAGACGGCGTTGCGCCTCATGGCCTCTGGGGTCAGCTTGTCGATGGCGACGGCAAGGCCCGTAACGGCGACGAGGGCGGCGGGGCTCAGGGCGGCGGCGCAATCGACACGGCCCAGCGCGATCCCAATACCGGTAAATTTGTTCGTAGCGAAAAAGGCGATAAAGAAACCTATAAACAATACGAAACCAATGGGCTTTTCGATACGGCCTTTGCCAGTCCGTTTAATCGTTTCCAGAGCGCTCGCTAGCGTTTCGTCTGAAGCCCGGATAAATAATTCAATACGCAAAAGCCGACGTTTTAAGGCGTCGGCTTTTTCAATTAATCGCTAAAAAGTCGGAGCGTCTTATTTTTTAACGGCGGACAGTTTCAGGCTTTTTTCGAGCAGGGGTTCGACTTTTTTCGTCATTTCTTCAATCTGCTCTTTAGAAAGCGCCTTGCGCGCCAGCGGGAATAAATCCTGCTCTTCTTCCTCGATATGGTGCTCAACGGCCAGATGGAGCATTTCCAGTTTTACTTTATACGCCATCTCTTCCATATCGTCGTCGTCCGTTAAGGCGTCCATATAGGTTTGGGCTTCATCGTGTTCGAGTTCGCCCTCTTCACTTTTATCTTCAGTCGATTTAATTTTTTTCAGAGGCGGATAAACGAATTTTTCTTCCGCTTCCATATGCAATTTCCAGCCCTTGCACAGATCTTTGACGGCTTTGCGATCAATAGGATCCTGCTCCAGCAGGACTTTGAATTTTTCTTTGGTTTGGTCGTGATCGGTTTTCAATAATTTAAAAGCGTCCATAAAATCCGTATCTCCTCTCAACGCAATCAAAACGCAGACGGTTTTATTATGGGGCGGCGCGAGGAGATTGTCAAAATTTATCGCATTAAAATTTAACAGGAAACACAAAAGCCCGCCCCTTAAGAGCGCGCTCTGGTCAAAATAAGCAACCCCCCGGATTTTGGCGTGACCGACAGTTTATTGCTCCTGTTTTTCAACAGGGGGGTGTCCTCCGTGACGAGCGCCGTTTCCAGCTACGCATTCGGCTGGTATACTTTGTCGCCAGATTCGAGTCGGACTCCCAGAGGCGTTCATGTAGAGAATAAATGGATCGGTCACATCCGGGGGATTTGCTCAATGGAAATTATGCCTGATGTTTTTGAATTTATCAAGGCATTCGCGTCCAGAACCTCTGGGCGACCGATTTTTGATCGCAGGTCGCTCAGGCTCGGGCGCGGCTGGTCGGCTCGCCCGTGGGACTGATATTGTCGGTGAACCAGCGGCCGCGACGCGTGCGCTTGAGAAAATCGGGCCGCGCGCCGCGCGCCTCAGCGTAAGACCCATGCACTTCGATGGGATCCCACAACGGCCTGGATAACTTTTCTACCTGCCAGGCCGTCAGCGGATTACACGACACAATGCGTTTGGCGCCCGCCCAAATCCCCTTGAGCGGACCGTATTCGCCGATGGCGAGCTTGGTATATTCCGAACAGCTGAACATGCCGTTTTTACGGTATAGGCACAGGTCAAAGCCGCGATTGCCCATCCAGCGGTAGATCGTGTTTTGCGTGATCCACTGATACGCGTTAATCGGCGCGAGAAAAGCCCGGCGGATCAGCGATGGCTTCTGACGCTCGGGCGCTAGGCGGGTCGCCGCTCCCGCAAACGAATCCCCTTCGGTTTGGGAGGCGGGGGAACTCGCATACGCCGTCCTCACGGGCGCGGCTGCCCCCCCGAATGTCGGGGTGATTGCCGGTGAGGATGCGATTAGACTCATGAAGGCTGACCTCTCTGTCCCGCTCTCTCCCGCAGGCGTTATTGAGTCGAAGCGGGTTTTGCGCAACCACAGCCCGTGCCGCAAAAATGGGGTTTTGCGCCGGAAACGCTGGAAGGCCTTGAGATGACGGGTCTTAAGGAGGTAATCGAATGCATCATCGTAAGCGTCCTTTAATTTGCTCCGGGTGATTTTCCCGGACTAGGCTTTTCGGCCCATCTTCCACATAGCCCAACTCACCCCGCCTGCGATGAGGGCGATGGGAATGGCGCAGCACCCGCAGCAACCGGCAATGATTTCGCCAATGCCGCCGCCCAGGCAGCCAAAGCGGGGTTGTCCTGCGCGAGGGGGCGCATCACCGGCGCCAAAGCGCGTAGAATCCAGTCCAGCCGTGCCGGACGGATAAGACCCGGCTCCAGTAGGATAAAACTGCGCGGGCGCTTGATTAGAGGGAAAAGACGGGGACGTGGACGGGTATCCCGTCATGGGGGGTGGCATCATTCCCATAAAGGCGAATCTCCTGAGAAGAGGGGCTGAATGAGAGGATAATCTCTGTGTCAGTGGGATAAAACCTTCTCAAGGATTTTTGTGCTAGCAGGATTTTTGCGCCACGTCAGGAATCCAGGCAAACGCAGCCCGACTCTGGAGCAGGTCTTGGGAGTGAAGCCCCCCTAATCAGGACAGGGTTCCTGCGCGCTCTCCTGAATACAGGCAAACCCGACAGGGGTTAAAGCGGGTCCTGAGGGTGAAATCCTCAAGCAAGAACAGGGTGGGGGCCCGGGGGCGGGAACGGCCCCCGAGAGGCGGACCCAATAACCCGATCCGCCCCATCCCTACCCCCCAGCAACGCCCTCAAGCGGCAAGCCGGGTCCTGAGGGTGAAACCCTCAAATTAAGATAGGGTGGGGGTTCGGGGGCGGGAACGGCCCCCGAGGGGCGGACCCAATGAGCGGATCCTGCCAAAATCCCCTTTAAAGGCCGCGCTTCTGAGCCGCAATCAGAATCGCGGGCGTGACGGCCCGCCCCCAACGCGTCGGCGCATGCAGATACGGCCCCCCAGCCGGCAGGAGATAGCGCAAGATGCCATGCCAGCGCAATACGTCAAAATGCAACCTCAACGCCGTCAGCCAAAACGCCCGGCTGCACTTGTGAACGTGCGTCGGATCGCGATCCAGCCAATGCACCAGAGGCCCCAGAGGGCCATCGTAGACGGGAACAACCGCAATAAAAAGGCCACCCGGCGACAGAAGCGCATCAATGGCTTGCAACGCCTCATCCAGCGATTCAATATGCTCCAGACAGTCCAGCGCCGTGAGCACATCGACCGTCTCACCGCCGACCGCCGCTTGCGGACCGCCAACCACCCAGCGACGGCGGGCGTCGTCCTGGCCCAGTCGAGTGCGAGCCCGATCAATGGCGGCCGCATTGACGTCCGCGCCGATAATCCGCTCCGGGGAAGCTTGATCGAGGACGTATTCCAGGAAACGCCCATCCGCACAGCCTATATCGCCAATCGAGCCAAAAACGGGCCGAAAGCGCCGGATTTCCGCCAGATAGTGGGCGTACTTATAGGGCGGGTTCTGACGATCGTAGCTGGGATAAACCGTTTCATAATACTCCGGCGCAAGGACCAGCCCCGCGCCAGCAGCGTCGTCCGCGCCAGCAGCGCGCGAAGCGGCAGAAATTTCACCGGGCGTCGTCGGGACGGTCATCGCCTTTTCTCTCGCCTTATCTACCAGAGCTCCCATCAACTCAGACGGACCTCAGGCCCATCGTATTCAGACTATCACGACAGCGGTGATGCGCCTATTGCGAGCCGCCCCGGTTTGGGCGACGATAAGGCCATGCCCACCGAACGCCGCCAAGAGCTGATTCACCGCGTCAGCGCCGCCCGACAGCGCGGCGTCGTCGTCATTGAAGACGTCCATGACCCGCATAACGCCGCCGCCGTCTTTAGAAGCTGCGAGGCATTCGGGTTTCAGGACGTCCGGCTGATTTTTGATCAAGAGAAACCCTTTACTCCACGCAAATTGGGCCGGGCGACCTCAGCATCAGCCAATAAGTGGCTGACCTTTAAGACATTTACCTCGACGCAAGCCTGTCTTGACGAGCTTCATACCGACGGATATGAAGTCATCGCCACGGCCCTGGACGATCGCGCCGAATCCTTCTTTGAGGCATCCTTCCTTTCGCCCCGCCTCGCGCTGATGTTCGGCAATGAGCATCGCGGCCTCTCAGCGCAGGCCCTCGCAATGGCCGACCGCATCGTGTGTCTGCCTATGGCCGGCGTCATCCAGAGCCTGAATCTATCCGTTACCGCAGGCATCACGCTATTCGAGACCACCCGCCAGCGCCGGGCCGCCGGACTGGAGCCTTACTTACTGCCTGCATCTGAGCGTCTGGCGCTGGCGCAAGACCTGCTCGCCCGCTAGACCCGCTGGCGTTTGGAGTCTTCAGCAGAGAGAATGGTCGCGCAAGCGTGTTTGCCTTATCATGAAGGCAAGATTCTGTTGAGAATAGGAGAGACCGGCATGTCAGAAGTATCCAGAACATCAGGGTTCAGGGGTCCCACCCGCGCGCGTCATTCCGGCGCCCTTGCCGCCGGCCTGGTCGTCGTCGGCGTCATTCTGGCCGTATTGCTCATGCTGGGCATGTGGCTGGGCGGCGCTTATAACGGGATGGTCACGGCCAATACGCTCGTCGAGCAAAGCGGCGGCAATCTGGATTCCCAAATCAAGCGCCGGGCGGACCTGGTGCCCAATCTGGTCGCCACAGTGAAAGGCTACGCCACGCATGAGCGCGCTGTCTTTGCCGATATCGCCAACGCCCGCGCCAGTTTGCTCTCGGCAGACGTGGCCAAAAAGCCCGCCGAAGCCGCTGCGGCCAATAGCGCTTTCAACGGCGCCCTGGGCCGCCTGCTCGCCATCGCAGAGAATTATCCGCAGCTCAAGGCTGATCGCGGCTTTATCCAGCTCCAGGACGAGCTGGCCGGAACCGAGAACCGGATCAATTACGCCCGCATCCAGTTCAACGAGGCTGTGAAAGACTACAATCTTAAAATCCTGACCATGCCCAACGCCCTCTTCGCCGGGATGATGGGCTTCACCAAGCGCGCCTCGTTTGAAGCCACCCCGCAAGAAAAAGTCGCGCCCAAGGTCGAGTTTTAAGCATGACCGCCAGCGCAATCAAGAGAGCAGCGCGATTTTGTTAGTCTCATGGTTTCGTTTCCCTGTCAGAAGGCCGGTTACGGCGTTTCTGATGACTGCTATTGTCTGCGCGCTCGCCTTCTCAGGGTGCGCGCAGACCCTCAGCCACGCAGAATCCATCAATTCGATTCCCGCCAAGCCGCAAGGCCTGGACATCTACGTCACGGATCTGGGCGGACTGCTGGATGATGGGGATCGTCAGGCCGTACGCGAGCGCCTGCAACGACTGGATCAGGACGGCTACGCCCAAATCGCCGTCCTGACGTTTCCAGCGACTGATCGTGAGCTGTCGCTCTTCTCCCACGAGATTTTCAACGCCTGGGGCATTGGCCATGGGGACAAAAACGACGGCATCCTCATTGCGGTTAACGCCGAGCGGGTCCGTAAGGGCAGCTCCGGCAACCGTATCTACGTCGCCGTCGGCTACGGTCTCGAAGGCATTCTCCCCGACGGCGCGGTCGGCCGGATTCTGGATTCCGAGGCCATGCCGGCCTTTAACCAGAACGCCTATTCCACAGGCGTCGCCAATACGGCCATTGCACTGGCCGATATGATCGAACGCCTTCAGTCAGGCGAGAATGTCCCCCTGGCCCAGCAGCCCCGCGGCCGTGATGGCGGCTTTCCCGTATTCGCCTTCTTCATTATCATTCTCCTGCTGAGTCTCCTCCCGCGCGCCAAGAGGCGTTCGGGCTGGAGCGGCGGGTATTTCGGCGGATTAGGCGGCTTTGGCGGAGGCGACTTCGGAGGCGGCGGCTTTGGCGGCGGATTCGGAGGGGGATCCAGCGGCGGCGGCGGGGCCGGGCGTTAAACGGCGTTCAGAGTCGCGGCGTTCAAGGTCTCAGGATAGCGCTGATCCCGTACGGCATCCAGAGCGCGATTGATCAGCTCCTCGTAATGGCGGCATCCCGCATAGAGCGCGCCTGCCACCCAGACATCAGTGGCAATCCGCTCCTCGCCGAGCGAGATTTCGCAGCCCTCAAAGCGCTGGCGCATTCGTCGGGCGACGGTTTTGGCGCCCTCGGGCCCGGTGTCAGGCAGGGCAATCAGATAGCCGTCTTCCAGATACTCGCCCACGATATCGCCGCCACGGCAGCAGGCGAGCAGATCGGCGGCCACGCGCCTGTCGCGCGCCTCGCGCCATGAGGCAGGCGAGCAGGAAAGCGCCCCCTTGGCAAAGAACTGCGCCGACAGCAGGCTCAACGGCGCGCCGGTTTCGTTGGCCAGCGCGGTCTGACGCTTTAAGGCGCGGACCATGTACTCGCTGGTAAAGACGTTGGAATCGGCGCCAATGGCCCCCAACTCGATCAGGGCTTGATTCCGCTGGGTGAGCTGGGCCTGAGCGCGCCGCCCTTCAAGGGCTGTCAGCGCGCGGGCAATGAGATACACCGTCGGCACCGGCTTTACGAGAAAATCTCGGGCCCCGGCGTCAAAGCAATTCAGAAAGACTTCCTCGTCAAATGATTCGGCCAGAAAGATAACGGGGACGCCGCGTTCGAGCTGACTCATCACGCTGAAGGCCTGATTATAATGGCCTTGTGGATCAAGGATCACCAGATCGGGGGGTATTTCGCTCATCAGGGCCGGGGCCTGCTCCAGTAGATCAGCGAGGGAATAGCACTTGACGCGATCGAAGCCGCGCAAACTCACGGCCTGTCGTATCGCTTCCGCCTGATCGACGTTCTGGCCCGCGATATACACGCAATCTACCGATGGAGAGGACATCGCGCGATTCCTTTTTACTGCTGGTCACTGCTGGCAAGCTCTCTGGGGGCAGTGTAGCCCGAGGCGCGTCCTCCCCGCACGCCCCGGACGGGGGATTTTTGAGCCCTTCGCCCCGTCCCCCCGATGGCCGATTTGCCGACCCCCAAGCGTCGCTGGAGGCAAAAGCCCCCTATAATAGGAGTATCAAGCGCGCGTCTTGCGCTTGGGCAGGGCTGCCAAGCCGATATCAAGCCCGATTGAAAGACTCTCGACTCAAAGCCCTCACGCGCGAGCGCTGTTCTGAAAGCCATCCCGACCCACGCCCCTTGGAGAACCCGACGCCATGACGGATCACGGCCCCCTCCCCCCCGACGACGCCGATTCGTACGGGCTCAGCGAAACCCAGCGCATGATTCGCGACTGGGCGCGAGAGTTTGCTCTGGCGAGTCTGGAGCCGCGCGCGGCGGAAATCGACCGCTACAGCCGCTTTCCTGCCGAGACGTTTCGCGAGATGGCTGAAGTCGGCCTGCTCGGCCTGCCAGTGCCCGAAGCTTACGGCGGCGGCGGCGCGGATTACCTCAGCTATGCGCTGGCAATTGAACAACTGGCGCGCTCTTGCGCGTCGACAGCGCTGAGTCTGGCGGCTCACACGTCTTTGGTCTGTCTGCCTATCCTGAATTATGGCAGCGACGGACAAAAATCCCGCTATCTGCATGAGTTGGCCTCGGGTCGCAAGCTGGGCTCGTTCGCCCTCACCGAACCCAATGCAGGCAGCGACGCCGGCGGCACAGAAACCACCGCAATCCGGGACGGCGAAGATTACATCCTCAACGGGGGGAAAATTTTCACCACCAACGCCAACGTGGCGGATGTCTTCGTCGTAACCGCCGTCACCGACCGTCAACGCGGCCCGTCAGGGGGTATCAGCGCCTTTATCCTTGAGAAAGGCATGGCAGGGCTCACGCTGGGGGCCAAGGACGAGAAGCTCGGCATGCGCGGCTCGGATTGGGGCACGCTGCAATTCGACAATCTGCGCGTCTCGCGCGAGCAGTTACTGGGCGAAGAAGGGGCCGGATTCCGGCACTTTCTGGCCTCGCTGGACAGCGGCCGCATCTCGATTGCCGCTCTCGCCGTAGGGATTGGGCAGGCGGCGCTAGACAAGACGCAGGCATATGCCCGTCAACGACGGCAATTCGGACAGCCCATCGCGGAATTTCAGGCCGTACAGTTTATGCTGGCCGACATGGCGACCGAAATCGAAGCCGCCCGCCTGTTGACCTACAACGCGGCCCGACTTCGCGCGGCGGGGGCGCCGTTCTCGCAGCAAGCGGCGATGGCGAAACTCTACGCCTCAGAGGCCGCCACGCGCGCGGCCAACAAAGCCGTCCAGATTCACGGCGGATATGGCTATACCAAGGACTTCCCGGTCGAGCGCTACCTGCGAGACGCCAAGCTGTGCGAAATTGGCGAGGGAACGTCTGAAATCCAGCGGATGGTCATTGCCCGGCGCTTGTTACAATCGCCTTAAGCCCCCCCCTGCGTAAGCGCGGCGCACGCTCATAAAAATCCCGCCGACCCCTGCCTCGTGGCAGAAACCGGCGGGATAAAGCGGGCCTTGCGGCCCTGATAGGAGGGGGAAACCCAGGCGAATAACAAGTACTGTGGGACTAGACGACTTTAGGAATCGCCTTGCGAATCGTCTCTGCCAGCGCAGGCACGAATTTTTCCAGGTGTTTGATGAGTTTCTCGGCGGTTTTGGCAAGCGCGCCCATGCCCTTGCCTTCTCTTATATTCTGGATCATTGCGCTGGCCTGCTTTTGGGCCTTGCCGGCGGCCTTCTTAACGGTTTCCGCCGCAGCCATGATCTGGGAGCGATCGGCGTGTTTCTCCGCGTCGTAGACGGCGGTTTTGGCACGCTTCTTCAGTTCGTTGCCTTTTTTGAAGGCCGTTGACCGCAAGACCTCTTTGCGACTGTTGTTGCCTTTGATTTTCTTGACCTTGCCGTTTTTGCCGATCGTAAGGAGCTTGGCGCTCTTGTCGATGGCGGCGTCGCCTTCGGTCACGTGCAGCAGAATAGGCCCTTTGGTATGCTTTTTCAGCGCCTCACGGTCCTTCTTGGACAGAGACTTAAAGGCGTCTTCAGCCGATTGGGCAAGCTTGGGCTTCTTCCCTGCGGCGGTACGCGCAGAAACCGTGTCGCCGTAAGCGTTGGCCAGCGCCTTGCGCGCGCCGGCAAGCTCATCTTTCTTCTTAGCTTTAAGATCTTTTACCGTACGGGCGGTTACGGAAAAGCCAAGGGGCGTTATATCCGACATGGGGAATCATCTCCTATCAACGAAGCGCGGGGGCCGCGCGGGAAACTGGGTGCGATGTGGTGATAAAGATCGCTCAAGGGATTCTTGTGCTAGCGGGAGCGCCCAGAGGTTTACAGTTATTCACAATCGGCAGAAGACAGCAGCGCCGTCAGCGCCAGCGGGGCGATACCCATCGCGACCCACAGGAGGACCTCTCCCGGCGAGCCGGTTCGATCGAAGCAGCGCGCCCAAGCGGGCAGCGTCAAAACGGCGCCCGGCAGCCAGAGCAGGGCAATCAGCGCGTGATGCCACGCCCAGCGTCGGCGAAAAACCTCGTAAAAGCCAGGATTTCGCCAGCGCGTCAGCCAGAAAGCCAACGCAATGCCCGCCCACAGCAGCGTCGCGCCTGCGTGCGCGTAAAGCGCCAGCAGCAATCCCACATGCCAGGCGGCGGCGGCTTCGGCCCGGCGGGTTTGTAGCCAGCGGACCCAGTAATACAGGGCCATCGCCCCAAACAGCGCCGACAGCGGCGCTGGCGACAAACGAAACGCCGCGCCGCTCAGCGTCAAGGCTAACAGCATCGCAAGACCCAGCGCCCAACCCGCCCACCGACGATACAGCGAGCCTAAGCGCCATAGCCACGCGCATAACGCCGCCGACACGCCCGCCATCGCAAGGCGAGCCCCATCCGCGCTGACGCCCAGCGCATGCAGGGCCGACAACGCTTCGCCCAGCAAAGGCGATTGACAGGCGCCAGCAGCCATTGCCTCTATCTGCGCCGTCAGGGGGGCCGAAGCCGCCATCCAGTGAGTGCGCTCTTCAGGGGTCAGCGGCAGCTCGCGCGCCGTCAAGACCCAGACAAGGGCCACAATAGCGCCGAATATCCCAATCACTTGTCGCAGGGCGGAATTCACGCGAAAGATTCTCCTTGAAAGCGCCCGCAGCCTTACACGCCCAATAACGACGCCGCCGCCAGCGCATTATTGAGCAGATGACCCGCCACGCCCGGCCAGATGGAGCCCGTACGGGCGCGCAGCCATCCAAACCACAGGCCCAGCGCCAGCGCGCTCATCCAGGCGAAGGGGGCGTCAGCGTAGAGCGTATGGCTCAGGGCGAAGACAACGGCGCTTAGCGTAATGGCTGCGCCTGTCGACGCGTGGCGGGCAATGGCAGGCTGAAGAAAGCCGCGAAACGTAAGTTCTTCCAGCAAGGGGGCCAGCAGCAATCCGGCCAGAATGGTCGCTTCCACCGCAGGGCGGGAGAAATCCTCGTAGGGATTGGCGAGCGATTCGCCGCTGGCCCAGAACGACAGGCCATTGATGGCCGCCACTATCGCCAGAACCCCGCCTGCGGCCAACGCCGTAAAACGCAGGAGAGACCCGCGCGTGAGGCTTCCGTCTCGCAGGCCCAATTGGCGGATCAGCGCCTGACGTCCCTCGCGGCGCGCCAGATAGGCAAAACAGAGCAGCCAGACGAGCGCTGGCGTCGCGTGCTGCGCGAAAAATCCGACCCACGGGGGAGAGGCAGGCCATGCGAGGGCCAACACGGCTTCTGCGGTCAGCGGCGCGGCCAGATAGGCCAGCAGAAAAAACCGAAGCGCCTCGCTCAGCGTCCACGGCGGCAAGGCGGGCAACTCGGGCGCGCCTGAAGAAGCCGGATTCCCGGTCATTTCAAGAGATGAAAGCGTCAAAACAGCCTCCCCAAAATAGAGCCAGCGGATAGGGCCGCATCGGGTCGCGGGATCGAATCGCCGGACAGGCGCGATTCCAGCGCGCGTATCGTGTATCCTAATGAGAGTATGGACCGAAGATTTGTCGCTGCAAAGCGCTTATTGCGCTGGCCAGGCCTGTTGTCAGACCTGCTCCTGTGGAGCTGCCTTCTGGCGCTGATCGGCTGGGGGGCGTGGAGCTGGGTGCGCTATAAAGAAGCGCATCGACCGACCCAGACAATTACCCTGACCTTCAAGGACGCCAACGAAATCCGCCGGGGCTCGAACGTGCGGATGATGGGCGTGGAAGTCGGCTACGTTGACGGCATCCAGATTGTGGGCGATCGCGTTCGCGTGACGCTTAGCCCTGAGCGCGATATGCCCGTCATCCCGGATGGGTCGCTTGCCACGATTGAGTTTACCGGGCTGGTGGGCTCCAAAAGCATCGAAATTGCGCCGCCTATGGGCAAAACCCAGGCGCTGGCGCGGGGGCGTCAACCGAGCGTGGAAGTACAGGAGCCCATTCGAATTCGCGACGCTATTTCGTCCAACGTGGAGATTGCCAACGCCCTTAAGGACGGCGCTCAGAGCTTCTCGGACATGTTCGGGCGTCAAGAGCAAGTCGAGGCGCTGGTGCGCAATATCGGCAAAGCCAAACGCGGCAGCGGCATTGCGGCAGAACGATTACACAACGGAATTCGACGCTTGAACGAGCTGGACGGGACGTATCGCCGCTCGCGCGATGACGTGCTGCGGGCTCATCACAACATGGTGAGCGTCAGCGAGGATCTTGCGCGCATTCTGGATCGCGAGACCTTTGTCGCCTCAGTGCATCCGGTCTTAACGTATATGGCGGCCTTCTTTGAAGAGTCTGCTATGCGGATGGAGCGTCTGTCAGGCGTAGACCGGCTCTATCCCACCGCTCAGAAGCGCATTGAGCGGGTTCACAAACGTATTCCGCTCCCCGAAACGCTGGCCTTCACCGAGAAAGTCACCCAAACCTCGATTACCTGGGAGGAGCGCCTCGCCCGCGCCAGCCAACAGCTCGACCGGGCGGAATCGACCGTGCGGCGCAGCCTGCTGCCCGGCCCCATTGAAGCCTTCCGGCAAGGCGTTCAGGCCTTTGGCCGGATGATGGCGCAGTGGGCGCAGCGATAGGCCGCCAGCTTAATTGCTGCCGCCGAGATACTCGCGATTGGTCGCAATCAGGCCGATGCGCTGGGCGCCGCCGAAGCTGCATCCAAGGCTCGCCTGAATGCGGGCAATGAAGTCGGCATTGGCGCACAGCGGGCGCGGACCGAATTCTTCCAGCAAGGCGGCCTCGACGGCAGATTGTCGCAGGGCGTTGGCATACGGCTCAAAGCTATCCAGAAAACGGGCCTTAACGGCGTCATACTCAGGCAGGGATTCAACCTGAAACGCGCTCAGGGTTTGATCAAACATCACGACGCTGATAACCTCATCACCAAAGATATCGAATACGCATGGGGAAAATCGGGAAGTCGCCTGCGCCTGCCGAAGCAGCGGCAGCCGCGAGGGGGATATTCATATTAATCGCGCAGAGGGCGGTTTGATGCTAGGGGAGGCGGCCCCGGCGGGCAACTTGTTACAATCCGAAACCTTAGAGCGCGCCGCCCGCCGACTCAAACGCCCCAATGGCGCGGTACTTGCGGTAGCGATCCTCGATGAGTTGCTCAGGCGTCATGGCGCCCAGCTCTTCGAGCGCGGCTTGAATGGTGGTGGCAAGGCGCTCAGCCATCGCATCCGGGTTGTGATGCGCGCCGCCCAAGGGTTCGGGAATCACGCCATCGACAATACCGAAGCCCTGAAGGTCGTGGGCGCAGATTTTCAGCGCGGTGGCGGCTTGCGCGGCATAGTCGGCGCTGCGCCAGAGAATCGACGCGCAGCCTTCGGGAGAAATAACCGTGTAGAGGGCATGCTCTAACATATAGATGCGATTAGCCACGCCCATGCCCAGCGCGCCGCCCGAGCTGGCCTCGCCGGTGACGATGGAGACGATTGGCGTCCGCAGGCGCGCCATCTCGCGAATATTGAAGGCGATGGCCTGACCAATGCCCCGCTGTTCGCCTTCCATGCCGGGATAGGCGCCGGGGGTGTCAATGAGCGTCACCACAGGCATATTGAACTTCTCAGCATGCTGGAACAGGCGAAGGGCCTTACGATAGCCTTCCGGGTTGCTCATGCCGAAGTTATGGGCGAGGCTTTCTTTCATGCCGCGGCCTTTTTGCGCGCCCAGGAGCATTACCGGGCGGCCAGACAGTTCGATAATGCCGCCGAGGCAGGCGCGGTCGTCTTTTCCGGCGCGGTCGCCGCGCATTTCAATCCAGACGTCGGGAGACAACCTGCGCGCCAGCTCCAGAAAGTTCGGCCGTTGCGGATGCCGCGCGATTTGCAGGCGATTGACCGGCGTGAGATTGCTATAGAGCCGCATTTTGACTTCCTGGGCCTGATGGCGCAGCCGCTCGACTTCATCAGAAAAATCGACGCCCATTTGCTCGCTGCTGGAGAGAAGTTCAGCGATTTTATCTTCGATCGCCATCAGCGGGCGCTCAAATTCCAGGGGTTGCAGGGGGGGAGGAGAAGGGGCCATATCACGCAAGGCCTTTCATAGGCTGAATTGTGAAATATAAGAGTGACACCAGAAAACAGAGAGAGTAAAAGAAAAGAGAAATATAGAGATATCGATATAGAAAGAAAGCAGGGGAAAAGGCGCGCTCACAAGCCGGACGAAACCCCGACCGGCCGGCCCGTATCGCGGGCCCACGCCAGATCAGGAGACAGACTGACCCGGTGCAGGCGAATCAGCCGAATCAGCAGGTCGCGCATCTCGGCGCGGGAGACGACTTGATCCACCTGGCCGAACTTCAGCAGGTAGTCGGCCGTCTGGAAGTCGGCAGGCAGCTTCTGGCGGATGGTCTGCTCAATGACGCGACGACCGGCAAAGCCGATGCGCGAATCCTTCTCGGCGAGGACAAAATCGCCCAGCGTGCCGAAACTGGCCGTCACGCCGCCAAAAGTCGGCTCCGTCAGGATCGAGACGTAGAGAAGCCGGGATTCGTGCAGACGGGCCAGCGCGGCGCCGGTCTTCACCATCTGCATCAGCGAGAACGTGCCTTCCTGCATGCGCGCCCCGCCGGAGGCGCAGAAGACGATCATGCCCACGCGTTCGCGCAGCGCGGCTTCCGCCAGCCGGGTAATCTTTTCGCCCACGACGCTGCCCATGCTGCCGCCCATATAGGCGAAATCCATAATGCCAATCGCCATTCGCTCGCCATCGAGGACGGCCATGCCAGTGACCACCGCGTCATTCAGCTCGGATTGCGTCTGAGCCTCTTTCTGGCGGTCGCGATAGGCGCGGGTGTCCTCGAATCCAAGGGGATCGCCGGGCCGAAGATCGGCGTCCATCTCCTCAAACGAGTCGCCTTCGCCGACGGTGAGTTGAGCAATGCGCTCGCGCGCGCCAATGCGAAAGTGATAGTCGCAATGCGGGCAGACCATCCGGTTGGCGACCCACTCCTTGCGCGGAATGCTGGCCGAGCAGGAAAAACAGTTGACCCAGAGGCGGGTCAGCTCTTCGTCAGACAATTTGCTATTGACAGCCTTGGCGTCAAGGCGACCTTGCTTGCGTTTGGCGGCGAACCAGTCGGTCAGGGGCATGGCGGGATTTTCCTGTCGGGGCGAAGGGGTTCTAACTATACCTTTAAAACAAAGGCATGAGAAGGCATGCCCGCCGCGCGCCGACGGCCCGTATCAGGCCCGAGTCTCGCGCATATCAAGCGCCCGCCGGAACCCCTCGGCAAGCGTTTCGTTGGTCCGGGACAGGAATTCCACGTGGGCTTGCCCTTCGAGGGCGCGTCGCAGATCCGGGTTTGCCCCGCAGACCAGCGCTGTTGCAGGCGTGTTCTCCCATTGCGGGCGCTCAAGCGCAGGCAGATCGTTGAGGTTGTCTCCTGCAGAAATCACCCGTTGGGGAGAAGTCGTGTGGCGCCTGAGAAAATAATCGAGGATCGTCCCCTTATTGACGCCCTCAGGCGCCAGTTTACAGACGATGGCCCAGGGGCTGTTCGTCATTACAGACCACGCCGCATGAGGCCCCTCTTCCCGTAACGTTTTTGCAAGGGATTCTACAATCGTTTTTCCCATACGCTGCATTGCTTGCAAGAGAGCAGGAGAGGCGTCGCTCTCAGCCGACCTCAAGACAAAACCCGGCGTCTGCCGGATCGGCAGCACGCTCAATGGATACGACTTGCCTGAGAGAGGATCGCGATACGACAACGCTTGATTATATTCGCCGATTGCCAATTGAGACGACGTTAATTCATTGAGACGACTGCGAAGCGCGCGCGTCGCAAGGGCTTCATCCCATTTCGTACGATCGCGGATGACTTGCTCCCAGTCAGGATCGGCCTGTTCTGGCGTCAAAGAGGAAATCCACTCACGGGTCGGGAGATTCCGGGTATTCAGGTAGCATTGGGAGCCTTCAGAGGTGAACAGCGCATTCAGGCGTCCCATCTGGCCAAGCTCCGGCAGGATTTCTTTCACGCAGTGCAGCTCTCTGCCTGTATTCACGATCACGGCGATCTTTTTCGGGTGGCCTTCCACGACCCGACTTACCTGTAAAACCTCGGGTTGCAGCGTGCCGTCATAGTCGAACGACGCGACGAGCGGGGCTTGCAGAGACGATTGTTTGGCATCCCAGTCGGTAAAGCGGCCAAAACGCGTGGCGGAAGCGGTGAGCATCGGGCGTATTCCGTTGGCTGTGGGGGAGGGAAGCGCCTGGTTTTGGGCGACGGCACAGTTTTTTATCTGGACAGACTCTACTCATTTATACACGACAAAAACTTCGGCTGTAGTAGTTTGTTCCGAGCGCATTAGTCTCGTACATCCCGAAAAGCCATCGCGATGCCACGCCGGGCCATCAGACAAACTGGCCCAAGCGCTCCAGACGTCCACAATCGACGGTAATAATCCGCTCTCATGCAGTACAAAGCGCTGATGCAAGAGCAACTGGACAAGACTCAGAACCCCACTCACAGCCAAAGGCCCGGATTGCGAACGAGCCCGGGCCTTTGAGATGAATAGAGCAAGAATGAAAAGAGCGAAATGGTTGCGGGGACAGGATTTGAACCTGCGACCTTTGGGTTATGAGCCCAACGAGCTACCGGACTGCTCCACCCCGCGATAACGGCGCGCTGAACCAGCGACTGCATTCAGAATGCCGCAAAGGGCGAGGGTTTTCAAGGAGATCTTTTGGGCGGCTTTAACGCCCGCGCCTGACTGAAAAAGTCATGCAGCGCCGCCCGACAGGCTTCGGCGCGGACCCCGCCCATCACATCCACGTCAGCGGCGTCCGACCCCTGCCCCAGCAGACGGTAGCGCGAGCCGCACGCGCCAGCCAGCGGATCATCGGCGCCAAAGACGACGCGGGACACGCGGGCTTGCGCAATGGCGGCGGCGCACATGGCGCAAGGCTCCAGCGTCACAATGAGCGCGCAACCGCTCAGACGCCAGGCGTTTAGCCGCCGGGCGCCTTCGATTAAGACCAGCATCTCGGCGTGGGCGATGGGGTTCTGGTCGCGCTCGCGCCGATTGGCGGCCTGGGCAATGAGCCGCCAGCCCTTGCCCTCGGGAGCCAGCAGCGCCGCACCCACGGGCACATCGTCGGGCAGCGCCTCGCGGGCGACTTCCAGACAACGATCCATCCATCGCGACCAGATTTGTAAATCAGAGGCGGCAGGCATCGCGATGGGTTTCCTCGGTCAGGCGGACGATTTTTAGGGCCAAACACCCCGTTTGGCGGCGCGTTTCGTTGCGTTTCCCATTAAGATGAGTACGATGACAATACCACGACGCATTCAGTCGTGGCGCGACCTTCAGGCGGCTTTGCCCGGCGGGTCGCCAGAGGGTCGGGAAACGAGGAGCTTAGCGCCGTTTATGACGAGCCGTCGCACGCCATTTGTATCCACCGCCAAAACTGTTTCCGCTGCCGCAGAGTCGGCGATTGACTGGCCGTTTCTGGAAGAGGCCCGCCCCAAGAGCGGCCTGTGGGAGCGACTCAAAAGCGCCCTCGAAGAGATGGTCTTTGAAGATGACGATCGCCCGATCGGCATGACCCAATTGGCCCGCAATACGTTTGCGCCCGCCGAAGCCAATCAAACCAGTGTGTTTTTCAGAAACGCCCCCACGTTTTCAGATTACGGATTTATCAAGCGCTATCAGGAGAATCCCGCTCATGGAGCATTCCAACGGTCTGCCGCAAACGCGCGCTCAAGCCGGTGACGTCAACAACGACGGACGTCTGGACCTTAACGATCTGACGCTGTTACGGCAACTGCTTGCCAATCCCGATTTGTATCTGGCCCTGACGCACGAACAGCGCGAATTGCTGGACGTCAACAACGACGGCATGCTCAGCTACAACGACGTCGCGCGCCTGATTGAACTGATGGCCGTCAGCCTGCCGGTTGATGCGCCGGGAGAGTCGGTCCAAGCCATGCGCCACTCAGTCGATGCGCTGCGTCAACGGCTGCGAGAACGTCAGAACTAGCGAAAACGCTATCGCTTCCAGCCAAACCGTTACGGCTTTACAGACGGCGCACTCGCCGGAAGGGGCTTCTGCGGCGCGTTATCGTCGGGCTTCTGGCTGGTGACGGACTCGGCGGCGTTGCTGGTCGCGGCGCCATCCACAGGCGAGCTTTTAGTCATTTTAGAGGCCAATTCGGCCTGAATCGCACTTATCTGAGCGAGGGTGGTTTCGTGCGAATCCCATGACGTCTCGCTGAGAGCGGATTCGAGCTGGCCGCTTGGCAAAGACGCAAACAGGGCGTTGATCTCGCTATTGTAAGCGCGGCCCCATCGCAGCGTTTCCTGACTCAGAATGGCCGATTTCTGGTGGATCGCGACCAACTCTTCATCGCGGAAAAAGCGCGGTAAGATGGTTTCGTACCAGCGGAGCCGGTATCCCTCCAGCTCGGCAAGCTGCTGAAGAATCTGCCGCAGTGCTGATAAGCGGGCCGGCGGCGCAGTGGCGTTCAGCGAGGCCTGAAAGGCCTGAAGTTCGCGAGCGTAATCGTGTAAAATCGGCAAGGTCGCGCGGCGTTGGGCCAGATTGCGAACCGAAAGCTCCGCAGGGTTAGACAGTACGGCGTTTAAACGCGTCATCGTCCTTAGTTGGCGTAACTCGAAGTCGTGATCCAGCGCCAGAATCCGCACCAACCAAGCGTATTCTCCTGGAGACATGGGTTGGGCGATCGCAGGTTTTTCGATCGGGAGCTGCAAGCGATCGATCCAGACGTTCAGGCGCTGGGCAGGCAGCAACAAGGCGTTATCCGCCGCCAAGGCGCGCTGATAATACGCGATAGCGGATTCCGTACGCCCCTGGCGCTCGGAGGCGCGTCCCTGCTGGGCCAGCGCGGCTGCATTGTCAGGGTCCAGCGCCAGCGCCTGATTCAGGCGGCGTTGAGCCTCCTCCAGACCGGTATCATTGGGAAGATCCAAAGCCAGCGTCGCCAGCAGGCGATAGGGCTCAGGATTCATCGGGTCGGCCTGAAGCGCCGCCTCGGCCAGCGTTTGGGCTTGTGCGGGCGCGCGCGTCAACAGGCGTTCGGCCAGAATAAGACGTAGAATCTGGCGTTGCAGCGGATCGTTTCCCGCGCCGACAGCGCGATCCAAGCCCTGACGCAACGCCGTGATGGCCTGAGTGGGCTTGCCAACGCGGTCGAAGCCTTTAGCCAAGTCTATCGCGCGGCGCGAATCGCCGGGATCGGCGGCGACGGCGGCTTGCAACGAGGAGACCGCCGCATCGAAGCGTCCCTGCCGCGTCTGCCATAAGGCCAACAGAGCGTACGCGTTGGCGCGATCGAGACCACTCGCGAACGCTGAGGGCGTCACATGTGAAATCAGCGGCGCCAGCGCCTGCCAGTGTCCGTCGGCGGCATGCGTCATCGCATAATAGAGTCGGGCGCGCGCAGAGGCGGGCTGAAATACCTGCGCATTGCCGAACGACGTGCGCGCTTCCTCTACCTGCCCCTGACGCAACAGGGCCTGGCCCAGCGCAATCCAGGCATCGGCATCTTTGGGCGCACGGGCCAGGCGATCGCGGGCTTGCGCGATTTGCCGCGCCGTGTCCAGTTCAGGTGTCAGACGAGTCAGGAAGTCCGTCTCTGAACGACGGGCCAGCGTCGCGGCTTTGGCAAAACGCAGCGACGCCTCTCGATAGCGCTTTTGACTTAACGACGCCTGAGCAAGTCCCGCCCAGCCGCGCGGATCGTCCGGCTTCAGGGAGACGTAGCGCTGAAAACGCTCAAGCGCCATTTCCGGCTGGGCCTGCGTCAAGGCAAGGCGTCCCAAGGCCAGTAACGGCGAATCGAAACCGGGATGGCGGCGCATTAATGCATCCAGTGTCGCAATGGCGTCGCGGGTTAGAAGGGCCTCAGAAGAAGCGGATGAGGATGGGGCATCGCCGCTGATACGACTGAGGGCAATGGCATAAGCTGTTTCGTCAGACGCGCCCAGCGGCTCCGTCGGGAAATCGGCGCGGATGCGTTGAGCGAAGAGCATGGCAAGGGAAGGATCGCCCTGAGCGGCGCTTCGCACCGCCTGTTGCGCCAGCGAATAAAAGCCCAGCGTCGCCAACGTTTGCGACAAACGATAGGCGGCCAATGGAGCGGACGCGTCATGAACGGCCGCCGTCAGACTTTGACGCGCCGCGTCGCCGTCGCCTTTAGCCAGGGCGTCCAGCGCGCGGGTCACGCGGCCTTCTGGCTCTTTCGGGGCGATGCGATGCGGATCGGGCGTGGCTTCATAGACGGGAATCTGCTGACGCGTAAGACGCTGAAGATCGATCTGCGTCAGATCGATTGAGGGAATGGCGCGCGCCTGAGTCTGCGCCCGGCCGCTCAGGCTCACCACCGCCGCGCCGGGAGCCTGCGCCCGCGTCACTTCAAAGCGAAGCCCCGGCAAGCGATTCAAAACGCTTTCGGTAAAAGGGGATTCTTCATGTGGGAAAAGCGCATACGCGCTATCGGCCAGTTTCAGGTGCGAGGCGTCCAGGCGGATTTGCGCGCGCATGGGATCAAAGCCCGTCCACTCGCTGACAAACGCTTCCGCCCAGACGTGATAGGCAAAGCCGGAAGCGTCTGCGGTCAGTGCGCCGCTGCCTTCTCCAAGCGGGCGATACGTTGCCCCGGCGGCAATACGCGCGGGAATGCCAACGGCGCGACACAAGGCGGCCATCAACAGGGATTTTTCAAGCGCGGAGCCCTTTGCGGTTTGAAGCGTGGCGCTGGCCTGCTTGACAGACAGGCCGGCCGGCGCGGTCTGAATATGCGCGGCGACCCACTGGTGAATCGCCTGGGCGGCAGCATAAGCGTAAGGCGTATGCGCGGTCAGCGAACGCGCAAGGGTTATCAGGCGCGGATCGTCGGAGTCGATTAAAGCCGAGGGCTCGCGATAGGCAACGTCTTGCGCCTCCAGCGGAAAAGCATGCAAGGGATTCCGAGGCGCCACGACGCGCAGGAGCACGCGGGCGGCGCACGGCGAGGCGTCGGCGTCGATCGACGCCTGTTGACGCGCATCGCTGGGAATTCGGCCCAGCCAGTCGCAGTCATCTGTGAGCGACGGGCGCACGAGCAGATCCATTTCTTCAACCAGAATCGGTAACAGCACCTGAGACGGGCTCTGAACTACAGGCTCAGGCGCTGTTTGCGTTCGGGTCAGACGATCCTGCAGCGCGGGGGCCTGCGAAAAAGCGCGCGGCGCGTCCGCAAGCGCCAGGCCCAGCAAGCTCAACGCAATCGCCGCACGACAGACGATTCTCGGCGTCGCGGGAGAGAAGGGCGGCGTTACGCGCCCCAAAATCGAAAAAGGCGTCATGCTTCTATTGTAGGCGAGCCATCGCGCGCAGGGATACCCGCAGATCAGGGGAGTTTTGAAAAGCCCGTGCGTCAGGTCGCCTTGCGGTTCAGGCGGTGAATTTTATGATTCAATAGAGAGGGCGGCCGGTCGCCCTTTACCAGACAGGGCGCGCGCGCCCGCCAGAAGGATGACGCTATGCCTGTTGATGGCTCCACGCCCCTGCGCCACGATCCGGTCATGCTCGCCGAAACGCTGGACCTGCTCGCGCCTGCGCCCGGACGCGCTTATGCAGACGCAACCGGCGGCGGCGGCGGCCATAGCGCGGCGATCTGGCCGCTGATTCAGCCGGAGGGCAGGCTGGTTATTATTGACCAGGACGCCGCAGCGCTCGCCATCGCCCGCAAGCGCGAAGCGCTGGCGTCTGCCGACGGGACGATTGTCTGGGCCCACGCCAATTTCTCTGTGTTGCCGGATGTCCTGAAACAGGCGAACATCGCGCGACTCGACGGCGGCCTGTTGGCGGATCTGGGCGTGTCGTCCTTCCAGTTTGACGACGGCCCGCGCGGCTTCAGCTTTTCGAAAGACGCGCCCCTGGATATGCGCATGAATTCCGATGGAACTGGCGTCACGGCGGCGACGCTGTTAGAAGAAGCCTCTGAAGAAGAACTGGTGCAAATCTTATCGGAATACGGCGAGGAGCGATTGTCAAAATCGATTGCGCGCGAACTGGTCGCCAAGCGCCGCCAGTGGCCATTGCGTACGACGGCGGAACTCGCCGCGCTGATTGAGAATGTGTATCACCGCACGCTGGGGCGTCCGCGCGGGCGCATTCATCCTGCGACGCAGACGTTTCAGGCGTTACGCATTGCCGTGAACGACGAATTGGGAAGCCTGCGTCAATTACTGGGCGCTTTACCTGCCTGTCTGGCGCCGGGCGCGCGGGCGGTGATCATCAGTTTCCATTCGCTGGAAGATCGCCTTGTCAAGCGCGCTTTTCGAGACGGCTCGCGTCCGGGGCCTCACGGGGAAGCAACCCACTGGCGTTTGTTAACGCCCAAACCCTTGCGCCCCTCGAAAGCTGAAGTCGCCGCCAATCCACGGGCCCGCAGCGCCCGTTTGCGCGCCGTCGAAGCGATTTAGGCGCTTCCTGACGGGGAGCGAGTAATCGCTTGATCCTATTATTCAGTCCGCCCCTCGGGGGCCGTTCCCGCCCCCGGGCCCCCACCCTGTTTTTGCTTGAGGGTTTCACCCTCAGGACCCGGCTTGCCGCTTGCGGGCGTTGCTGGGGGGGAGGGATGGGGCGGATCGGGTTATTGGGTCCGCCCCTCGGGGGCCGTTCCCGCCCCCGGGCCCCCACCCTGTTTTTGCTTGAGGGTTTCACCCTCAGGACCCGGCTTGCCGCTTGCGGGCGTTGCTGGGGGGTAGGGATGGGGCGGATCGGGTTATTGGGTCCGCCTCTCGGGGGCCGTTCCCGCCCCCGGGCTCCCACCCTGTTTTTGCTTGAGGGTTTCACCCTCAGGATCCGGCTTGCCGCTTGCGGGCGTTGCTGGGGGGGCAGGGATGGCGCGGATCGGGTTGTTTCGTCCGCCCCTCGGGGCCGTTCCTGCCCCCGGGCTCCCACCCTGTTTTTGCTTGAGGGTTTCACCCTCAGGACCCGGCTTGGCGGCTGCTGCAGGGGGAAAGGCGTTTTCGGTATGCGCCAATAGGGGCGCGCTTAGCGTCCCGACGGGAAAACAGAAGAGACCCGGCCCGGCTTTACGGCGGATGACGGGCGTCCTGGGTCTTGCGTTGAGGCGCGTTTATCTCAAAATCGAGTCGCAATTGCTGGCAAAGACGGCGATCGCGCTCGCTGATTCCGCCTGCGGCCTTGCCCGGCAAAAGCGGGGGCGCGCTGCTTTCTCCCGTCGCAAGCGTCGGCTCGGCTAATGGTTGGGATGCCCCCTGCGCACAGCGCGTGAGAGACGTTAAAAGCGTCGGCGTCGGGCGCGGCTGCAAGGCGCGCGCGATATCGTCAAGGCGCTCGGGGGCGATATCCGCGTCACGCCACCAGCCGGGGTAGTTGGGACGGCCCCAGGCGGGATTGCTCAACAGGATGCGCTGACGGCGCAGCAGCTCAATCAGACGCAGGCGCGGAAAACTGGGGCATCGCTCGCGGCGGGCGCGCGGGTTGGACGACGCCGCGTCTTCAAACGCATCGAAACCCGATAGGTGAGAAGGCAAGCAATCCGCGTCAAGCTCGTCCTGCTTGCCCGGCGTGCGTTCAGCCTCAGGCCGTAAGGCGGATTGGCGCGCGTCAGCGGGTTCCTCCAGCATGCTGAGCAGGCGATCGACCAGATCCAGCGCGCTGGAGGCGGACGATTGTTCTGGCGTTTGGGCGGCGCCCTGACGCATGAGACGGCCCATCAGCGTCGGAAACCGGTATTTATTGAAATAACTTGCCCAGGCGCGGACTTTCGCATGGGAATCGGCGTAAAGCGCGTCCATCAGGGTGCTGAAAAGCCCCAGATTGCTGAGGAGCGCCATTAGAAACGGCGCATACCGGTTGGAAGGCGAACGCGCCCACATGATAGTGAGATTCCCCCTTTTAAATTAAAATGGAAACGAATGAATCTGATATAAAAATTATATCTTATAGAAACAAACATGTCTAGTGTTTTTAAGACATGTTAAGCGTCTCCGGGCGCGTCACGGCGAAGAAATGGACGCATGAGAAAGCGTCAGCGGCCAGCGGCGGCGTCATTGAAGGCTCCGCGCCCTTGATGCTAGAATGCGACCCATGGCACGGCGCGCCCCCCGGACGACGCCCCTTAGACGCTCTCTGAGACTGTCTCTGATACCGATTATTCCGCCAAGGCAAGGGATTTTGCTCAATGAATCAATCCGCTGCGAATGCCTCCGATACGCCTGTCGCCGCTCGCGCTGCGCTCGACGCCATGGGGCAGGAGGCGCAACAGGCGTTGCAGGCCGCCACGACGCTTCAGGCTGTCGAAGACGTGCGGCTGGAATACCTTGGGCGCAAGGGCCGCTTGAACGACGTCAAGCGCAGTCTCAAAGACGCCCCACCCGAGGAGCGTCCCGCACTGGGCGCGCACGCCAACGCCGTAAGCGATCGCTTGCAGGCGGCGATTGACGCCAAACGCGACGCTCTGGCTGCCGAAGAGCTGAGCGCGCGGCTGGCGGGAGAGTCTATTGACGTGACCATGCCCGGCGTTTATGTGCCGATGGGCAAGCCGCATCCGTTGACGCGCGTCACGGAGGAGCTGTGCGATATTTTTCGGGCGCTGGGCTTTGACGTGGTGGATGATACGCTCTGCCCCGAGGTTGAAACGGAATACTATAACTTCGATGCGCTGAATTTTCCGCCCGACCACCCGGCGCGCGATATGCAGGATACCTTTTACGCCGACGTCGCGCCGGATGCGCTCCTGCGCAGCCAGACGTCCAACGCGCAGATTCGCTATATGGAAGCCCATGGGGTTCCCGTGCGCATCGTTGCGCCGGGGCGGGTGTACCGCAACGAGGACGTGAGTAGCAAAAAGAACGTGCTGTTTCATCAAATCGAAGGCCTGTTGGTGGAAGAAGGCGTGAGTATCGCGCATTTGAAAGGCACGCTCTCGCATTTTATCCGGCAGTTTTTTGGTGATGCGCGCGCGACGCGCTTTCGCACCAGTTATTTTCCGTTTACGGAGCCCAGTATGGAGATGGACGTGCTGTTTCGCCGCGAGGTTAACGGCGTGATCAAAGAAGACTGGCTCGAAATTCTGGGCTGCGGGATGGTCGATCCCAACGTGCTGACCAACGTCGGCGTGGATCCCGAGCGCTACAGCGGCTTTGCGTTTGGCATGGGCATCGAGCGTCTGGCGATGCTGAAATACGGCATCGTCAATATCCGCGATTTTTACGCCAACGATTTACGCTTTCTCGGGGCGTTTTAGGGCGTGTCGTCGCACGAGACGCCCGCCGCTGACAGCCCGCCGCGCGAGTCGGCGCCGTTTCCGGTTTACCGGGCCGTCCTGTCTGATAGCATCGCGCGCGTCCCGTCGGATATTATCGCCCGCGCGCGGCGTATTCGCCTGATGGCGATGGACATCGACGGCGTGTTAACCGATGGGCGCATCGTGTACGCTGATAACGGGGCGGAGTTCAAGGCCTTTAACGTTAAGGACGGTCAGGGGCTGGCTTTGCTCAAGCGCGCAGGCGTTCGCAGCGCTTTCATCACCGCGCGAAGCTCGTCTGTCAATGCGCGTCGCGCCGAGGAATTGGGTATTGACGTGCTGGGACAGGATATCAAGCGCAAATGGCCGTATCTGCAAACCCTGCTCGCGCAATGGGGCCTAAGCGCTGAAGAAGTGGCCTATCTGGGCGACGATTGGCCGGATGCCGACTGCTTGCGCCGCGTTGGGCTTGCCTGCTGCCCGGCGGACGCGGCGTCAGAAATTCAGGGGATGTGTCACGTCATTTGCGCCAAACCCGGCGGCGGCGGCGCGGCGCGGGAAATCACGGATTTAATTCTACGCGCCCAGGGGGCTTTTCCGGCGGTTTAGTCGTGGGGTGATGTCACTTATGCCTGCTAGCGAGCGTAGGCACAGCCTTAAACGGGTCTGGCGTGTGAAACCCGCCATGAAGGCACTCTTATGCCTGCTAGCAAACGTAGGCAGAGCCTCAAACGGGTCTTACGGGTGAAACCCGCCATGAAGGCACTCTTATGCCTGCTGGCGAGCGTAGGCAGAGCCTCAAACGGGTCTGGCGTGTGAAACCTGCCATGAAGGCACTCTTATGCCTGCTGGCGAGCGTAGGCACAGCCTTAAACGGGCATGGCGTGTGAAACCCGCCATGAAGGCACTCTTATGCCTGCTAGCAAGCGTAGGCACAGCCTTAAACGGGTCTTACGGGTGAAACCCGCCATCATGAAGGCACTCTTATGCCTGCTGGCGAGCGTAGGCACAGCCTTAAACGGGTCTGGCAGGTGAAACCCGCCATGAAAAAAGAGAAACACGCGTCTCTCATGCCCGCTGGCAAGCGTAGGAAGAATCTCAAGCGGGTCTGGAGGGTGAAACCCTCCAATGAAAACAGGGTGGGGGCTCGGGGGCGGGAACGGCCCCCGAGGGGCAGACTTCATGAGGAAAGCTAGTCGTCAAAATCCGCGTCGTCGCGCACGGTGGGCTGATACTCGCGGTAAAGGTCCGCTTTCAGGAAGCCGATTAAATAGGCGCGCTCTTCCTTGGCCAGCGAGTGGCCTTTGAGTATATCGGTATACAGACTCTCGGCGAGCGTTTCGAGCTGGCGGTTCCAGCGAACGGCTTTGACGAGCGCCTGGCGCACGTCGTCGTCGCGCATGGCCTTCTGGTAGAAATCCTCGAATCGCGCGGTTTCGCGCTTGAGGCCTTCTTCGGCCTGTTTGCCGGTTTTTTGCAGATCTTTTACATACTTCTCCTTCTCTTTGATCTGCTTCTGGAGCTGAGTGCGCTGCTTTTTGAGCTCTTCCACGCGAGTCCGGCCCGCGTCGCTGCCGGCGTTAGGGGCGTTTTCGGCTTGCGCCAGCGCCGCTTGCGCCTGGGCTAAATTGGATTGGAAGTATGCAAGCCATTGTTTTGCATTACCGAGGTCCGTGTTGTCGTCCTTCGATTTGGGGGATTTAGGTTTGTTTTTGACAGAGGGGGCGTCCTTTTGCAATTCCGTCATGTTTCGGCGCGACCCAATGAGGCGATTGATCAGACCGTTTCCGTTGGGCGGGCCGAGATACGGGGCGAACTCATCGAATTTGGCCTGTCCTTCTTTTTTAAGCCAGGCTTCAATCGTCGCGTCGCTGACGTTTTTCTGATTGTATTCAAAATAGGGGGCCATGACGGCGCGCAGCTTTTCGCGGCCATGGGCGACGTCCTGCCGCGTGAGCGGCGAGCCGAATTCGGTCAGTTTGACGGTTTTGCCGCGATCGCTCAACTCGGCTAAATTCTGGAGGAGGCCGAAAAAGATGCCTTGTTTTGATAGATGCCGTTCTTCACTATGCAATAATTTTCGGCTTTGCTGGTCAATGTCCTGAGGATTGATGTAGTACTGATCTGAAATAAATCTGTATCGAATGTGGGCAATTTCTTCTGGCTTTAGTTTGAGGTTGGGCTTTAATAACGGTTGAATATGGCGGTCCACTTTTTTGAAAAGCTCTGGGACTAATTCATTAATTTTCTTGTTTAATTTTTCTTTTTGGTTGCCGCTGTCGCCTTTACCGGCGGCTTCGCGTCGGAGTTGACTCTCCTTGGCCATTACTAATAGAAAATCGCGGACGATGCCATGGAGCGCTTGGTTGACGCGCGGGGCGAGCAGCGCCATGCGGCCGTAGTCGAAAATTGCGCCGGGGGCCTTGAGATTGCCGCCTTGCGGATCAAGAAATCGCTCGGGCCACAGAAAGAAGCTTTTAACCAGCGCCGGGCCCAGCGTCTGCATGACTTCGGCGGCCTTGGCGCGGTCGCTCTGGGCGAGGCGGCTCAGGTTCTCGCCTTCGGCGAATTCCTCGACAAATCCGCTCGGGCTGACGCTCAGGACCTGCGGGATTTTGATGGGCAGTTTTTCGCGCTGGATGCGGGCCTTGAGGCGGCGCGCGTGGAGCTGTTCGCGCTCGGGGCTGACTTCTTCCTTGAAGACGTCCATTAGCAGCTGGGCCTGTTTGGCGGCCCAGGCGCGCTTGTCGCCGCCCATCAGAAACAGCAGCGCAAATTGCGTGAAGCGGTGATACTCGTCAAAGTGCGTTTTGGAGGCCTCCGGGCGAAATACCTTGACGATGAGCCGCTTGCCGCTTTGGGTGCGGGCGCCGTGGACCTGGGCCATCGAGCCGGCGCCCAGCGTCTGGCGATCGACGTGGACGATGGGGTCGGCGCCATGGGCGCGATTGAAATCGGCGACGGTTTCATCGAGTGCGGGCTTGATGTCGTCGTAGTCGGCGGGCGGAACGGCGTCGAGCAGCGGCATCAGCGCGGTTTTGAGAGGCACGAAGCGCTGGAGGGCCATGAGTTGGGTGTCGCGCGCCTCGATGTCCTCTTTGAGCTCCTGGGCGCGTTTCTGATTGTCTTCGAGTTCCTGCCGGGTGGTCCCCCTGGGGGCGTCCTGCGCGTTGACGGGGAGCCATTTCAGCTCGGCGTTGAGGTCTTTGAGTTCGCGCTCGAGCGTGCGCATGTGACGGTGGGCGCGCGTATCCGATAGATTGGCGGCTTCTTGCGCCTGGGTCTGGCAATATTTCACCACGGGCGGGCCCAGCAGGGTGATGAAATTACGCATCACGGCGTCGGGGCCTTGCGAAGACGAGAGCAGATCGGCAGTAAACTGAGGGGAAATGAGATATTTGGCCAGCCGCTCGCGCGAAACCGCCGGGAGATACGTCATCGCGCCGCGCATGAATTCGGGCGTCAGTTGCGCGCGCAGGGTCGTCTGCTTGTCGGCGATTTGCGCCATCGTGCGGTTGTATTCGGCCCAGCCCAGCGGGTTATTGAGCGCATAGCCGAAGGGCCGCGGGATGTTATGGCGCTCGTCGCTCAGCGCGCGCGTCTGCTTGCCGTAATCGCGCAGGGTGAGTGTGGGGGGCGCGTCTATCTTGAGGGGGGGCTCGGCGGGATTTTTCGGGTCGTTTTTTTTCGAGCCCGGCATGGCTGCGCGTCCAAAACGCGGACCTGTGACGCTGGGCGGCAGTTGAAACGACACGGGCGACTCCTAAAAGGGGCAAAATCAAGGCGTGAATCCGTCGGGAATCCGGGGGGCGGGCGTTGGAGGCGCGCCCATCACGCTTCTATTTTTCCTTAAGGCGCCTCAAGGGGATCTTGTGCCAAGGGCGCGCCGCCAAGGTTACAATAAGTTTACGCTGCGGGCTCCCCGTAAGTGGAATCGCGTCTACGCTTAACATGACGTAATCCCCGCAATGCCTGTCGTGCGCGTGTGTTTTCCCCCAGCAACGATAAGCGTCGTAAGATTAATATATCAATTTGTCAATTCTGTATATCAGGGAGGTTTTTTCATGGGTATCCCGTCGCGAGGCGATGCTGTCGCCATGTGATAGTTGTCGAGCAACCCTGTGAAGGCCTGCATGACCCCTTCTTCGCCGATTTTTCCGCCCGCTGTCCCGTTGGAGTCGTTTGATATCAGCGCCTTCCAGAATGCGGGCGACTTAATTCGCCGTATCCTGTTTGAGATCGAGCGTCCCGGGCAACGCTTTATCGCCTATCTCAACGTGCATGTGGCCAACATGGCCGAGCAGGACGCCCGTCTCGCCGACACGCTTCGCCAGGCCGATTGCCTTTTCTGCGACGGCGCGGGGATTCAACTGGGCGCCTGGATGATGGGCGGCAGCCTTCCCAAGCGATTTCCGGCGGCGGACTGGGTGTTTGATCTGCTGGCGTCGCTGGCGGAATCCGGGCGGACGGTTTATTTTCTGGGCGGCAAGCCGGGCGTGTTCGAGCGCATGCGCGACGTCATTGCCGGGAGAATCCCGAACCATACGGTTATTGGCGGGCATCACGGCTATTTTCTTACTGATGAGGCGCAGGAGCGCGCCGTCATCGATGACATTAACGCCCTTCGCCCCGATCTGCTGATTGTGGGTTTCGGCACGCCCTTGCAGGAACGCTGGATCGCGGCGCATCGCGAGCAACTGCGCGTCTCGGCCCTGCTGCCGCTCGGCGCGGTGATGGATTACTTCACCGGCGCGTTTCCGCGCTGCCCGCAGTGGATGGGCGATCTGGGCATGGAATGGCTGTTTCGCCTCAGCGTCGAGCCTCGGCGGCTGTTTGCCCGCTATGTTGTGGGCAATCCACAATTTTTAACCCGTATGGCCAAGTGTGCGCTGCAATCGCGCCTTCTGGCGCGGCGTCAACGACCCGCCCCCGTCAATTAACCGGATTTTAGCGGACGTTGCCCTGAATGCCAGCCAGCGCTTCGGCCATCGGCGACATCACGCACCAGCGCAACTGGTTGAGGCTGTTGGCGAATGAGCGGATCGTGCGGTAATCGTCGACGGTTTGGGAGCAGCGCAGCTGATCTTCCAGAAAATACCGGGAATTGCGGTAGCGGCGCGCCGTGACGGCCTGCGGCTCAAGCGGCGAATACGGCGATTGTTCGCATGACTGGTTCATTGAATACCCCTTTATCACATCGTCTCTAAAATAACGGGCGTCCAAGGAATAGGCGATGCTCCCCGCACAGTGGGCGCACGTGCGCTTTAATGCCGGGTCGCTGACAGGTGTCGACTCTCGCTTAAGTTTCTCGATATCGCGCCATGATTGCTATCGTTAGGACTTCGTTCGGCTCTTCCCCTGACGAATCGTTCCAAAGGCATAAACGTCATGATCCTCACATTTTGTGCGCAAAAATGACGTTATATTTCCAATTGTTTCAATAGGCGAACAGAGATTTGAACCGTTTCCATCGCAATCCAGAGTGGAATCATACCAGTCGAACCCTTGTTTGGCAAGGATTTTTACAGGTCTGAATTGCGCAATGCCCCTCTCTGCTTAGCGTGTGTTTTACACAAAGTTCTATTTGTCTGGGTTTGAGACGTTTTCGCGATGATTTACTGAAAACGTGCATCGACGCGCCTGCGTCTTGCGCCGCGCCCCTTAAGCCGGGCGTGAAACGCCAAACGCCATCGGATTGCGCGCGCGGGGTTTTTATGGCCCAATGGGCCTTACGGCGCGGGTCTTCAGAGGCGCGCCGCAAGGGATAATACGCCGATGCAAGCCGCCCCTGCGCCGCCGACAAATCTTCCCCGAAAGCGCCTGATGATCGCCATCGCCTCGCTGCTGGCGATTCTGGCGCTGGCCGCGTGGCTGCGGTTTTCGCTGATTGGCTACGGCCTGCCGCTGTTGCTGTGGGAAGACGAGCCGATTTACCTGCGCCGCGCGCTCAATCTGGGCTTTGGCGACTGGAATCCGCATTATTTCAAGAAACCCGGCTTTTTTCTGTATTTTTACTATGGCTGGTACTGGCTGGCGTATCAGGCGGGGGACTGGGCGAACTGGCAGGCGTATGTCGACGCGTTTCGGGCCGATCCCGGGGCGGTGACGCTGCTGGGTCGGGCGGTGACGGCGACGATGGGCGTGGCGACCGTGGCGATGACGTTTGCGCTTGCCAGACGAATCGGCGCGAGCCTCTGGGCGTCGCTGGCCGCCGCCGCGCTGATGGCCATTTACTCGCCGCATGTCAAATATTCGGCGATTGTCGCTTCAGACGCGCCTGCTCTGCTGTGTCTAATGGCCTGCGCCTGCTCCGCCGTCGGCTACTATCAAACCGGCCGCTGGCGCGACGTCCTGCTCTGCGGGGCGATGGCGGGGCTGGCGGTTGCTTTCAAATATAATTTTTTCACGCTGGCCTTGCCCTTGAGCGCCCATGGTCTGCGCTGGCTGGCTCCGCCTGCGGCCTCCGGCTTGCAGGCGCAGGCGGACAAAATCGCGTCGCCCAGGCGCTTTGCCCGGCTCTTCGATGCCAGGATACTCGCCTGCCTGGCGGCTGCCGTCGTGACGTTTCTGGCGCTATGCCCGTATACGGTTCTGGACTTTGGCGCCTTCTGGCGCGATTTTGATCTGGAGCGCCGTCATGTGCTGCTGCGGCAAGCGCATGACGCGACGCGGCGCTTCTTGCCGATGGCGGGCTTTGGCAAAACGTTTTTTCATATTCTGCCCAAGGCGCTGGGCTGGCCTTTGTGGGCGGCGGGGCTGCTGTCGTTGGGGCTGGCGGGCGTTCGGCTGTGGCGCGAGCGGCTGGCGAGCCCCTCGTGGCTGATTCCGCTCGCGTTTATGGCGATATTTCTGCTGGCGGCTTCTCAATTCCGGCTGGTCAACGCCAAGTATCTGCTCCCGGCGGCCCCGTTCTGGATGCTGCTGATTGCGCTGGGTCTTGATTCTCTGCGAGTTGCGACGATCACGCGCGGGCGATGGCCCGCCAGTCTGGCCTCGCTGGCAATGAGTCTAATGCTGGCGCTGCTGGCGTGGCCCATGGCGGCGGACGCCGCTTACTTCGCGCGCGTCCATGCCAAACCCGATACCCGCACGCTCATGAATGCCCGTCTGTTGGCGCGCGTCGCCCCGCGCGAAACCGTCATGGTCGAGCCGGAAGCCCTGCCGCTGGGCGCGCCCGCCTTTCTGCGAACGCCTTTTCTGCCCGCGATGCGGGGGAAGGCCTCGTTTCTGCCTGCGCCCGACGCGTATACGGTTCGCATCCATGCGCTGGCGCGATCGTCCTGGCTGGTGATGCGCCTGAAGCCTCGCAAGACGCCGGACAAGCGTCTGACGCTGCCGTGGTCGCCCGCGTATTACGCCCAAATCGCCCGGGAATTCGAGCTGGTCGACGCGCTAACGCCGTTTGTCTCCACCCGGGCCGATCGCCGCGCCTTGCGTCAGGCGGCGACCTCGAATCAAGCGCTTGATCAGGCCTTATTGGGGCAATATCAGACGTGGGAGCGTCGCAAGACGCCTGACGAGCGCTCGGGGCCCATCCTGTTGCTGTGGCGACGGCGTTAAGGGGCCCGACCTTCAGGTAATCTCCGCGAAACGCTTGCGGGACGGCGCTTACGATTACGCGCGCGTCGAAACCCCCAGCGCGAGGCGGCAAAATTGTTACGTTACGAATCGCAGGATTCCCTTGTCCAGTCGCAGGGCGGATTTTATACTGGCGCTGACCCCTCCCGTGTTGACGCATCGCATGAGGCCTGTTCCGTGCAAAAAGCCTTACTGAAATTCATCGCGTTCGATTTAATGGAGCGTCTCTCGCGCCTCGGCGCGCTGGCCCGCGAATCTGCCGCCTGTTGTGAGCCTGCCTCGACGCCGTTGCTCGAAGGCCTGAGCCGCCGGGTCGACGCTCTCAGCGAGCGCACGCTGTCGCATCGCGGGTTTTTCCTGCGTCTGTTTGACGATGCCGGGCTCAAAGATCAAGGCCTGTTGGTGAATCTGCCCGAGAAGCTCGAAGTCGCTCTGTATGAGCCTTATACCGAGCTGTGCGCGTTGAGTCGCTGGTTGTGCCGAACGTATCGCCATGGGCTGCGCCCGGAAGTCGCGCTACTGCTTAAAGAAGTCATGCCGGATGCTGATTGCGCCGGAATTGGTCGGCGCGCCGTGGCGTTTCGCCCGGAATGCGCGGATCTTGACAGTCGTTTTGAAGAAGAAACCTTGGGCTGGCGCGCCTTTGAGGGCGTCTTCGTTGAGTCACTGTCGATTCTCAATCGCGATAACCCGCTGGGCTGGCTGGGTCTGGTCGGCGCCTACGCCCGTGAGGTCAGCGAAACGCATTCGGGGCTGACCGGCCTGTGGCAGAATGGCTCGCAGTCGCACAACGCGGGCGGCCGCGATTCGCGGGCGTATCACCTGACGCGCCATGTTGTGGCGTTGCGACTGGTGGGGCCTGCTTATTATTTTCAGTCGTTGGCGCAGGCGCTGCTGCAACGTGACTGGTTTTTCCTCGAAGCGCTGGAACCGGCGCTGTTCACCGGGCTGAACTATCTAGGATTTGTGGATAAAAGTCTGGTGCTGATGCACGAGGCCGCCGAGCGGGGTCGCCTGCTGCTGGACCTGCATCGCGCCGCGCCGCCCGCCGTTTCGCCTGAACTGTCGCCGCTGGAGTCGTTTTTACCGATTCTCGACGCGGTGGAGAAGGCTGTGACGCAGCGCCAGTCGTTCACGGAGCGTCAATTCCAGCGCGCCCTCGACTTGCAGCCGCGCCTGGATGAGAATCTGCTCATCAGCGCCCATACGCTTTATCCGGCCGCCGATCTCGGCGAGCGCTTGGGCGATGGGGCCGCCGAGCAAACGCCGGTCTACGATCTGCTCAATCTGGTGCGCGAGAGCCCCAACACGCCGCGCGAAATCATTACCGCCGGATGGCTCAACAAGCTCGAGCAAGCCCCCCTGTGGCTTTACGACTGCCTCAACGCGCCTGAGGGCGAAGGTCTCCAGACGCTGAGCCGTCAGCTCGAAGCGCGCGATCATCTTTTGCTTAAATCCATCGAAACCTCCGAAATCCACCGGATTCTGCTGACGCCCGCGTAAGCCGTTTCCCCGCGCAAGCCCTGAAGAAGGACCCCGCAGCCCATGATCCTCAACGAAACCCTGATTCTGGCCCGTATGGCGGATCCCGATCCTGAGCGCCGCATCATTATTACGCCGCTCATCAATCCTGAAGAGCAGTTCGGCCCCACGTCGGTAGATTTGCGACTGGGCACGGATTTTCAGGTGATGCGCCGCTCGAACCTGACGCACATGGATCTGGTGAATAAGACGCCGGAAGCCTTGCGGCGAGACGCGGCGCAATCGATGCAGGCCGTTAAAATCCCGCCAACCGAGCCATTTGTGTTGCATCCGGGCGAATTTGCGCTGGCCTCAACGCTGGAATTCGTGCGAATTCCGCTCGATCTGGCTGCGCGGCTTGAAGGTCGCAGTACGTGGGGTCGGTTGGGGCTGCAAATTCACGCCACGGCGGGCTTTGTGGATCCGGGCTTTTGCGGCGCACTGACCTTTGAGCTGTCCAACGTCAGCACGGTGCCGTTGCAGTTGTATCCGGGCGTGCGCATCTCGCAGATTTGCTTCTTTGTCTCGCAGCGTACCCAGTTGCCTTACGCGCGCAAGCGTTTTACGAAATACAGCGGCAAATCGTCCACGGCGGCGTCGGAATTCTACCGTGATCCGGAATACGATCGTATCCGCCGCGCCCGTCGAGAAGCCGCCGCCAGCGGGGTCTAGCGGCTGCGCGGCCTTCCGGCAAGCCATCGAGCCTGATGCCTGGCGACTGTGCCTCTATCACAGCGACAGAACAGGGGTGAAGGGCTCCGCCCTTCGTGAATTCCGGGAGGGGAGCGCGAGGGGAAGGAGCGGCCCCTCGTTTCGCGAAGGCAGCCTTGTCATGCAGAGCGCCCGGCCCTTGAGTCCCCTGCGGAAGCTGGGGTGAAGGGCTCCGCCCTTCGTGAATTCCGGGAGGGGAGCGCGAGGGGAAGGAACGGCCCCTCGCTTCGCGAAGGCAGCCTTGTCATGCAGAGCGCCCGGCCCTTGAGTCCCCTGCGGAAGCTGGGGTGAAGGGCTCCGCCCTTCGTGAATTCCGGGAGGGGAGCGCGAGGGGAAGGAACGGCCCCTCGTTTCGCGAAGGCTGTCTTGTTATGCAGAGCGCCCGGCCCTTGAGTCCCCTTCGGGAAGCTTGGGTGAAGGGCTCCGCCCTTCGTGAATTCCGGGAGGGGAGCGCGAGGGGAAGGAACGGCCCCTCGCTTCACTAAGGCCGACTGCCAATCATGAAAGCGCCTCAGAAAACGACCCGCCAAAGAAAAAGCCGTCACGGAAAGTCCATGGCGGCGTTAGAGAACGAATAGTCTAGTGGGGATAGGGGGTTAGAGTGATGGGTAAATCTGTGCGCCGCTGGCGGCGATGCGCGTCACGGGCGTGACGTCTGCGCGTGTAAAAAGCCTATACAATGGGGGGAGAGAGGTCGGATAAAGTGAACGGGGATGTTCGTAATTTAATTCTATGTATTAATAAACAAAAATCTCTAAAAGAAATTGATCGAATATCTGAAAGATATACTTTTGCGAAGCGCCCTGATGCCGGATTCCCCTTGTCCCGCCTGAAAAATGACGAATCATGGCGAGCGAAAGTCGTCTTTACAGTCGGACATAGAAGGCGCGCGAATCGCATCGCAGGGCCGTTGTTCGCCCCTGAGCGAGCTGTTATCCGGTAAAGCCATGTCCGCCAGGGCTTATTGCGGGCGGGTTGAGACGCAGATAGGGAGCCAGACGCCTTACGGTTTCTTCCGCCGTGCGGTTGGCAATGAGTTGCAGCGCCGCCCCGCCGACCTCTTCGGTTACCCCGGTCATGGGCGTTTGCGCCGGGTAGGCCGAAACGGCCTGATGCGTGAGCGTCGCCAGCAGCGGGCCGAAGGCTTCAGGGCGATTCAGCTTGCGGTAAAGCCCCGCCAGATAGATTTGCGTCAGCGGGTGAGGATGCGTATTAAAGGCGCTGGCCGCCGGATAGAGATCCCCTATGTTGGGGACCCCGACGTCTGCCAGACAATTGGCGACATAGAGGGTTTCCAGCAGCGCAGGTAAAGGCGGATTGGCGAAGCGCGCCAGCATCATCAGGCTGCGCGACAGCAGGGGCGTGGTCTGCGCGCCGCCTTGGGTAAGACGCTGAACCAGCGGCTCGTTAAAGCGCACGAGCCCGTCGGTGGAAAGCGTGACGCCTTGTCCGAGTTGCGCCGCCAGCGCGGGCAACGCCGTATCGGTTCCGCTCGGGGCGAGCAGCGCAGAGGGGGGCGCCGCGAAATAAGGGCCTGAAACGTTCACCGTGAGAAATCGCCCTCCCGGGCCAGCCTAAAACGCGCGGCGGACATGATGGGCCATCGCCTGCGCGATTTTTCGGTGGTTAAAAAGCAGGAACGTCGAGTGGAACGCAATACTCAGCGCCAGCGCGACCGGCTTCATGCCGGGGAGGCGGTGACACCACTCGGTGAGCGTGTTGGCGATGCGCGAATACAGCTTGGCCTGATATTGCGACTTGACGGTGAGCGCGGCATCCAGTGTGGCGCCGAGTTTGGAGCGCGGATGCAGCGTGAGGCCTCGCCGTAAACGATCGGCGACGCTGCGCGACGAGGTTTTCATGACGTCGCCCAGCGAACGCGGCGGGGCGCCTGCTGCGCGCGGCTCCGGCGCATCGCCGAAGATGTCTTTAATCAGGCGGTTATAGTGCTGGCGGAAGGTTCCGGCGGATTCAGGGGTGGTGTTGTACCAGATGTCGTTCATTTTAGCCAGACGATCCAGCGGACGCCCTTTGCTGAGGCCGCGCGCGTCGATCTCCTCGAAGGCTCTGGCAGTGAGTTTTTCGCCGTACCAGTTGCCGGCAATCGTCAGCGGAGTCGCCACAATGGCCAGCAGCCAGCCGACAGGACCCGCCAGGAGGCTGAGTCCTAACAGGGCGGGCAGGCCCAACTGCAAGCCAAAGCCGGTGAGCAGCAGCCGATTGGTGCGATCTTTGAGCGCGCCGCTCAGCGCGCGGAATCCTTCGCGGGTCGAGCCGAAAACGCCGCGTCGGGCAGAAGGCTTGGCGTTGCCGCTGTTTGCGCCGGGGGTAAACGCGTCATCGGGGGTGGGGGCGGCGTTGGCGCGCGGGGCCGAGCCGAATCGCGCCGGGCAGGAGACGCGGCCAAAGAGAGAGCTTGCGGATGAGGAAGAAATAGAAACGCTCATGAAATCGAAACGCCCATAAAGAGAAGGGCCTCACCAGGGGCTGACGCTTGCGTTAAAACGCCTCAACGGGCTTTTGTGTCAACGACGCGGCGCAAGAACGCCTGGCAATAATCTCCCAGAAAAATCTGATGAGAAAAGCGGCCCGCAAATGCTGACGGGAGCATGGCCCGTAACACGCTGGGAACACGCGTCTTTGCCCTGATAAAAACCCGTCGGATTGTATATTTTTGAAACAATTCCGCCCGCAGAGCATGATCCCCTCTTCAGGATCCCGGCCGCTTCCCGATACCCATAACACAGGGATTCAACGCCATTGACGGAGCGATATCAGACCGACGACGGAGCGGATGCGCTTGGCGAGACGGGCGATGGCGCCCATGCAGAAGGAACGCAGGCTATGGTAAATGGACGCATTGTCAATTGCGCGCGGTGTAATCGCGTGTTTAAAAAGGCGCTCAACGACAAGTGTCCTGAGTGTGTGGAGGCCGAATACCAGCAATTCCAGATGATGTTTCGGCTCTTGCAGTCCAGCGCCGAGCATGGGGGAATGTTTATCGACGATCTGGCCGAAAAAGTCGGTCTGTCGGTGGATTATATCGAGCAATTCTATCTGGATGCCAAGCTGGGGACGGCGGGCCTGTTTCTCAAGTTCAAATGTCGCGGCTGCGGCGAGCTGATCGCAGAAATCAACCGCAAGGGGCGCTACTGCGTTAATTGCAGCGAGACCATCTCCACGCGCGCGGGCGTCGAGGTGAAGTCGCGCAGCCAGTTGACGCGCGAAAGCGAAGAGGTCAAGCTGGCGACGGTCTGCGATATCGCCACGCGCGGGCAATCGGCGCCAGAAGCCGTAAACGACAGCGCCGCCAGCAACCGCAACGGCTTTCTACGCAATCGCTGAGGCCAGCAGGCCTACTCTGCGCGCCGTCTCATCAGGCCGAGACCGGAATAGCGACCTCGCGGAAGGCGTACAGTTGCGCGGGGCGGTGATAGCCTTCCATCTTGGTTTCGCCGGTATCGCGCAGAATGCCGGAGGCGAGCATTTTTTTGCGGAAATTGCGCTTGTCCAGCGTGCGGGCCTGCACCAGCTCGAACACGCGCTGGAGTTCTGTCAGGGTAAATTTTTCTGGCAGGAGCTGAAAGGCGATCGAGGAGTTTTCGAGGCGTTCTTTCACGGCGGCCAGCGCTTCGCCCACGATGAGGGCGTGATCAAAGGCCAGCTCCGGCAGTTCCGTGACGCAGAACCAGCGCACGTCTTCGGCGTTGGCGTCCGCCTTCAGATGTAGCTTTTTGCTGCTGACCAGCGCAAAATAGGCGACTGTAATGACGCGCGCGCGCGGGTCGCGGCCCGGTTTGCCGAAGGCGCGCAATTGCTCGAGATAAATATTTTCGACGCTGGTTTCTTCTTGCAACTGGCGGGCTGCGGCGGCCTCCAGGCTTTCGCCGCCGTGAATAAACCCGCCGGGGATGGCCCACATGTGCATGTGCGGCTCGCTCTTGCGCCGAATCAGTAAGACCTTGAGGCGTCCCTGCTGCACGGTAAACAGCACGATGTCCACGGTTACCAGCGGCAATTCGTAGCGCGTCAGTTGAGAGGATTCGTCGTGAGACTGCTTTTTCTGCTGGACGATATCCAGAAAACTTCCATTCGACATGGCAGAATCGGATTCCTGAAGACAGAGCCGGGGGACAGGGGCGCAGAACGCGCTGAGGCAAAACGCGAGATAAAATCGAAGTCAGAGAATAAAACCAGGAAACAGGCGGGTTTTGGGGACAAGAGACGGTCTGGAGGCGAGCGCGCAAGCCTATCGCTCCAGAGGAAATACGACTGGCATATCTCAGATGCGAAAACCCTTGGGCTGCGCGGCTTCCGCCCATCATACTGAAACATCACTCGCAAAGGCAATAGCGCAATCGGGTATAGGCCTTTGGCTAATGGGCGTTTTATGCAGGCGCTCGCGTTGCCGCGTATTGTTGAAAATCCACGCGCGTTGCCTTACACTGTCTACTCTGCCTTGAAGCGCTCTGTCGAGCACTCTCTTTTTTTGAAGCGTTGAGAAAGGGGACAGGCCATGCGCAATGAATCCAACCGTCATGAGGAATCGGCGGGCGATGACGTCTTTGCTTTTTCGCTGGGGCTGCTGGTCGGCGGCCTGTTTGGCTCTGCGCTGGCCCTGCTGCTGGCGCCGATGAGCGGCCGTGAGATGCGGCATCGCGTTCGGATTTTTGTCGAAAGTCTGCCCGAGCGCGTGGAAGATGAGATGGATCCCGCCAGCCCGACGCGTCAATTTATTGATCGCACGCGCGTTAAGATTGAAAATCGCGTGGAAAAGGCGCAACATGATCGCTACGCCCGGCGCGTGGCCGACGCCAAGCAGCGCGAAGAGTCGGCGTCGGGCGCGCACTAGTTGGCGCCGCCCCCTGTTGAATGTCCTGACTGTATTTTCCCCGTCACCGTCACTAGCAGAGTTGTTAACCGGCAAGGTCCGCCCTCTGGGCGTTGCCAGAAAACGAGGCTTTCTCTATGGATTTGATGACTTCCACAGGCGCCGCTGACGCGTTGGCCCATCAGTTGAAAATTCTGACCACGGTCGGCTGGATTGCCTTGATCCCCATTTCAATCCTGCTGATTCCCTTGCTGGCGCTGCTGGCGATTATTCTGGGTCAGGTGGCGATGCTGCTGTGGGGCGTGCTGGAATTTCTGCCGCTGGCGCGCTATGAGATTTACCCGATCCTCAAAAATGCGCGTCAAATCAGCGCGCGGGCTGAAGCCCTCAGCGAGAAGACTATGAGCGGCGTCGAAGGCATTGGCCGCGGCTATCAAAAAAGCGTTGAAACCGCCGGACGCGGCGTCAACAAGCTGCGCAGCGCGACGCGTCATCTGGGGTCGGCTCCTGCGGCGCTGGGCGGCGCAGCCGGGATGCTGGGCGCCGTGGGCAAAGGCTTGTGGCGCGCGTTTAAGCCGGGCCCCAAAACCTGTTAAGGCGCCGTTTCTTTCTATCTGCTATTTTTATCGACTCGAAGATTCCCCGAAGACTCACCTTCCGACCCCATAACAGTGGAGACCTCCCCTCATGTCCAGCTCATCGAATTCCAATTTTGTCGCGGGCGCGTTGTTCGGCGCTTTAGTCGGCGCTGTGGCGGCCCTCTTGATGGCCCCTCGCAGCGGCGCGGAAACCCGTCAAATTATTGCCGATGAAACCGCCCGTCGTCGCGGTGAATTAGAAGACAAGGCCGGCCGCTTAAAAGAAAAAGCCAGCGAATTGAAAGGCATCGCGCAAGAGAAAGCCTGCGAACTCAAAGGCATTGCGCAGGAAAAGGCCCAACACCTGAGCGTCGGCGTGCGCGACTCCGCTGAGATGCTGCGTGAAAAAGCGCGCCAAATCTCTTCGGATCTCGAAACGACCGGTCGCGAAACCTGGGCCCGCCTGACGGATAAAGCCAGCGACGTGGCGCAACAAAATTCTCAGCACGATTCGGAGCACTCGCACGCGTCCGTATGACCCGTCTCTACGTTTCTGCCGATTTAGAAGGCGTTTGCGGCGTTAATTCGCCTCATCAGTGCGCAGCATCCCCTGCGCGCCGTGAGGCCTATGACGCCGCAGTCGCTCAATTGGCGCTCGAAGTCGCCACCGTGTGCAAGGCGGCGCTGGCTGCCGGGGCGCGCGAGATTCTGGTCAACGACGCGCACATGACGATGACCAATCTGGCGCTGGCGCATTTGCCGGGTCCTGATAGCCGGATTCGCCTGCTGTCGGGTAAACCCAAGCCTGCGGCCATGCTCGCCGGGCTGGATCTGAGCATTGATGGGGTCGTCTTGCTGGGCTATCACGCCAAAGCCGGCTCCTCTCCCGCCGTGCTGCCGCATACGTTTCACGACAAGCTCGCCGACGTGCGCGTCAATGGGCTGTCGCTGGGCGAAGGCGGCTTTAACGCGTATTACGCCAGTCTGGCGCATCAGGCCCCGGTCATTCTGGCCAGTGGCGATCAGGCGCTGTGCCGCGAAATAACGGCGTTGATTCCCGCCGTTCGCACCGTTGAAACCAAGACTGCGCTGGGTTACGCCGCTGCCCTGCATCGATCCGCCGCCGATGTTCTGACCGCCTATCGCGAGACTGTTACGCAGTTAATGGCCGACTGCGACCGCTGGCGCGACAATCTGCTGGAGATGCCGGGCCCGTACACGCTCGAAGTCACCGTCGTCTCGCCGCTGTACGCCGATCTGATTATGGTGTCGCCTGACTGGATTCGCCTCGACGGCGTGCGCGTTCGTCGTGAGCTGTCAGATTTTTCCAGTGCGTATCTCGCCTTGCAGTCGGCTTATGCGACGTTTGCCTATGAGCAGACGCTCTAGCCGCCTGCGTGTCTAGCCGCGTGTCCAGCCATGTATAAGGCCAAGCTCGCCTCGCCTGTCGCGCAGGCGCGTTTAAAGCGCGCTGTCCTGGGCGTGTCGCATTTCGAGTGGCGCGAGCAGGCTGAGCAGTACTGCGCCTTTCGGCTCGACGGCGCGCGGCGCGGCGCCGGAAAAGCCCTCTGGGTGCGCGTCAAACAGTACGCAAATGGGACGCTCCTGATCGACGCCGCCACGCCCGACCTGCTGCAAGACCTCCTGAGCGCTGTCCAATCTGCGCTCCCGGCGGGCTCGGTTTCCGTAAATGCTGCCGGCGCGGGGCCTGCGAGCGGCGCAAAACCATTGAAGGCATCCGGTCAACTGGACGTTGCGGGCGCGTATATCGGCACCGATGAATCGGGAAAAGGCGACTACTTCGGCCCGCTGGTGATTGCCGGCGCCTGCGTCGACGATGCGGCCTTGCCGCAATTGGCCGCCTTGGGGGTGATGGACAGTAAAAAGCTGTCGGACGACGCCATTAGCCGCATTGCCGCAGGCATCCGACAGGCCTTGGGGCCTGATCGCGTGCTGGCGCTGGAGCTGGCCCCGGCGCGCTATAACGAGGTCTACGCAGATTTTCGCGCGCGCGGGCGTAACCTGAATCATCTGCTGGCCTGGGGCCATGCGTCGGTCATTGAGCGCCTGCTGGCGAAGAATCCGCAGTGCGCTCAGGCGATTGCCGATCAGTTCGGCGGCGAGCATTACATCCGCAACGAATTGCAGGAAAAAGGCCGCGCGATTACGCTGTTTCAAACCCCTCGGGCCGAAGCCAATCCCGGCGTGGCGGCGGCGAGTATCCTGGCGCGCGATTGTTTTGTGCGTAAGCTGCGCGCATTGGGCGAGACCTTTGATCTGGCGCTGCCCCCCGGCGCGGGATCGCCCGTAAAGACCTGCGCCAAGGCCTTCGTACGGCAGTTCGGCAAGGCGCGGCTCAGCGAAGTCGCCAAGCTGCATTTTAAAACCACCCAGGAGCTATAAATACGAGCCATCATGCCTGCGTCGCTCTCAAATTGCGCGCCATAAAGAGAGCGGCCAGCGGCCCGAGGCGCATCCCCCCGGCCCTTACGTCGCCTCTGGAGGCGGGCCTGGCGCTTTGCGAAGCGTTTGAAGCGTTTCCGTAACATGAGGGCTGGCGGAGGCAATTTTGTTTAATTATTTGTTTTTATATATTGTGAGAATCTTAACGAGCGAGCCAAAGCCCCCCGGGGCTTCCGTCCTCATGAACGCGCAATTCGCAATGAGCCTTGTAACCGAAGTCGTGGAACAGAGAAAATAAGAAGACAGAGAAGTAGCGACTATACAATTTAAAACAGAAGATGCAGAGTTAGAATCGCGTCTGGCCCGCTTGCGCAAGCGAGCGGCAACCCCGGAGGCTGCGCCATCGCGTTGCGACGGAGGAGCGCCTGAGTAGTGCCTGTCGGATAAAATATCCGGAAAAATCCAGGAACGAAAAATCCAGGGTAGAGAAGAAAATCACCGGCGCGAGGAGCAGAATACGCGTCGGCGTCCGTGTCATGTTGCGCCCGCAGATCGCGAATCCGGTCTGCGGGCGCGAGCTTTGGGCGACGGCCGTTTGACGCGCGGCTTGCCTTGGGCGCGTCTTGATGCTTCAATACGGCTTCAGGTTTTTGCCTCGTTTTTTAGAGTCTTTCCCCTTCCATCCCCGATCAATCCATAGGGACGACGTCCATGGCTGTTTGCGAACTGTGCGACAAAAAGCGCAATAAATCCAACAAAGTCAGCTTTTCCAACAAGCACAACCGGTTTTTTCAGGAGCCGAACCTTCAGCGCTGCCTGATTACGCTGCCCAACGGCACGCATAAAACCATGCGCGTGTGCACCGGCTGCATCCGTAAAAATAAAATCCGTCGCGCCGTTTAGCCCTTACAGTGGCTTCGTTTCGCTTTCTGACGGCGGGAGAATCCCACGGGCCCGGCCTGACTGTCATTGTGGACGGCGTCCCCGCCGGTCTTCGCGTGACGCAAGACGCCCTCAACCGCCAGTTGGCGCGCCGCCAGCTTGGTTACGGGCGCGGCGGCCGGATGATCATCGAGACCGATCAGGCGACCATTCTCGGCGGCGTGCGCTTTGAGAAAACCACCGGCGCCCCGATCGCCCTGCTGATTGAGAATCGCGACTGGAAGAACTGGGAATCCGCGATGGCCAGCGGCGGCGAGTGGGGAGAAGCCGCTGAACAGAAGAAATTCATGCGCCCGCGTCCCGGTCATGCGGACCTGGCCGCCTATTACAAGTACGGCCTGAGCGATTTGCGCGATGCGCTGGAACGCGCCAGCGCCCGCGAAACGGCGGCGCGCACGGCAGCCGGGGCCATCGCCCGCGAAATTCTGGCGCAGATTGCGGGCATTGAGGTATATAGCCACGTCACCCGTCTGGGCGGCGTGGACGTGGATCGTCCGGCGCTTGACGCCGAATTCGGCGACGACTGGCAGTCGCTGGCCGCGCGCGCCGAAGCCAACGACTTGCGCTGTGCGGGATCCGACGCCATTTTGAGCGCCATGCGCGCCCGCATTGACCAGGCCCGCCGCGACGGCGTGACGCTGGGCGGCGAAGTCGAAATCATTGCTGTTGGCGCGCCGCCGGGATTGGGCTCGTACGCGCAATGGGATCGCCGTCTGGATGGCCGTCTGGCCCAGGCCGTCATGAGCGTGCAGGCTGTGAAAAGCGTCACAATCGGCGCGGGCGACGACGGCGCGACGCGCGCGGGCGATGTTTTTCACGATGAGATTGTGCCGGGCGGGTTGTCGTCGACGCAGACGATGACGCTGCAACGGCCGACCAACCGCGCGGGCGGGCTGGAGGCGGGCGTCAGTAACGGTCGTCCTGTCATTGTTCGGGCTGTGATGAAGCCGATCGCGACGATGCGAAAGGCGCTTGCCAGCGTGAATCTGGAAACCGGCGAAAGCGAAGCCGCGCACTTCGAGCGATCCGACGTCACGGCGGTGGCGGCCTGCGGCGTGGTCTGCGAGGCGATGACGGCCTTTACGCTGGCGCAAGCCCTGCTGGAAAAATTCGGTGAGGACACCGTGGAAGACGCCTCGCAAGCCTTGCTGCGCTACCGCGAGCGCTTGCGACCGCCGCCCGCGCCATAAATGTTTCATTACAATCGGCGTCCGGCGTTTGGCGGCGGCGCGCGGTTTTCGGTACAATGAGGGCAGAGCCCGGCAGGCTCGCGGAAGGCCTTTTCAGAGCGAGAGACCCAGGTAGGATAGAGGCTTCCGGTTATTAGCGCTCTCTTTCAGGGATTTATGGGGAGTCCGGCAGCGTGGCGTGGTTTTTTCAACTGGATACATGGCTGATTCTGGTTGGCGCGATCCTGCTGATTCGCCAATTGTTTGTGATTTTCGCTGCGGAGCAGGGGCGTAAAGCCGATCTGGTCAAGAAGCGCTATCGCAGCATCACCGATCAAAACGTGACGGCGCTGGTTACCTGGCAGGATCCCGGCTCGGGTCCTGCGCTGAAGCGGCTTTTAGAAGCCATTGAAGCCCAGGAGTATCCGTCATCGCGCGTGTCGGTGTATCTGGGGCTTTCGCCTGAGCTTCAGGCGGAGTTATCGCTTTCCGAGTTATCGCCGAATGTGCGGGTGTGCGTCTGTCCCGACGCGCGTCCCACCCAGGGCCAGCTCACCGCGTGGCTCATTGAACGCTGTCTGGCGGCGGGAGACTGTGGCGTCATTACGTTCTTTCGTTCAGATGACGTCATTAAGCCCGATTACTTCCTCAATGTCGTGGCGGCCAGCTTTGATTTTCCTGTTATGCAGGGGATGGTCGCTATGCGTCGGCGTCAGGCGTCCCTGCTGGGGCAGGTGGCGGCCTTGTCGCGGCGTTTACGCAACCGCATTGCCAATGCGGGGCGTTTTCATCTGGGGTTGAGCTGTCGTCTGCAAGATTCCGGCTGGGCCGTGAAGCAGGACATTCTGGAGATGATTCCCTATCGTCGCGGCCATGATCTCGATAATCTGGAATACGCCTTGCGCCTGAAGCTGGGCAATATTCGCGTGGGCTGGGCCCCGGCGATGGTGACGTATAGCGATCGGCCTTACCGGCTGTTTCCGGTGACCATGGAATGCGCGCTGTCGGCCTTGAATCGTCTGCGGCTGGCGGCGGTTTATAGCGCCCCGCTGCTGGTTCGCGCCGTGATTCGCGGCGACCTGACCGCGCTGGAAGAATTTTTAACCGTCCTGAAACCGCCGGATTTCATCACCGGCGCTATTTTTCTGGCGTTTGCGCTGGTCGCCTGGCAGACGCCGCTGTGGAATTCGGGGCATCCCGCCGTGTGGACGGGCCTGTTTATCAGCGTGGTGACGCTCCATCTGCTCAGTATGGCTGTTGCGCGCTGTAAACCGGCGGATTACCTCACCGGCTTCATCTGGACGCCCGTGGTCTACCTGCTCGGCGGGCTGATGCTGCCAGCGGCGCTGGCCTATCTGGCGCTGGGACGTTTTTCGCGCGATTCGGCAGGGGCGGACGGGCGTTCTTATAAGAGCCAAAGCCGCACGCGCTTTAACGAGACCATCGACCCCGAGCTGTCGCTCTTTGATACGGCGCATCGCCACGAGTCGGGCATCCGCGATTTGCTGGTGACCAACGCGCCGCTCGACTTTGATGATCTGGAAAAAGCCCCGCTTCGCCGGGTTTCGCCCAGCGAGCAGGCGCAATTGGCGCAGAATCTGACATCGGCTGGGGTCGCGGCGGCGGCAGAGCCGGTTCGGCAAGACCGGGTGGTGGAAAAATCCATTCCCATATCGAATGGTCAGCGTCAGGTGGACTGCGTGCTGCAGACGCACACGCGCTATAACGAGCAGGGGTCCGAAATTTACCAGATGGCGCTGTATTACAAGACGGTCTCGTTCTCTACGCAGAGCTACCGGATACTCGATCAGGCCTTCTATGAGCTGGAAACCAAGCTCCTGAAGCACGGCTTGACCATGGTGACCTGTGGAAGCTGCGGGTATTTTTATAATCCGGTCGCCGATGTGCCTGATGCGGTGAAAAGTAGCGGCGTCTGTCTCTTTGGCAAGAAGGGCCGCGACGTGAATCTGTCCACCGACGCGGTGACGGTCATTAGTCAGGCCTGTCCCTACCATTCGCCGCTGGATTTGCGCGAGACCATTGTGCGCGAATGGCGCGACAGTCTGTCTGCGGCCAATATGTAAGCGGCCATGACCCAGTTTGATCCTCATGGCGACGAGACGACGCCCCCCTCGCGTCTCTTTCCTGCCGCCTTGCGACGGGGCGACTGCGTGGCGGTCATTTCCCCGGCGGCGCCCACGCCCGTGGCGTCCGATGGCTCAGGCGACGCTTTTGATCGCGGCGTCGCATTGTTGCAGACGCGCGGCTTTCAGCCAAAATTAATGCCGAACGCCCGTTCGCAGCGGTATTATCTGGCGGGCGACGACGCGCAGCGTCTGGACGATTTACATGCGGCGTTTGCCGATCCGGAGGTTCGGGCCATTCTGTGCGCGCGGGGCGGTTACGGCTGTACGCGCCTTCTGTCGCAAATCGACTACGACCTGATCCGCGCCAATCCCCGGATTCTCATTGGCTTTAGCGACGTGACGGCGCTGCATCTGGCGAATTATCAGCGCACGGGGCTGATTGGCTTTTATGGGCCGATGCTGACCTCCAATCTCATTGACGAAGACCCCTTTAACGAGGACGCGCTCTGGCCGCTGGTGATGGGCGAGGCCCCGACGCCTTATCCCGTGCCGTCGCAGGCGGCGTATCATCCCATTAGCGGCGGCGTCGCCGAAGGGCCGCTGACGGGCGGTAATCTCTCATTGCTGGCGGCGCTGTGCGGCACGCCTTTTCAGCCGCAGACGCGCGGGCATCTGCTGTTTATCGAAGACTGGCGCGAATCGTATTACAGTCTGGATCGGCAATTTCAGCAATTGCGCATGGCCGGGCTTTTTGCCGACATTCGCGGGCTGATCTTATGTGATTTCTCTGAAATGGACGATCCCTTGCAGGCGACGTATCCTCTGGAACGCTTCTTCGCCGATGTGCTAGGCGATTTTGGCGTTCCTGCGGGGTTTGGCCTGAGCGTCGGACATGGCGCGCTTACGGCGACGCTGCCTATCGGCGTTCGGGCGCGCTTTGACGCCGACGCCGGACGCCTTACGCTGCTCGAATCGCCCGTGAAATAATCGCGCCCGTGCGATATCGTATAACTGTTTTCGGTTGTTTACCGCCCTGACAGGAGTGTTTGCCCATGTCTGTCCCCATGTCCACACTTGAAGACCTTTCCAATCCCGCGCGTTATCCCCAGACGCTGGCCGAGTGGGACGCCATGCTGCCTCCGCCGCCACAGCCGGTGGGGAGCTATGTGCCGATTGTTCAGGCCGGGGCCTTGCTCTATACTTCCGGCGTCTTGCCCATGCGTGACGGGCAGCTCCTGTCTCCCGGCGCGGTGGGTTCGTTTACCGTCACGCTGGAGCAGGGACAGGAGGCCGCGCGTCAGTGCGCCTTGAACGCCCTGAGCCTGGTGAAGGCGCATCTGGGGTCGCTGTCGCGGGTCGAGCGCGTGGTTAAAATCACCGGATTCGTCAACAGCCCGGCTGCGTTTACCGATCAGCCCAAGGTGCTGAACGGGGCCTCTGACCTGCTGGTCGCCGTCTTTGGCGAGGCAGGCAGGCACGCGCGCTCAGCCGTGGGCGTGGCCGCCTTGCCGCTCAACGCCCCGGTCGAGATCGAGTTGATCCTCGCGGTTCGCCCCGAATAAGCTTTTCCCGATAAGAAATCACAGGAGAAAGGAAGCGCAGGAGGGAAACGGCCATGGGGTTGGCGGCCCGGTATCTGGCGCGGATGGAGCGCGCTTTGCGCAATGCGCAGTGTCGCCATTGCCAGACGCCTTGCGCGCGCGAGGCGGTTTTTTGCGACGCTTGTGCGCAAACGCTTCTGCGAGAAGAATCCGGGCCGTTGTTTGCGCCGGGCGATCGCCATGCGCCCCGCTTCGCCCCGCCGACGCTGGCCTATGCGGCTGCGGTTTTTACCCCGCAGGCGCGTTATTGCCTGTATCCCTATAAATTTCAGAATCGGCGCGAGTCTGCGCCGCTGCTTCAGGCGCTTCTGGAAGCCTGCTGGCGGCGCAGCGGGCTGGATCAGGCCTGCGAGAATCTCGGGCATCGGGTGTGGGTGACGGCGCCGCCTTCGCGAGGAGCGCGCGCGCCGCTCACGCCGCTGGTCGAGAGTTTTTCGGACATCTTCGGCTATCGCCCCCTGCCCGATTTATTGCGCTGGACGCGCGTAACTGAGCGTCAGCATCAGCTCGCGCAGCGGCGTCAGCGCCTGATGAATCTGCGTCAGAGTATGGCGGTTCGCCCGCAGAGGTGGCGCCGCGCCGCCAGCACGCGCGGATTTTGCGGCTTGAATCGCGGCGGAAGGGGGCCTACAATGGTGGTCGTTCTGGATGACCTCCTGACCACCGGCGCGACCTTGCGCGAAGCCTGTCGGGCCTTGCGCGACGGCGGCGGCGACGGGGTTGCGGGCGATAAATTCCCGTTTGGCGGTTTGATTGTCTTGCTCACGCTGTATTACGTGCCGTATGACAGTCCGCCATCCGCCCAGGACAACGCTCTCTGGGAGGACAGCACTCCTCCCGCCTTAGCCCTCCGCGATCATGGAACGCCCTGCGATGACTGACGTCTCTCCCGCTTCGACCGCCCTGCAACGCCTGCCGCATGCCGAAGGCGCGCCTAAAGCTGCGACGACGCCGATTTCGCCGGTAGGGGTCGGGATGATTGGCATGGGCACTGTCGGGCGCGGGGTGTATAAAATTCTGAGCCAGCGCTCAGAAATCGACTTTCGGCGCATCGCCGTGCGCGATTTGGACAAGAATCGCGGCGTGGAAGGGCTGGACAGCCGCCTGCTCTGCGATGATCCGCTCAGCGTGGTTCGCGATCCCGAAGCGCAAGTGCTTATTGAGGTGATGGGCGGCGTGGATCTGGCGCGCGAACTGATTGTCGAGGCCATTCGCAACGGCAAGCACGTGATTACCGCCAACAAAGAACTCATCGCCAAGGAAGGCCAGGCCCTGTTTGAGCTGGCGCAAGCGCATCACGTGCGCCTGATGTTTGAAGGCGCGGTCGCGGGCGGCATCCCGATTATCATGCCGCTGAAACTCTCGCTGGCGGCCAATCATATCCTGGAGATCGCCGGGATTCTGAACGGGACGACCAATTATATTCTGACCAAAATGGCAAACGAAGGCTGGTCGTACGAAACGGCGCTGGAAAAGGCGCAGGAAAAGGGCTTTGCCGAGGCGGACCCCACCAATGACGTGGAAGGCCATGATACGGCCTATAAAATCTCGATTCTGTCGTCTATTGCCTTTAAAAAGCGGATTGATGTCGCGCGCGTGGCCCGCGAAGGCATTTCGCGCCTGACGGCGACGGATATTCAGTTGGCCGACTCGCTCGGCTATGTCATCAAGCTGATTGGCCTGTGTCGTCAGGGACTTGACCCGCAAGGGCCGCTGGATGTCCGTGTGCATCCGACTCTCGTCCTGAAGGATCATCCGTTGGCGAGCATTCACAACGAAAATAACGCCGTCTGGATTAAAGGCGACGCCGTGGGCGATGTGATGTTCTACGGGCGCGGGGCGGGTGAACTCCCTACAGCCAGCGCCGTTTGCGCTGACGTGCTGGCCATCACCGACAATCTGGTGAAGGGCAATGACCCGATTCCTTCGATGGAAATCATCTACCACGGCGATGCGCTTATGGCGCCTGCCGGAGAGGCGCGTAATCGCTATTTTGTGCGCCTGCGCACGCACGATACGCCGGGCGTCATCGGTAATATCGGAACCGCCTGCGGTGAATGCGGCGTCAGCATTGAGTCGATTGTCCAGCACGGGATTCACGAAGACGGCACGGCGTCGATTGTGCTGATCACGCATATTCAGTCCGAAAGTCAGATGCAGGACGCCTTAACGCGGATTCTGGCTTATCCCTCGGTCGATAGCGTGGCCTGTTTGCTGCGAATTCTGTAATTTTAATTTCTGTTTCTATTTATAAGCTCTCTCTGGTTGTCTCATCGCCCTCTCGCGCGTCATTGCCGTTGTGTCTGGCAAGCGCCGTTAACCTCAAAGGATCCCCTTCACTATGGCTGGCATTCTTGAACGCTATCGTCCGTTTTTCAACCTGCCGGACGATTATCCGATTGTCAGCCTCGAAGAAGGCAATACGCCCCTGATTCCTGCGCATAACCTCAGCGAGTGGATCGCAGGGCAGACGGGCCTGAAAGGCCTGCGGATCTTCTTCAAGACGGAAGGCCTGAACCCTACCGGCAGCTTTAAAGATCGCGGCATGACGTACGCCGTCTCGCAAGCCAAAAAAGACGGCGCGCGCGCCATTATCTGCGCCAGTACGGGCAACACCAGCGCCAGTGCGGCCGCCTACGGGGCGCGCTGCGGCCTGCAAACCGTGATTCTGCTGCCGGCAGGCAAGGTCGCGCTGGGTAAAATCTCGCAAGCCATTCTGTACGGCTGCAAAATTATTGAGATTGACGGCAATTTTGATCGCGCCCTCGACCTCGTGCGCGAGCTGGGCGAAACCGGGCTGGCGACCATCGTCAACTCGATTAATCCGTATCGCATTGAAGGCCAGAAGTCCGGGGCGTTTGAGATTTGTGACGCGCTGGGCGCCGCGCCGGATTACCATTTTATTCCGGTGGGCAATGCGGGCAATATCACGGCTTACTGGCGCGGATACAAGCAGTACGCTGACGCCGGGCGCATTGCGACCCTGCCGCGCATGTATGGCTACGAGGCCGAAGGCTCGGCGGCCATTGTCCATGGCCATCCGATTGAGAATCCCGAGACGTTTGCGACTGCCATCCGCATTGGGAATCCTGCCAGTTGGGAGGGCGCAACGGCGGCGCGCGACGAGTCCGGCGGCCTGATTGACATGGTTGGTGAAGGCGAAATCGGCTGGGCGTATCATTTTCTGGCGAGTCGCGAAGGCGTCTTCTGCGAACCGGCCAGCGCAGCCAGCGTCGCCGGTTTGATTCGCGCATGTCGCGAAGAGCGCATCGACGAAAATTCTACCGTCGTGTGCGTTCTGACCGGCAATGGCCTGAAAGATCCCGATAGCGCCATTCGACTGGGCGACGCGCAGCGCGTGCAGCTTGCGGCCGATCGTGACGCGATTTCGGACTATCTCAGCGGCAAAGCGCCCGTGGCGTAAAAAAGCCTTTTAAAGTCGTTTTCAGGGCGAAGGGGCCAGGGCTTCCGCGAGAATTTCCACCGGATGAAGCGTCTGAATGTCGCCGCGTCCGGCGTCGCGCAAGCCTTTGGCGATTTGCAACAGACAGCCGGGATTTCCCGCTGCGATTGCGTCCGCGCCGCTGTCGACAATGCGCGCGATTTTCTCTGCGAGAATATCTTCGGCCAACTGGGGGTTCTCCAGATTATAAACGCCCGCGCTCCCGCAGCACGCGGCGGCATCCGTCAGCGGAATCAGCGTCAATCCGGGAACCAGCGCCAGCAGGTCCAGCGGCTGGCGTTGAACGCCCTGGCCATGATGCAAATGACACGCCGCATGATAGGCGACGCGGCGGGGGACGACTTGCGTCATCGCGGCGGTCAGCGCAGGACGCGCGTGATCGTTCAGCAGCGCCATGATATCAATCGTCAGGGCCGAAAAATGCGCGGCCCGCGCCGCCCATGCCGCGTTGTCAGCGAAGCGATGGCCATAGCCCTGCATTGTCGAACCGCATCCGGCTGAATTTAAAGCTATCCAGCGCGGGTTGAGCGTTAGTATCTCGCGCATCGTCGCCAGCGCGCGCTCGTCGGCGATGTCGTCTTCCCCGCTGTGGTCGGCCAGCGCGCCGCAACAGCCGGCGGGCGGAATCGTCACGCAGAATCCGCAGGCGCTCAGGACGCGAATCGTGGCCCAATGCGCCGGGTTATAAAACGCGTCCATCACGCAGCCGGTGGGGAGGATGACGCGCTCGCCCGTCGCCGGGCCGAAGGTCGCCCCCGCCCGAAGCGCTTCATGTCGCGGAACCGGCGGTAACAGGGCTTCTGCGTTCGCCAGCGCAGGCGTCACGCTCAGGACGCGGGTTTTTCTGAGCAGCGTCTGCGCGCCGCTGGCCTGATAAAGCCGCACCGCGCGCCTGAGAGCGGTCATGGCCCCAGGCGCCGGGAGCAGGCGGCGCATGGCAAAGCGCTTGAGACGACGCGACCACGTCATGGGACGCTCATCGGCAAGACGTTGACGGGCGGTATGCAGCAGCGCGCCGTATTCGACGCCCGAAGGGCAGGCCGTTTGACACGCCAGACAGCCCAGGCACGCGTCGAGATGCGCGCCGACCTGATGCGTCGAGAAGCGGGCGGGTTTATCGGGCGTTGCGCCCAGCCAGTCGCGCATTAAATACAGGCGTCCGCGCGGCGATTCGGCTTCAGAACCCGTGGCGGCGTATGTGGGGCAGGCGGGCAGGCAAAATCCGCAGTGGATGCAGGCGTCCAGCTTTTGCAGAGAGGCGCTCAGCGCTTGCGGCGAGTGTGTCATGGGCGCGCGTCTCCGGCGTATTCGGGCAATAGCGCGTGGAGGGGCATGATGCCGCTGTAAATCACCCCGGCGGGGTCGCAGGCGCGCTTGAGACGCGCATGAATGGCGCGTAAGGCTGTCTCTGCTTCTCGCGGCAGATTCCATGCCTCGGCCAGCGGCGCGAATCCCGGCGGGATGCGCGTGAGACGCGCAGTGACGCCGTGAGCGCTCAGGCTCGTCAGCAGGGGCGTCGCGGCGGCTTGCAACGCTTGCGGCGTCGGCGCGCCATCAGCGTTCCATGAGAGCAACGTCAGCCCGGCCGCTTCGCGAATCTGGATGCTCGCAGGGGGCGGACAGACTGGAGATTTGAAGGCTCCGATTGCCTCCCGCGTAATGCTGGCCGTCTGGGCGAGGCCGCCCGCGATTTCCAGCGTCAGGGGATGCGTCTGCGCGTCGAGTTGCGCGCACAGCGCTTCGCAGGCTTCAGGCGGCATCAGGCGACTGGTTTGGGCCCGCGAGGCGAAGGCGTCCTGAAGCTGGCGCGCGGCGCTGGCGACGGACTCTTCAAAGCCTTCCAGCATGAAGAATAATTGCCAGAAGCCCTGCGGCGGCGCGTCGCGATATAGCTCGCAAGCGCTGAGCGCCGCCGCAAGCGTGGATTCTGACGCGAGACGCGCCGCGCGTTGCGTTTCAAGCGCCGCGTTGAAGTCATCGGCGTCAAAGGTCAACAGGAGTCCCTGACGGGTCTGCGGTTGCGCGCGCAGGCGCAGCGTCACCGCCGTCAGCGCGCCCAGGGCGTGCCCGGCGCCCAGATACAGCTTACACAGGTCATAGCCCGTGACGTTCTTGATGACTTCGCCACCGGCACGGGTCAGCAGGCCGTCAGGGGTCGCAATTTCCACGCCCAGAACGACATCGCGCGGATAACCGCCGCTAAGTCCCGTGGCCAGCGAAGGGCGGTCTTCCGCCAGAATATCCGCCAGCGTCGTGTCGTCGGGATACGAGAGCGCCAGCCCGTGATTCAAGTCGCCCGTCAGCCGGCTTAATTCGCCCCAGGACACGCCGGTTTCAATCGTCAGGATGCGATCGGCTTGCCGGTAGCGGCGAATGGCGGTGAGCCCGCCGAGGCTGATACCACTCGCCGCCGGAAAAAGCGCGGCGTCTTGCGCCGTGAACACGGCCGTCTGGCCTTGTTCGCGCGCCTGAGCGAGCCGGTCGGCCAGCGCCTGAGCCGCTGCGCTCGGCGGGGAAAGGGGCGGCGTCGATGTCATTTAAATCCAGGCTCCCGAGGCATTCAGAGCGGCCGGGGCCAAGGCGCCCGCCGTTTCGCCGCATGCGCGCCGATGCGGAAAAATCTTGCCGGGGTTGGCCAGCCCGCTTGGCTCTACGGCTTGGCGCACCGCCTGCATGCGGGCAAGATCCGCAGGCGAATAAACCAGCGACATGTAGTCGGCCTTCTCAAGTCCCACGCCATGTTCGCCGCTCAGCGTACCGCCTGCCGCCACGCAGGCCTTGAGAATCTCTTCGCCCCCGAGCATGACGCGGCGCGCGGCGTCAGGATCAGACGGGTCAAACAGGATATTAGGATGCAGATTCCCATCGCCCGCATGAAAGACATTGCCGATGAGCAACTGATGCCGCCTGGCAATTGCTTCGATTTCGTCCAGAAGCGAGACCAGCGCGCTGGGCGGAATAACGGTGTCCATTACGAAAAACGCAGGCGCATAGCGCCCGTAGGCCGCCACAGAGCGTTTGCGCGCCGACCAGATTTCGGCGCGTTCGTCGTCGCGTTGCGCTGAGCGAATCTGTCGGGCGCCATGCGTCTGAAGCAGCGTCCTGAGGCGCGCTTCCTGAAGCGTCGCGCGTTCGGGGGTTCCGTCCAGCTCAATGAGCAGCACGGCTTGACAATTTTCGGGAAACCCGACGTCGAAGGCTTCATTGACGGCGCGAACCGTAAAAGCGTCCATAAATTCCAGCGCGGCCGGGGCGAGTCCGTCGGCAATTATTGCCGAAACCGCTTCTCCAGCGCACGCAACAGCGTCAAAAGCTGCCAGATAGGCGCGAATATCCGGCGCCACGGGCGTGAGCTTCACGATCGCCTCGGTGATGAGCCCCATGGTCCCTTCAGAGCCAACGAGCAGACCTGTTAAGTTCAGCCCTGCGCCCCCGCGTCGATGGGCGCAGCCGCCGGGGGGCGCCGTCCAGACGAGCGCGCCGTCAGACGTGACCAGGCGCAACGACAGAACATGATCCGTCGTCACGCCATATTTGACGCAATGAATGCCCCCGGCGTTTTCTGCCAGATTGCCGCCCAGCGTACAGGCCGACATGCTGGAGGGATCCGGCGCGTAAAACAGGCCGCTGCCCGCCAGCGCGGCATTCAGGCGCGCATTGACCACGCCGGCCTGAATTGTCGCCGTGCGATTTTCGACATCGATAGCCAGAATCCGCCGCAGGCGATTCATGCCGATGAGGACGCCGCCTTCAATGGCGAGGGCCCCGCCGGACAGGCCGGTTCCGGCGCCGCGCGGGGTATAGGGTACGCCGTGTTGCGCGCACAGGGCGACCACGGCGGCAGCTTCTTCGCTGGAGCCGGGCAGGACGATGACATCCGGCGGGGCCTGAATCAAGACGCAGGCGTCGCATTCGTACGCCGCGCGCTCGGACGGCTGGCTCAGCACAAATCGCGCGCCGACCATGCGCGACAGCTCTGGAATCAGACGCGCAGCGGGAGACTCGGGGGCCATAGCGCGCCTATTCTAGGGCAAACGGCCGCGTGTTGCCAGCGTTGTCAGCGCCTCCCGTCGGCGGGTTCCGTTTTTGAGGATTCAGGCGAAGGCCGGTCCTGTGGCGGCGGCCTCTTCCTGAAAACGCGCGGCGCGCGCCGCTTCGTACGCCTTCAATTCCTCTTCGGCCCGCTGCGCCTCGGCGCCGACCAGTTTTTCAAACATCGCGTGCAGGGGCTTAAAGAGGACCAGCGCCAACGCGCCGCCGCCCAGAGCTTTGACGCTGAGAAGTCGTCGGCCGCTGACCAGCGCGGCCCGGCGCGTGGCGACAAAGAGCGTCATCATAATCACTTCCAGCTTTTCGCGGCGGGTTTCTTTCTCTTTGAGGCGATCGGGAAGCGTCTCCAGTTCCGGGATCCGGGCGCTGTCGCCCATGCCGATGGAAACGCCGACCCAGTCGAGCGCCGAGCGCACGCGGGTGTTATAGATGTCCATCCAGCTATTCAGCAGTTTCTGGCGCGTTTCGTCTTTGATAAACGGCGTGTGCTTGAGCAGCGACTCGGTTTTTTCGCGCATGTTGCGGTCCAGAATCGCGCGCAGGACGCGTAAATCCGAATAATCCTTGACGCCTTGTCGCGAGGCGTGGTTGCTGACCATATCCTTGACGATGACAAAGGGAATCATCAGCGTCACGGTAAGCGGAATCGCCAATAACCCGCCTGCGCGGGCGCCGATGCTGACCCCCAGGCGTTGCGGAATCAGCAGCAGCGCCAGACCTGCCGCGCTGTAGGCGACGGATTTGAGGGCTCGGAAAAACCCGGAATTTTCTGCGCGCGGGGCCTCGGGCGTTGCAGACGCGTTGGGGGCTTCAGAAGCCGGGTCTTTGATCGTTTCTGTCTCGCCAGCGCCAGCGCCGACGCTGGCTTCTGAAGCGGACGCGCTTTCGGCTCCAAAACGCAGGGCGGCGCTTCTGTAAGGCGAAAATCCAGAAAGGGCGGAAATCGTCACCGGGGAAATCTCGCGAATCGGGAGGGAATGGCTCAGTCGTTCGCAGCGCCTGCAAAGCGCATGGCGTTATCGAACGCGTGAGGATCGCTCGCGTGGAAATCAATCATTTGAGGATCGCTCGCATCAAACCCACTCAACCCATTTTGTTGAGCGTCAGTGACAGATTGTAAACACCGGGGGTTAGTCGCCCGGCTTGTAAATGGCCTCAACGCGGGTTCGGATGCCGCCGCGCGAAGAAAAATCCCCGATGACCGTCATCGCGCGCGGAGCGATGGCCTGGCTGAGGTCATCGAGAATCCGGTTGACGACGTTCTCGTAGAAGATGCCCTGGGTGCGGAACCCCAGCAGGTAGTATTTAAAGGCCTTGAGTTCAATCACGAGGCGATCCGGCGTATAAATCACCGTGATTTCGCCAAAATCCGGCAAGCCGGTTTTCGGGCAGACCGAGGTAAATTCGGGCGCGGAGATTTTAATCTCGTAATCGCGATGTGGGTATTGATTTTCGAAGGTTTCTACCGGGGGCAGCGAAATAGCGGGGGGCATGGAGACGACATCCTTAGATTCTGGCAGCGTCTGACAAGCGGGATTCTGGCTACGGGGCCGGAATCCGCCGTGCGGCAGCTTATTGTAGATCAAAGACGCGTCAGCGTTTCTTTGAGCTTGACGCCAAATCGCGATGCAAATGCGTCGTAGCTCGCCTGCGCGGCGCGCTTTGAGTGGGCTATAATCAAGCTCCCCGAAGCCTTCTCGTTTCTGGCCGTATCGTTCCTGCGCATAGGAGTCGTTTGCCATGAGTCTGCCTGTTTCATCCCAACCGCGCGCCAAGACGCTGGCCGAGCTGGCCGACGCGACGGGAGGGCGCATTGAAGGCGACGCCTCGCAAAGCGCCATCGCTCTGGCGCATCCTCAGGAAGCGGGCGATCCCCGCGCGATGGTCGTTTTACTGGATGCAGACGTGGCGGCGAAATTGGCTCAGGCGGGCGCGCGTTTTGAACTGGCTCTTGCCCCAGAGGCGCTGACGTTGCCTGAAGGCCTTGTTCAGCACGTTCTACGCGTACCGCGCCCTCGTCACGCGCTGGCGATTCTGCTGAAGCTTTTCGACCGGCCGCCGTCTCACTCGCAAGGCGTGCATCCCACGGCCCTGATTGACTCTAGCGCCCGTCTGGCGGCAGACGTTTGCATCGGCGCGTATTGCGTGGTCGGCCCGGACTGCGTCATGGGCGCGCGCACGATTCTGCTGCCGCACGTGACGCTGGGCGCGAATGTGACGCTGGGTGACGACTGCCTGTTGTATTCCGGCGCGCGGGTTTACGATCGGGTGACGCTGGGCGATCGCGTGACGCTGCATGCCAACGTGTGCATTGGCGCCGATGGCTTCAGCTACGTCACGCCCGAGGCGGGCAGCGTGGAATCCGCCCGGGCCAGCGGCGGACGGATTGAGGCGCGCAATACGGATCTGCTTAAAATCAATTCAGTCGGCTCGGTAATTATCGGCGATGACGTGGAAGTCGGCGCCGGCGCGACCATTGACCGGGCCAATCTCGGCGCGACGCGCATCGGGCGCGGTACCAAGATTGATAATCTGGCGATGATCGGCCATAACAACACCATCGGCGAAAACTGCCTGATTGTCTCGCAGGTCGGCGTCTCGGGCAGTTGCCGGATCGGCGATCGCGTGGTGCTGGCAGGGCAAGCAGGTATCAAAGACCATACGACCATTGGCGATGACGCCATTGTCATGGCGAAATCCGGCGTCATGGCGGACGTGGCGGCCAAGACCATCGTTGCGGGGCTGCCTGCGCGCCCGCAACGCGAGGCGTTTCAGCAGGTCGCCCTCATTGGCAGGCTGCCGGAAATGCGACAGGAATTAACGCGCCTCAAAAAGCGCACTGAAGCCCTGGAGCAGGCGTTGCTGGAAACACTCGAGAGACTGTCGCCAGAAGGAGGCGCGCGCGTATGACGCAGGAAGGGTCTTCTGCGGCTTTCGCATCTTCTGCGCCCTCTGCGGCGGCGCCCGCGCAAGCCGTCGTCACCGTCGCGGGTACCGGCCTGATTACCGGCCTGCCCTGTGTTGCGCAGATCGAACGCCTGGCGCCGCCTTCTGAGGACGACGGTCTGGCTCATGGCATTGTCTTTGATCTCGGCGACGGCGTGATGATTCCGGCGTCGCTGGCGGCTGTGATGCATGCCGATCGCGGCGTCACGCTGGGCGATGCGCGCAGCGGTCAAACGCTTTCGATCGTGGAGCATTTTCTGGCTGCATGCGCGTTGAGCGGCGCGCGTCATTTGCGGGTGCGCATCACGGGCGCGCCGGAACTGCCGATTCTTGACGGGAGCGCCGACCCGTGGACAGACGCCCTGCGTCGCCTGGGGTTTGACGCGTTAGAAGCCAACGCAGAAACGCAACCTGTGGCGCCGCTGCGGCAGGCGGTTTTTTGTCGCCATCATGAGTCCGCCTGCGTGTATGCCTTGCCCGCGCCGTATTTTCAGCTAACATACGCCGTGGATTTTCCGCATCCGGGGCTGCGCGACGTCTGGGTGAACTGGGATTCCAGCCGCGACGGCATCGAGTGGATCAGCCCGGCGCGGACGTTTGGCTTTGTTCGAGAGCTGCCGCTGTTGCAGGCCAAGGGGCTGGCGCGCGGCGTGAGCGCCGATAATACGCTGGGATTAACAGACGAAGGCGGCTTTACCGCGCCATTGCGCCTGGACGACGAGCCCGTCCGTCATAAAATGCTGGATTTATTGGGCGATTTGATGCTCGCAGGCGTTTCGCCCTTGCGTCTGGGCGCGCGCGTGATTGCCGTGGGCGCAGGTCATGCCGCTCATATCGCTTTTGCGCGACAGTTGCGCGCGGTCATGGATGTTTCGGGGAAAGCGTTGCATTCATAAGCCTCAATTAAGACGCTGAGGGGACAGGCGAAAGCATCATGATATGACGCTTTCGTTACAATTTAACTTAAGAATTCTCACAAATGGTCGATAGTGCTCATGAAGTATGAAATGAGCCAAGGATTCTGGCATGAAAAATTTTTACTCTCAGCCGCGAGATTTCAATGACTGGATACGTCGCGGTATGGCGCATGCCAGCCAATGTCTGGCCTCTCCCAAGACCATGCCCAGAGCGGCTGCAAGCTTGCTGATGTCGCTTTTGCTGGCCCAGAACGCCGCCGCCCTGCCCAGCGGCTGGCAGGTAGAAAGCGGCGACGTGTCGTTCGATGTCGTCAATGGCAATACGCTGAACGTCACCTCGCATCAGGCCCATGCGATTATCAACTGGCAGCAGTTTAATATCGCGCAAGGCGAAACCGTTAATTTTCTGCTCTCCAATAATCTTGCTTCTATTTTAAATCGAATTTCCGGCGGGGCCAGCGTGATTAATGGCGCGCTGAACAGCAACGGGACCGTGATTCTCAGCAATCCTGCGGGTCTGACGTTCGGCAATACAGCCAACGTGAATGTCGGCAATTTAATTGCCACGACGTTGCACCTGTCCAGCGCCGATTATCTGGCGCAGAACTGGACCTTTTCGCGGCCCGACGGCGTGGGCGCAGGGCTCATTGACAACCGAGGCGATATCACCACGCAGCCCGGCGGCTTTGTCGTGCTGGCAGGCGGCGCGATTAAAAACAGCGGCAATATTTACGCGCCTGAAGGGCGTATTGCGCTTGCCGCTGGCGATGTCGTCCGCATGCAGGTCAGCCCGACGCAATCGGTTGAAGTCACGATCGATGAAAGCGTTAAAGCCCAGATTGACGGCCTGCAAAGCGCTATCGACAACAGCGGAACGCTTAGCGCGCAGGAGATTCGCCTCAAAGCCAAATTAATTGAAGCCTTGTACGCCAGAACCATTAATCATACCGGCGTGATGACCGCCAGCACTGCCAAAATTGGCGAAACTGGGACGATTCAGCTACGCGCGGAAGGCGCGGACGCCTCGATTGTCGTGGGAGAGTCCGGCGAACTCACAGCCAACGGCGTGGGTTCCGGCAATGGCGGCGCGATTACGCTGCTGGCCGACGCGCAGACCCAGTTTGACGGTCTGGCCGAGGCCAAGGGCGGCGAGATTTCCGGGAACGGCGGCTTTATTGAGACATCCGGGACCCAGACGCTGCGCATTGGCCAGACAGCGCGCGTCAATGCGTCTGCGACAAACGGCGCCGCAGGCGAATGGCTGATGGATCCGACTGATATGACCATCCATGCCGGGGCCGGAGCCGATGACGCCTCGAACGTCTATGCCAATAATATTCAGGCGACGCTGAATACGGGCACCAGCGTGACCGTTCAGACTGCGGCTGCGGGCGGCGCGGCGGGCAACCTCACGGTGATGCAGGATACCAGCATTGCCAAAACTTCCGGCGGCGATGCGACGTTGACGCTCAAAGCGCATAACTCGATCCTGATGACGGGCACTTCAGGCCATGGCATTAGCGTGACCTCTACCAGCGGCAAATTAAATCTGGTCCTCAACTCTGATACCGATCAAGGCGCAGACGCGGGCGCCGGCGGGGCCGTTCGGCTGGATTACACGAATATCAACACCAATGGCGGTAATATCACCATCGGCGGCGGCGCGGACCCGACGACCCAAGCCGCCAGAGGCACAACGGCCCACAACGACGGCATTACCCTGCTGAATGGTTCTGTTCTCAATGCGGGCGCGGGCAATATCTCGCTGCGCGGGAAAGGACGCGATATCGCGGGCACATCCGATTTGTATGGCGTTTATTTGGATACAGCCAGCCAGATTAGAACGACGTCCGGGCATATCGCCATCACGGGAACCGGCGGTAACGGAACTACCTTGAATTACGGCGTTGCTTTAATCGGCGCCAATACGTTAGTTACCAGCCAAAGCGGTTCCGTGACCGTATCGGGAACCGGCGGAACGGGCACGGCGGAAAGAAATTATGGCGTTTACATTTACAATGGCGCTCAAATTACCAGCACGGGCGCTGCGACGTTGGCGGTGACCGGTACAGGCGGCGGCGGCACGTTTCGTAACGATGGCATTCGGGTTTTTGGCGCCAATACGGGCATTGCCGGACAAAACGGCACGGTTACAGTAAATGGCCAGGCAGGCAATGGCAGCCAGAATTATAATATGGGGTTAATTATCCATTCCGGCGCTTTTATAACCGCCAGCGGCTCTGGCTCCCTTACCATTGCTGGAACGGGCGGCGCTGGGACGACTGATAACCACGGTATTTACTTCGATGGCACTAATTCCCGTATTACCAGCAATACGGGTAATATTAACATTACGGCGCAAGGCGGAAACGGCTCGGGCAATAACAATAATGGCTTCTATCTTCAAAACGCCGGCACTGTGAGCGCTAGTGGTTCCGGGAATATTACGATCACCGCGACTAAGGGCGCAAACACTTCCAGCAGTTTTATTACGGCCGCAGTCCTTAATACAATTGGCAGCAATACCATGACGGGCTCTATTGCCCTGCGGGCCGATGATTTCAGTTTGACCAATCTGGCGATTAGAAATAATGGCGGCGAAATTAACTTTTCTCCCAAATCGTCGGGCCTGAGCATCGGCGTCAATGGGGGCGCGGGGATCTTGCAGCTCACCAATGCCATGCTCAATACCATTAATACCAGTGTGGTACAGCCTTCTCTCGTCACGCTGGGCGACGCTGCCGCTGGATCGGGTACGGTGACGATTGCCGATAACTGGAACGTCAATGCTTACGCGTTTAATCTCAAAGTCGCGGGCGGCAACGTTAATGCAAGTAATATCAATGCGGGCGCCCGTAATTTGACGCTTCAGGCGAATACCGGCAATATTACCGACGCAACCGGAACCATTACCGCCAATCAATTGACATTGACTGCTTCAAACGGATCGGTTGGTTCCTCAGGGCAGCGGATTAATACCAACGTCACGTCGCTAAGCGTTAATGCAGCCTCCGATGCCTATCTACAGGAATCAAACGCGCTGACGCTTAATGCTTCGACTGTTGGCGGCTCGCTGGATGTGCTGACGGGCGGCGACATTACGACCGGCGGGGCCATTAACGGCAACCATATTACCTTGCGCTCAACGGATCCCGATGGCGATATTACTCTCGGCCATGCGGTTACCGCGACGGGTAGCCTGTCACTCACCGCCAGCGGAACGGGTGACATCACCCAGACGGCTGGAACATTGTCAGCGACGGATTTAACCCTTGCGACTGCAACGGGTTCTGTGGGCAGCGCGGGGAGTCGTATTTCTACGGCTGCGTCCACGCTGACGCTGAACGCCGGGGGCTCGGCCTATGTATCAGAAGCCAATAACGTCACGTTGAACGCATCGACCGTTGGCGGCGCGCTGGACCTGTTGGCCGCAGGCGATATTACGACCGGCGGGGCGGTGGGCGCCAACCAGATCACGTTGCGTTCAACCGATGCCGATGGCGATATCCTGCTCGGACATAACCTGACCGCGACGAATACCCTGTCGCTGACGGCTAACGGGACGGGCGATATCTTGCGGACGGCGGGGACGTTGTCGGCAGCAAATATCACGCTCGCCGCGGGTACAGGCGCCATCGGCAGCGCGGGGAGTCGCGTGGCGACCTCGACGTCAACGCTGACGCTGAACTCGGGCGGTTCAGCTTATCTCTCGGAAACAGATGATCTGACGCTTAACGCGTCGACCGTCAGCGGTTCGCTGGACGTGCTGGTTGGCGGCGATATCACGACCGGCGGGGCCACTAATGGCGGGAATATCACGCTGCGCTCGACCGGCGCGGACGGGGATATCCTGCTGGGACATAACCTGACGGCGAGCAATAGCCTTTCGCTAACCGCCAGTGGTACAGGCGACATTACCCAGACGGCTGGAACTCTCTCGGCGACGGATTTAACGCTTGCCGCGGGAACAGGTTCCATCGGCAGCGCGGGGAGTCGCCTGTCCACGACGGCGTCCACGATCGCCCTGAATACCGCTGGTTCTGCCTATCTCAACGAGGTGAATGATGTCACGCTGAACGCCTCTACCGTAGGCGGCGCGTTGGATGTACTGGCCGGTGGTGACATTGCGATTGGCGGGGCCGTCAGCGCCAACCAAATCACGTTGCGTTCAACCGATGCCGATGGCGATATCCTGCTAGGACATAACCTGACTGCGACGAATAACCTGTCGCTGACGGCCAACGGCACGGGCGATATTTTGCGGACGGCGGGGACGTTGTCGGCAGCAAATATCACGCTCCTGACGGGAACGGGTTCCATCGGCAGCCCGGGCAGTCGCGTTGCTACGGCGACGTCGACGCTGACGCTGAACGCCGGGGGGTCGGCCTATCTCGCGGAAGCGGATGATATCACGCTCAACGCTTCGACGGTCGGCGGCGCGCTGAATATTGACAGCGGCGGCACGATGACCCTCTCGGGTTTGTTAACAGCCGCAACGGCGAATTTAAGCGCTTCGGGCAATATTCTCGATGGCAATGGCGCCGCCAATAATCTGACGACGACGGGACATGCCTCGCTCACGGCAAACGGCATTATTGGCGCCCTGCTCGACCCGCTGGATGTTCAGATTGGCGGCGTGTTGACCGCTCATGCCCATACGTCTGTGGATGGCTTTGCCATTGTTTTAAATGGCGCGGTGGGCGGCCTGGATGTTGTTTATCCTGAGACCGTTTTACCCCCGAGCGCTTACTGGGATGGATTAAAAGCGCTGGGCCAGAACCGCACGGCGAAAGCGGAAGCCTTTAATGTATTAATGAACGGGTCTATTCTGCTGGGCCAGACTCAGGTGGTGACATCTGCTTCGGATGTCAGCTTCCTCCTGTGGGACAAACAAACTCCCGGCATGACCGAATTGGCGCAACAGCGCGTGGAGGCGCCGCCGTCTTCACAGGATGTGAGTGAGCTGCACGACGGGCCGCTGGTGGACATGGACAACGTGCCCATGCCTTCTACCGGGGCTTCTGCTCTCGAGATCGTCTCGCGAGACGCCTACGACGCCAATCGCCTCTTGGAGGCGCATCAGTCTTATCTTGCGTGCCGTCGCGCTCACGGGAAATTGCTAAACCCGCTGCGTCGTGAGCGCCCGCGGACCGCGATGGCGACGGTTCAATAGGAACACGCTTGCCGGACGGGTCTATTCGCAAGGGATTCACGGAGTAGAGAGAATACGAGGGGCAACTTGTCTCTTAATTTTGTTTTTATTATTTAAATGGCGGTTTTTGTTCGTCACTGAACATGAAGAGACAGGAGAGATCGGAGAGAGATGCAGGTTCATAGTTATTTTATTCAGTATGCCAGCGCCTCGATGAGGCCGGATCTCCCCGGTGGCGGCATGCAGACAATGAGATATCCTAGCGATGACGGTCCGGGGATGCGCCCTCCAATCATGGGCGGCCCGTGGGATTTTCCCGGCGGCGGCATGCAGACGATGAGATATCCTAGCGATGACGGCCCGGGGATGCGGCCTCCAATCATGGGCGGCCCGTGGGATTTTCCCGGCGGCGGCATGCAGACGATGAGATATCCCAGCGATGACGGCCCGGGGATGCGCCCTCCAATCATGGGCGGCCCGTGGGATTTTCCCGGCGGCGGCATGCAGACGATGGCCTTCCCCAGTGATGACGGTCCGGGGATGCGCCCTCCAATCATGGGCGGCCCGTGGGATTTTCCCGGCGGCGGCATGCAGACGATGATGTTTCCCAGTGATGACGGCCCGGGCATGCGCCCTCCAATCATGGGTGGCCCGTGGGATTTCCCCGGCGGCGGCGCGCAAACGGCGGCCTTCCCCAGTGATGACGGCCCGGGGATGCGTCCTCCAATCATGGGCGGCCCGTGGGATTTCCCCGGCGTCGGCGCGCAGACGAAGATGTTTCCCAGTGATGACGGTCCCGGGATGATTCCGCCGAACGTCAATGGAAGTAAGTATGAGCTTTTCTTTTAAAGGCCGGATCTGATTAAAACTTTGCGCTCAAACGCATCCGCCCGGACGAATGCGCGCGATTTGGCCTTTTAAACCGAAAACATTGCTAGAATAGAACCATGATCCTCATTATCGGGACCGAAGACGACGCCCTGTCGGTGTTTATGCGCGATAAAATACGCGCGCGCGGTTTATCTGCCTTCATGCTCGATACCATGCGGTATCCGCGCGAACTGCGGGTGAGCTTTGATCCGCAAACGCCGTCTAATGGGTGGATTCGCTCTGAGGCCGAAGGCGTACGCGTAGGATTTGATGAAATCCTCGGCGGGTATCGGCGTTGGAGTAAAGGGGTCTGGGCGCCGCAAGAGGCCGACCCGATGTTGCAGGAAATCGTCTACTGGAATAACGAGTCTGCGCTGGGGAGCTTTTTGCGCTGTCTGGATTGTCTGTGGATTAATAGCGCGGCGGCGACCGATTTACATCGGTATAAGGCCTACCAGCTCAAACTGCTGAAACAGGCGGGCGTGCGCGTGCCGAAAACCCTGGTGAGTAACGATCCCGAGGCGGTTCGCGCGTTTTTTGACGATTGCGGCGGCGAGGCGATTTATAAACCGGTTCGCGGTTGGGCGCACGCCGCGCGTCTGACGGTGGCGGATTTAACGCCCGAGCGCCTGCAAAGCCTGTCGCTCTCTCCGGCAAAATTTCAGGAATTGATTCCAGGCTGCGATATTCGCGCCTATTGGCTGATGGGCGAGATGTTCGCCATGGAGATCCAGAGCCAGACGCTGGATTTTCGCGAAGACGAGCAGGCGCGACGCGTTCGGGTTGACCTGCCGACAGAGGCGCTGGCCATGTGCCAGACGATTGCCAACACGCTTGACCTGGCATTTACGGGAATCGACTTGAGAAGAACGCCGCAAGGCGAGTACGTGGCGTTTGAGGCGAACCCGACGCCGCTATTTCTGCGAGACGAGTACGAGAGCGGCTATCCTATCAGCGACCGTATTATCGATCATCTGGCGCAGGCGGGCCGCTGAAAAAAGCAGGGCCTGCTTGTCGCCGACGCGTCCTTCTGCGAGAATACGCCCGTGCAGTCAACCGGAGGAGAGCGCATGACCACGAGCGGGTTTTTCCAGAACGCCGAGTATATCATCCCGTTTGACAAGATTACGCATGTGGCCAAGTTTCCGCCCGATCGCATCGAAGTGGGCCTGGTGGATGGGGAGTCCGTGATAATTCTGGGGGAAGACTGCAAAACGTTATTGCAGCATTATCTGGCTTATCTTCAGCGGCAGGCCCAGCGTCTGGCCGCTAAAACCCCCTTGCCGCCTGCTGCTGCCGCCGCAACGCCTGCTTCTCCCTTCGGCGCCGCTTCATAGCGCTCGGACCGCGCCTTGGACTCGTCGCTGATTGAAAACTGTCAGGCGCCCCTGGCTCTGCTCGACGCCGCTGGCGCAATCTGCGCCGCAAGCGCTTCGGCGCGCCAACGATGGGCAGCGCTCGCCGACGCTCTGGCCGCCTGCGCGCGGCGTGACGGGGGGCGTCTACAGGTCGCCGATGCGCTGCATCCCGACTGGCCGACGCATGTGCGCCTGTCCCCGGAACTGGCGGTTCGCCTGACGCCCTTGAATCCCAGCGGCGATCGCGCGCAGGATTCGCGCCGCTGGTTGCTCGAATGGGAGCGCGATGACGCCGAGAGCGCGCAAGCCGCCAGCGCCTTGCGTTTGCTGCGTGACGTGGGGCGCGCGGTAAATTCTTCGCTGGTGCTGGAAGATATCTTTGAGGCTCTGGGCGACGTCCTGCGCGATGATATTCCGCACGAAGAGGCGTGCATTGTGATTCTGGAGCCCAGCGGCAACGGGGTCAAAATGCTGATCCGCCTGAATCGCGAAGGGACGCTGGAAATCTCGGGCGAGAAAAACGCCTTTGCCGGCTACGATCCGGTAACCGATCGCGTGGCGCGCACAGCGCAACCGGCGATTCTAACCCGCGACGCGCTGGCGTCTTCGCGCCTGTTCTCCGAAAAAATCGCGTCGGCGCTGGTCACGCCGCTGGTGAATAAGGGCGTGCTGATCGGCCTGATGGCCCTGGGAGGCGATGCGCCGTCGCAGTTTACGCCCCTGCAACTCAAGTCCCTCTCCGATGTCGCCGAACAGGTCGCCGTGGTGGTCGAGAACGCCAATCTGTACTGGCAATCGCAGACCCAGGCCAGTCGCGAGCTTTTAATTAACCAATTGACGCGCGCCATCCGGCAATCACTGGAAATCGACGCCATTTTAAGCGCTGCGGTGCAAGAGTTGGGCCGCGTATTGGGCGTCAGTCGGTGCTTTATCCAGTATGGCCCGGAAGAAGGCGACACGCCTGCCCGGTCGTATTCCTACGAGCTGCCGGGCGTCGAGCCCGTGGGCGCCGACGAGCTGTCCGCCGCCGCATTGGAGCAAACGGTCTTTGAAGAACGCCTGAAGCGCTCGCCTGCGTCTCAAGACACGTGGAATCCGTTTATTCTCAACGACGTTCGCGACTGTCCGCCGTTTCTCACCTGTCAGGCGTTTTTTGCGCGGCGCCATGTGCAGTCGTTAGCCGTCTTCCCCATCTTAATCCGCGATCGGTTGGTGGGGACGTTGACGATGCATCAGTGCGACGCCTTTCGCGTCTGGACCATGGCCGATATCGAGCTGTTGAAAGCCATTGCGGAGCATCTGGGCGTGGCGCTGCATCAGGCTCAACTGTTTGGCGAACTCGCTCAGCGCACCAACGCGCTGGAACAAACGCTGGCCGAGCTGCAACAGGCGCAGATTCATCTGGTGCAGTCGGAAAAAATGGCGATGCTGGGCCAATTCGTAGCCGGTATTGCGCACGAGGTTAACACGCCGCTGGGCGCGATTGCGGCCAATGAAGACACGCTGAGAAGCTGCCTGGAAAAGCTTCGCGGCGGAATGGACAGTCAGGACGCGGAAAAATGGCTGGCGTCGATGGAAACCCTGCTGGGCATCAACCGCCATGCGTGCCAGCGCATCGGCGAAATCGTCCGCAACTTACGCAATTTTGCGCGCCTGGACGAGTCGGAATTAAAAAGCGTCGACCTGCGCGAAAACATCGACAGCGCGCTGCTGCTGGTGCAAAACATGCTCACCCAGCGCGGCATCCGGCTGGACAAGCGTTATCACGACGGCTTGCCTCTGGTCGAATGCTTTCCCGGCCTGCTGAATCAAGTGGTTATGAATATGCTGGTGAACGCGATTCATGCGCTCGAAGATCGCCCTGACGCCGCGATTATCATTGAAACCGAAGCCCAGGACGACGACGCCATGGCGGTGATTCGGATTCAGGACAACGGCAAGGGAATCGCAGCGGCGCATTTGAGCCGTATTTTCGACCCCGGGTTTACCACTAAGGGCGTGGGCGTGGGAACGGGCTTGGGGCTTGCCCTCTGCTATAAAATCATCGAAAAACATGGCGGCCGTATCGAGGTTCGCAGTGAGGAAGGGGCGGGCGCGTGTTTTGAAGTGCGCATCCCCGTCAGTCAGGCGCTGGCCCGACTCGCCCGCAATGTTCCGGCGGAAAAATGCGGTTAGCGGCAATCATATAAACCCCGGATCGCTTGGCTTCAGAGGCGATTTCGTCAGATGCGCTGTTCAACGCCTGCGATAAAGGCCTTTAAAAGAAAAATCACCCTGAAAGGCAATCAGGGTGACAGGAACAAACGAGGTGGTTAAGTTGTGGATTACTCTTAGTATCGCGTCGCGCGCCCCGCGTCATCATCGTCCGATTACACGAGCCGCCGCGCGAAAAACCCTCTCCCTTAGACGCTTTACGCCACATGGTCTCCTGTCGCCTGCGTAGATAAAGCCGCTTTCAACGCGATTTTTACTGCGACAAACCGATTCCTGAGGCAATTAAATGCGGATTCTCATCGCAAAACGATATATTTTATAAATAAAATAGACCTCATGGCCGAGGAAAATCATCCGCCCGGTGAATGAAACGCGGGCCCGCGCCCCTCATAATAAGGACATTCGGTGATGCGTCAGCGTGTCGCAACGGATAGAGAGTATGGGTTTAATTCCGTGAGGTGACGGTTATGGTTGAGCAGATTTCAGGAAATCAGGGCCGCTTGATTGCGGACGCTTTGCTGACCCGGCGTTCAGACGCCGCCGAAAATCTGGAGGGCGTCGCGTCGCAGGCGAGCGCTCCTCAAAACGCTTCCGCCACGGTACTGGCTTTTCTGGATAACGCCGACGTGTCGGCGAAGGCCCGCAGGCTGCTGGAAGCCTCGCGTTTCGGTCGTCTGGCGATGGAAAGCCCGGATGCGGATGTGTCCGCCCGCGCGGATCTCGTGGCGCAGTTGCGCTCGATGGTTGAGCATGGCAAGTTATCTGACCTCACGCGTCGCTACGACAATGCGGTTTTGGCTCAGAGTCTGTTAAACAGTCCGACGGCGGCTTTTCTGAGATAGATTTCGGGCGTTTTCCGCCCAATAAGTGGACATACTCAGAGACACAGTTGACAGGACCATTGATATCCGTTTATGCGATAGACGGGGCGTTGAATGGCTGCGTGCAGCCATCGGCGCCCTTTTTTTTAGGTGAGATTTGGGCCAAGGGGGCCGGTCCCTTCCCCTTGGGACCCCCTCCCTGAGGGCTTGGGGCTTGGGAGTTGGGATCTGGGCCAAGGGGGCCGTTCCTTCCCCCTTGGGACCCGCTCCCTGAGGGCTTGAGGCTTGGGAGTTGGGATCTGGGCCAAGGGGGCCGTTCCCTTCCCCTTGGGACCCGCTCCCTGAGGGCTTGGGGCTTGGGAGTTGGGATCTGGGTCAAGGGGGCCGGTCCCTTCCCCTTGGGACCCGCTCCCTGAGGGCTTGGGGCTTGGGAGTTGGGATCTGGGTCAAGGGGGCCGGTCCCTTCCCCTTGGGACCGCCTCCCTGAGGGCTTGGGGCTTGGGAGTTGGGATTTGGGCCAAGGGGGCCGGTCCCTTCCCCTTGGGACCCCCTCCCTGAGGGCTTGGGGCTTGGGAGTTGGGATCTGGGCCAAGGGGGCCGTTCCTTCCCCCTTGGGACCCGCTCCCTGAGGGCTTGAGGCTTGGGAGTTGGGATCTGGGCCAAGGGGGCCGTTCCCTTCCCCTTGGGACCCGCTCCCTGAGGGCTTGGGGCTTGGGAGTTGGGATCTGGGTCAAGGGGGCCGGTCCCTTCCCCTTGGGACCGCCTCCCTGAGGGCTTAGGGCTTGGGAGTTGGGATTTGGGCCAAGGGGGCCGGTCCCTTCCCCTTGGGACCCCCTCCCTGAGGGCTTGGGGCTTGGGAGTTGGGATCTGGGCCAAGGGGGCCGTTCCCTCCCCCTTGGGACCCCCTCCCTGAGGGCTTGAGGCTTGGGGCTTGGGGGCTAGGGGCCTTCGGCCAGGCGGAGGAGGCCGTCGCGATTGAGGATAATGACTTCATGGCCTTGCATCTCGATCATGCCTTTTTGCGACAGCTTGCGAAACGAGCGCGAAAGCGTCTCCGGGATGGTCGCCAGAATGGCCGCCAGCGTTTTTTTCTGAACCGTAATCGCTGCGCGGGCGGGCGTGTTTTCGCTGACCGATAGCAGATACTTGGCCAGACGCGCATCGACGTTGCGTAACGATAGATCCTCAATGCGCTGGTTAAACTCGCGCAGGCGAAGCGAAAACTGCGAGAGCATCTTGAGCAGCATTGCCGGACGCGTTTCGGCCAGCGCGCGGAATGCGGGGCCGTCGATGCGCAGGACCGTCGTGTCCTCCAGACACAGCGCGTTGGCCGGATATGTCGCCTCTCCGCCAAAAATAGGAAACTCGGCGAACGTATCGCCCGCGGCAAACAGATGCAAAATCATTTCTTTGCCGTCGGGGCCGATTTTGTAGACTTGTACGCGACCCGATCGAACCCAGTAAAACGCCGTCGCGGCGTCGCCTTCCCCAAAAATAAGCTCATTTGCGCTATAGCGTTTGGGCTGCGTAAAGCCGGCAATCAACGAGACGTCTTCTTGTGACAGGCCGGCAAAAAAGGCAATACTGCGGATAGCGTCAATGGTTTCGATAGACTCGATGGACTCAATAGACACGTTCTCAGGGCCTCTTCTCCGGTAATGCGAGACAGTCTCAATAGAGCTTGATCATACCCGGAAGTCTTCGCTGCGGGAAGTCCGCAGGGAAAAGGCAATTCTAATCTTTATGCGCGTTCTTCTCATGCATAGCTTACTTGATGACGGTCTGCTCTCGTGTTGTCTCCTGCTCAAAACGCTTTTAGATGCCCGATTGAACCAAATGCGTCGCCCGCCCGCTTTGGCGCTAACGAGCCGGACGTAAACCCCTTGGGGCTGATTCTGAACGTGTCTGCGCCCCCGACGTCTTTTAAAGCGACGCTCACAAGGAGCGCAGAAGTTTTCAAAGGCATGACGCCCGAAGAAGTTCTGCGAACGCCCGGCGCATCGTTAAGCGGGGATATGACGATAGATGGCAGGACGTATTGGGTGGATTCAAATACTTTTCCCGAGCATCCTTACTTGGGAGTGCTTCACTCGTTTCGAGTGAGCCCCCGCCATTCAAGCGGTCTCGCGCAAGAGATTTTAGAGGTTGAAGACAGGTTTTGTATTTTGTGTACATTGAATCCGCGGGGGGAGGTAATTACTAAGAATGTCAATATTTCCCCGTTACTGCCCTTCCGTCATGAGGCGCTTAAAGCGCTGATCGCCCAAACCCCCGATGCAATACCGCTTGGCCATTGGCTGATGCGCCTGCTCATTGCGCATGTTTTACCTCGCTGGGCGGGCGAAGGTTATATAAAAGCTTAAGGGCAATTTCTGGATTGCGTTGCGTTACCATGGATAGGCGCCGTCGTTCTATGTTTACTGGCGCATTACTTCAGAGATTGAGCCATGACGCTTTCAATCGCCCCTGCTCCTGCCTTTCGCGTTGCTTCGCCTTCGGTGCGTTTGGGTCGCGCGACGGATCAGGCCTTTCCCGCGTCCGAGCAACCGGCGCAAAAGGATCGTTATGAGACGGCTTTACTGACTGCGGCAAACGTTGTCCAGAGCATGACGGTTCAGGACGTTTTAGAGACCCCTGGCGCCAGTCTTCAGGCAGAAATCACATACGACGGTATTCGTTCTGTCGCCAGCATGCATATCGTCTCAGACTCAACGTGTGTAGGCGGCATTATGAACCAATTTTCTATTACGCCGCTCAATCGTCGAAATCTTCAGGGATTGGAGGTTTTCGAGTCCGACGCGGGCGCCACTGTGTTGGGTTATGATCGCGATGGAGGCCACAGAGAGCTGACAGACCCTGAAAAAGGGACGGCCATTGCGGCCCGGAATCAGATCATCGCGCGCATGGTTGAGCTGTCTCCCACCCAAATTTCATATGGGGATTGGCTGAAGCGGATGCTAGCGGCATACGTCCCCTCTCTTAAGGGAAAAGGTGATGCTTTGCCTGCCTGATTTGGCTGCGCAATTCCAGATTTTCAGCGCGTTATCATGCATGCGCTCATGACGCGCCCCTACTTTCCCCGGTGATGAAAGGTTTTGGCAACATGATCACTTCCGTTGGCTTTGTTTCTGGAAATCGTCAGTCGTTTCCGGTTGCAAGCGTTAGAAAATCTGCTTCTGCGGTTCTTTTTGGCCAAGGCGATCGCGTTCTTGGCGATTATTTGCGGCTCATTGATCCTCTGCCGCCGCCAGAAATTAGAATCCCTTCTCTGAAATCGCAAATAACTCGTAGAACAAGAACGGTTGAGGATTTTTTACGTATTAAGGGGAATAAAGTCGAAGGAACTATTGAATTGGATGGGACGCCGTTCAATTTTTCTGCCCATACATTGAAGAACGATCAAAAGGTTCCTACCAACATTTTCATAATAGGGCCATCCTCTGGAAGAGGAGGCGAAAAATTGAAAATTCTGGATTTTCAGGATGGTAATAAAATTGTTACTCTTTCTCGCCCTGGCTCAAATCATGTTGAATCGTTGGGGAGAAGACAGGAAGCCGCTCTTGATTTGAGAAACAGAATAATAGAGTCCTGTATTCCTCAGCAAAATGGCGTTTTGTCGGAAATATTGAGCTGGCTTCCACGCTTCTAAGTTGTAGTTGAGCCTTGAAAATCCCCCTTGCCTTGAGATCGCGGGAGGCGGCAATATGCGGCGCCTCCTCTCGCCCGCTGCGCTTTGGCTCACGCTATGCGCGCTCCATGGCCGATTATCTCGGCGCCACGCCAGCAACGCGACGCGCGCCCAAAGAAATCGTGGTGAGGCTTATCGAGCAATCCAGCCTGAAGCCGGGCATGACCCTTTCGCGCTTATTCGCCACGCCTGCGCTAATCTTCAGGGGACTGCTTGAAATCGATGGTATTTATTATAAATTGTCGATAGACGCCATCACCCCTCAGGGCGGCGGCCTGCAATCGGTGTTCCAGTTGGCTCGCCTCAACGATAGCGAACGGCTTTTAATCTGCGAATCGTCCGGCGAAAGACGCATCACGTATATCCCGCGCGAAAGCGCCCTGCCCGCAGAAGCCCCGGATTTTCCCGCCTCGGCGCTCGCCTTGCGCGACACAGTGGTACAAGCCATTCTGCCGCCGCAACGTCAGAACCGGCTCCGCGCGTTGTGGGATCATTATTGGTCTTCCTGAGCCCCTCGCTTTAAAAAAGGACGTTCCATGTCAGTTCACGTCTCGTTATTGTCACCAGCGTTTCAAGCGCCGGGTAAAACGCAGCCCAAGGCTTCCGCCGTGCGCTTTAAAGCGCTCACGCGAGACCAGTTGATTCAGCGCGATCCCCTCGCTGATTTGTTGGTAAACAAGGGCTTTTCGTCTCGCCCTTTTCGCGATGTCAAGGTGATTTCCGGTAGCCTGCGGGGAATTGCCTCTGTGGACGATCTGTTCGATAAAACATTAAAACCCTTCGAAATTGAATTCCGCTTGCAGGACAAATTTTATCGTCTCAATTATCAAATTGCGAATCTCCAGGGGGAACTTGTACCGGCCTTTTCGGTAAAGCCGAATCGACTTCGCTTTTCTCACCACGTATTCACAGAATGCGCCAGGCCGTTTTTTAATTGCACCTACTTGCCTAATAAAACGGCGGCTTCAAGCTTGGTATTCGGCTCTTTCGATAACTATAATCGCCCGCCCTATACTGAAGATCTCCTCCCTGCGCTGCTGGACGCTATCCAGAACCCGACCCCGTTTTCGTTGGCAGAGTATGCGGGAGGGTTTTTAAGAATGTTCTTTACAGACCCTCTGTGAACGCGCGCCTGAGGTCGTGGCATGCGTTTGAATCCGGCGCGCCCCTGTTATAGGATACCGCTTTCATACGAATGAGAGACGACCCGACAGGAGAGCCCCCATGACCCCCACTGCGACGATTCCCCATGAAGTCAAAGACTTGGGCCTTGCGCCTCAGGGCAAAAAGCAGATTGACTGGGCGGATCGCGATATGCCCGTGCTGCGCGCCATTCGCGAGCGCTTTGAGCAGGAGCGGCCTTTTCAGGGCGTGCGGCTCGTCTCATGCAACCACATCACCAAAGAAACCGCCAATCTGGCCCGCACGCTCAAGGCGGGCGGCGCAGAGTCCATGTTAATCGCCTCCAACCCTCTCAGCACGCAAGACGACGTCGCCGCGTCGCTGGTGCTGGACTACGGGATTCCGGTTTACGGCATCAAGGGCGAAGACAATGCGATGTACAACAAGCACGTGCATCTGGCGCTGGACTTTAAGCCCAACATCATTATTGACGACGGCTCGGACGTGGTTGCTACGCTGGTGAAAGAGCGCGCCGATTTGATTTCGGGCGTCATCGGCAGTACGGAAGAAACCACCACCGGCATCGTGCGCCTCGAAGCGATGGTCAAAGACGGCAAACTGCCCTGGCCTGCGGTCGCCGTCAACAATGCCCAGACCAAGCATTTCTTCGATAATCGCTACGGCACGGGCCAAAGCACGCTGGATGGCGTCATTCGCGCGACCAATCTGCTGGTGGCGGGCAAGAATGTCGTCGTGGTGGGCTATGGCTGGTGCGGCAAAGGCGCGGCGATGCGCGCGCGCGGCCTTGGCGCCAACGTCATCGTGACGGAAGTCAACCCCATTCGCGCGATCGAGGCCGTCATGGACGGTTTCCGCGTGATGCAGATGAACGAAGCCGCCCCGCTGGGCGATGTCTTTATTACCGTCACCGGCAATCGGCATGTTGTCGACCGCGAACACTTCCTGCTGATGCGCGACGGGGCCATGGTGTGCAACTCGGGCCATTTCGATCTCGAACTCAACCTGACCTCGCTGGCGGAAATGGCGGTGCGCCGCGATCAGATCCGCCCCTTTATGGAAGAATTCGCGCTCAAGGACGGTCGCCGCATTCTGGTGCTGGGCGAAGGCCGGCTCATTAACCTCGCCGCCGCTGAAGGTCACCCGGCCAGCGTTATGGACATGAGTTTCGCCAATCAGGCTTTGGCGGTCGAGTTTCTGGTGAAGAATCGCGGACGGCTGGAAAACCGCGTCTACGACGTCGCCCCGGAAATCGATCAGCAAATCGCCGAGCTTAAGCTTGCGTCCATGGGCGTGCGCATCGATCGCCTCACCCCCGAGATGGTCGAATACCAGAACAGCTGGATGGTCGGCACCTAAGTCGCCGTCTTCCTGCTGAATCGTCTTGCCCCACTCGCATTAGCACGACAAGGAGCGTATTGACAGATGCCTGCTTTTAATTTCAACGATGCCGTGGAACGTCAGGCCGAGATCGGCGTGTTTGGCGGATCCGGGTTTTATAACTTTCTCACCGACACGCGGTCGGTTCAGGTGGAAACCCCTTACGGCGCGCCCAGCGGCGCCATTACCATCGGCGAGGTTGCCGGCAAGCGCGTGGCGTTTTTACCCCGTCATGGCGCGGACCACAGCCTGCCGCCGCATAAAATCAACTATCGCGCCAACGTCTGGGCGTTTAAAGCGCTGGGCGTCACCCGCGTGATTAGCCCTTGCGCTGCGGGTAGTTTGCAAGCCCACATCAAGCCGGGCGAATTTGTGATCTGCGATCAGTTCGTTGATCGGACCAATGGCCGCGCCGATACGTTTTTTGATGGCCCTATCACCACGCATGTGAGCGCCGCCGATCCGTTTGACGAGTCGCTTCGCCGTCTGGCCTCGCAAGCCGCGCGCGAAAGCGGCATTCCGTGCCACGATCGCGGGACGGTTGTCGTCATTCAGGGCCCGCGCTTCAGCACCCGCGCCGAATCCAAGTGGTATCGCGATCAGGGGTGGGAAGTCATCAACATGACGCAATACCCTGAAGTCCATCTGGTGCGCGAGCTGGAGATGGCGTCTATCAATATTTCGCTTATCACCGACTACGACACCGGGGTGGAAGGCGTGCCGCCTGTGTCGCATGAAGAGGTGATTCAGGTCTTTACCGAGAATAATCACAAGCTGCGTCAACTGCTGTTTCGCCTGATCGAACTGATGCCGTCGGATACCGTGGCCTCTGGCTCGACGGGCGTTCTGGCGCACGCGCGCATGGGCTGAGCCTCACAAAGACGCAACAGAATTGCCGAAGGAGCGCATTCAATGAGTTTTCCCGCAATCGGCGCCATCTTGCTTACGCTGCTGGATCTGCTGACCTGGCTGATTATCGGGCGGTGCCTGCTGTCATTTTTTCCGGCGCTCAACTGGGGCGCGCAGCCATGGAGAACCCTCTACGCCTTAACGGAACCGGTGATGGAGCCTTTTCGGCGCTTGATCCCGTCGATGGGCGGCATTGATATTTCTCCCATGATCCTGTTTATGGTCTTGCAGATTTTGCGCGCTGTTCTATCGACTGCGTTTTAGCCGATTGTTTCGCACTGAGAAGCGGACGATTCGTTTTAAGCGTCTGCTTGCGGCGGGTCCCGTGGCCGAATGAAATGCCGCGATGCGTCGACTTGGGTTTGGACTCGGGTATTTAAAGGACCTAAACCCGCGCCACAGCCCGCTCATTAAAGTCTTTGAGGGGATTGGTCGATACTTAGGGTGGGAGATTCCCCGGTTTATTGATGCCTTTGAGCGCCTTATGACCACGTTGTATCCCATCATCAATTGCGTTCGCTGCGGTCAGGTCTTTCGGCAGATTCTGCGAGACCTGTGCCCGGAGTGTATCGCCGTTGAAGATGAGAACGCCGCCAAAATCGCGCGCCTTCTCAAGGCGAGCGCCCCTGAGGGAGGCCTGTCGCTTGAAGACCTCTCCTCTCAAGCTCTCATCCCGGCCGATGACGTGATGGCGCTGTATGAAGAAGGTTTTTTTCACGACGAAGCGCGCTGGCTCCTGAGAAGCTGTCATAAATGCCTGGAGACCTTCCCGGTTACCGAGTGTCATGGCGATTGCTGCGCGGCGTGTTTCGAGACGATTCAGCGCGAAGTGGGAGATGATCTTCGTTTGCACGACGCCCTTCGTCAGCAAGAGGCGATGGCGTGGGACGGACGGCGACACTATGGCCTCAAAAAAGGCCTCAATGACCGAAACAGAGAATATTACAAGTTCTAACGCTGTTGCGGCGCGTTTTTAAGGCGTTTCGGGATGAAATTTAAATGGCAATATGCTATGGTAAGAGCAGCCGTTCTTTGACAATTCAAGCCGCTTGGAATCCCTGCCTTCGATCCTGTAAGGCTGCCTTGCGCCCGGAATTGTCTGGCGCGCCGGGCGCAAGGCTGTCTTACGGGGCCGATTTGGACTTGACAGGGCGAATTCGGACGCAGACGGCGCGTCGGGGCGCTGTTCCCCGTTATCAACGAGCAACCTTGACAAATGCCAAAAAAAGCAATGTCATCGCCGTTGACTTCTCCGCTAGAAAGGCCCGCAAGGCTGCCTAGTGCGTGAGGTTATCCGCCTCCTAAGGGCGGATGGCCCTCTATCGTCTCCAGCATGCCGAGCGATAGGGTCCTTATGTATGCTAGCTGACAGCCCGCGGGAGAACGGGCTTAACGCGAATCTTTTTCTCCCGACCCGGCGGGGGTAAACGCTTGGATCCGCTCTGAGGCCATGAACCGGGCCTTGGGCGAATTGACGAGAATCCGGTTCTACACGCGTAGATGCCTGCCGGCGAACGTTCTGGACGAGGGTTCGAATCCCTCCGGCTCCACCAGTTTTAGAATCCCACCGGGTTTGCTGCCCGGAGGGGTTCGAACCCTGTGTCGAGACCTTTCCCGAATCCCTCCGGCTCCACCAGCTTTAGAATCCCACCGGGTTTGCTGCCCGGAGGGGTTCGAACCCTGTGTCGAGACCTTCTCCGAATCCCTCCGGCTCCACCAGCTTTAGAATCCCACCGGGTTTGCCGCCCGGAGGGGCTAAATCTGGTTCTAAAGAGTTTTCTTCAATGGCCCTAAAACAGCGCCAGTTCACCCGCGCGGCGAGCGCCTCTCGCCTTCAATCCCCCAAAAGGGGGGTTGTAATCCCGTTGCAAAGCGATGATACTATTCAGCACGCTGGTTTCAAGGTCGGGTTTAGTGTTTCACCGAAATACGGACCTCATCTCAGAATCGTGCACCAATCGTTCCCTTTCTTACTACAGTTAAAAACAATGAGGTCCTAATCTCCCATGCCTACATCCGAAATCGTATGCGCCGCCTGTGGAACTAGCTTCCCCTTCACGGAAGAAGAGCAGGAATTTTATCAAAGCAAGGGCTTTCAACCGCCCCGCAAGTGCAAGCCTTGCCGTGACGCCGCAAAAGCCAGCCGAGGCGGCGGCGGTGGTTATGGCGGCGGCGGCGGACGCGGCGGTTATGGTGGCGGCGGCGGCGGTGGCTATGGTCGCCCGCAACGCCAGATGTACGACGCCGTGTGTTCCGCTTGCGGCGTGAACACGCAGGTGCCCTTCCAGCCGAACGGTTCCAAGCCCGTCTATTGCCGCGAGTGCTACCAAAGCTCGTCCTCTTATTAGAGCGCGCTGATAGATGGCCAAGAACAACCAGAAAAAAGAAAAAGCGGCCCGTAACCGCGAGCATGCCCGCAAATTCCGCAAGAAGAGCGCGCAGAGCAAGCGACCCAGTAGCCGCTAGGATCCCCGCCAGGATCCCCTGGATCCGAAAACGCCGTGAGACCCAAATCTCACGGCGTTTTTGTCTTGGGAAGTATGCTTGAGACCGGGCTTAAATCAACCCGAGGCGACGAAACTTGATACGGATTTCCGGCGACGGCGGCAACTCTCCGCCGGACAACTCCAGATAGCGGCGGTACGAGGCCTTGGCCGCATCCAGATTTCCCTGCGCTTCGAGCGTTTCGCCTAAATTGTAGTGCGCCGGGGCGTATTGCGGATACAACTGAATGAGCTGCTCCAACACCCCTTTGGCTTCGGGGAGTCGTCCATCGGACTTCAGCGCCATTGCCAGACCCAGATAGACCGTCGGATCGGTCTTATTCTCATTGAGCGCCGCGCGATAATGACGCGCCGCCGACGAATACTTCCCCTGGCTGAAATCGGCAGCCGCCTGATTCAGCAGGCTCGACGCCTGTTTCTCTGCGCCCAGAGCGCTTGTCGATATCAGGGCAAGGCCGAGCAACGCGCCTGTAAGCGCAAGGCGTTTAGCGCAGCGGGAGGGAGTCGCAATGGCGGACATGAGCGGGTCTCCTTGGAATTTCGTTTTTTGATTTTCTGAAAACAGATGGCGTTATTTTAGCGTGAAACGCGGTCGAGCCCAACGCGAAAGCGAGGGCCGAAGCCGCGCCCCTAATGGAAAATTGGCGTTTGAATCCCATGCGCTTTGTGCTATAGTCGCCGCTGACGCCGCTGCGACGTCGACAGGCTCGCAAGCTGTTGGCACTACGGATTTGAGCGCCGGACGCGGATTTTGCCCCTTTCTCTATTAATTCTCTGAATCCCCTGCAATACAAGCCGTTGGCGCCTGGTTCTTTGCTGAGGGCTTGTGGTGACGGCCTTCCTGGCGAAATTCTTCTCAATTCCGCGACACTCTGTCCCCCTGACGTCTGAAACACCCGAAATCATTCTAAAAAGGAGACCCCATGAGCAACCCGCAGAACAACAAAAAAGTCGGCATCAACGGATTTGGCCGCATTGGCCGCCTGACGCTGCGCGCCGCCGTCGAAAACCAGTCGGTCGGCTGGGAAAATAACGTGGTCGCTATTAACGACCTGACGACCCCTCAAGAACTCGCCCATTTGTTTAAATACGACTCCACCATGGGCATCTTCAAGGGCGAGGTCGATCATACCGACGACGCGATTATTATTAACGGGCACGCCATCAAGGTTTGCGCTGAGCGCGATCCCGGCAACCTGCCCTGGAAAGCCCTTGGCGTGGATCTCGTCATCGAATCCACCGGTCTGTTTACCGACGCCGACAAGGCGCGCAAGCACATCGAAGCGGGCGCCCAGAAGGTCATCATCTCCGCCCCGGCCAAAGGTGAAGACATCACGATGGTGATCGGCATCAACACGTCGATGTACGACCCCTCCAAGCACCACATCATCAGCAACGCGAGCTGCACGACCAACTGTCTGGCGCCGGTCGCCAAGGTGCTGCAAGAGCAATTCGGCATCGTCAGCGGCCTGATGAACACTATCCACAGCTACACCGGCGATCAGCGCCTGCTGGACGCTCCCCACAAAGACCTGCGTCGCGCCCGCGCCGCTGCGTTGAATATTGTCCCGACTTCGACGGGCGCCGCCAAAGCGATTTCGCTGGTGTTGCCGCAGCTCAAAGGCAAGCTCGACGGGTTCGCCGTCCGCGTGCCCACGCCGGTGGTGAGCATGGTTGACTTAACCTGCCTGCTGGAAAAACCCGCCTCTGTCGACGCCATCAACCAGGCCATGAAAATGGCCGCTGACGGCGACCTGAAAAACGTGCTGCAATACAGCGACGAGCCGCTGGTCAGCACCGACTTCATCGGCAATGCGCACAGCAGCATTTTCGACCCGGATCTCACCAAAATGATTGGCGATCGCATGGTCAAAGTGCTGAGCTGGTACGATAACGAATGGGGCTACAGCAACCGTCTGGCCGAACTGACCCAGTTCGTCGCCGACCGGCTGCCGGTTAACGCCCAGTAGTCGCTTTTTGCAACGGGAGGTCGATTCGGTTTCGGCCTCCCGCTTGCTTTTTGGGATGATTATAGATGCGATCCAGACTTGAGAGGAGCTGACCATGACTTCCGCCGCCCGCCGTTACCTGATTGCCGGCAACTGGAAAATGTACAAGACGCTGGATGAAGCCCGCGACTTTACGCGCCAGCTTTATAATCAGGCCAAGGCCGCCGATTCGGCGCTGGCCGATATCGTCTTATGTCCGCCTGCGACGGCGTTGGAGCGTGTCGCCCATACCGTGCGCGAACTGCAAGCGCCGTTTGCCGTGGGCGCGCAGACCATGGAAAGCCGCGAACAGGGCGCCTATACCGGCGAGATTTCGCCCGGCATGGCCGTCGACTGTGGCGCTACTTACGTGATTATCGGTCACAGCGAACGCCGCGAGTATTACAATGAGACCGATGCCACGGTTAACGCGAAAATCAAGGCCGCGCTGGCCCATGACTTAACGCCCATCATCTGCGTCGGCGAAAGTCTGGCGCAACGCGAAGACGGCGTGACGGATGACTGGGTCGCCCAACAGGTGAACGCCGCTATCGAGGGGCTGGATGCGGCGGTTTTCCCGAAGCTGACCTTCGCCTATGAGCCGATTTGGGCCATTGGCACGGGTAAAACCTGCGAGGCCGCCGAAGCCAATCGCGTGTGCGCCCTCATTCGCCGGACGCTGGCGCAACGCGGCGCCGCACAACTGACGCGCATCCTGTACGGCGGCAGCGTCAAGCCGGACAACAGCCGCGAGCTGCTGTCGCAGAGCGACATCGATGGCGCGCTGGTCGGCGGCGCCAGCCTCGACCCCGAAGGCTTTACGCGCATTATCAACGACGCGCTGGCGCTGGTGGCCCAGCCCGCCCCCGTTTCGTAAGAGTCGTAAGACAGGAGACGCGAGTCATGAATCCCCCTTTCCCACAAGCGTTCGCGATGAGCGCTGTTGCTGACCCGGCCCAGATCGAGCGGGCGCAAGACGTTCAAAACGTCGCCATTGCCCGTCTACCGCACGCCCCTGCGGATTTACCCGCGTATGCGACGCGCGGCTCTGCCGGCATGGACGTCCGCGCCGCTCTGGACGCCCCGATGACTCTGGGGCCGCTGGAGCGCGCCTTGCTGCCGACGGGTTTCACGATGATGATCCCTGAGGGGTACGAGTGTCAGGTGCGCCCGCGCAGCGGTCTGTCGATTAAGCGCGGCGTGACGCTGGTCAATTGCGTCGGCACCATTGACAGCGATTATCGCGATGAAGTGAAAATCGCCGTTATTAACCTCTCCAATGAGGCCGTGACGATTGAACCCGGCGAACGCGTGGCGCAACTGGTTCTGGCGCCGGTGACGCGCGCGATTTGGGTCGAAGTGTCGCCGGAAGTTGTCGAGGTCAGCAAAGCGTCTCTGGATCGCGCCGGCGGTTTCGGCTCAACAGGCGTTCGTTAAGGCGCATCGCTCTTTGCCGCCCTCAGCCCTGACGGCCTTATGCTCTGAGGGTCGGCCCGTTCAGGCGGCGTTTCGCTTTCGCGCTGGGGCGCCGTGTTTCGAGCGGGTCTGAGCGGATTCACGCTGCTTTGCGTCGGGTTGGCCCGGCGAATCAGCTCGGGGATGAGCGCGGCTTCGGGCAGATTTTTCCAGTATTTTTGGGGCATTTGGCCGCTCATGGCTTTTACCTTGAGTCGCGCCGGGTTGAAGATGCTGGCGTAGTACTGCAACCAGTATCTTTCCACCTCGTCGAAGGCCGGGTATCGGCTGGGATCCGGGTTATCTTCCAGCGTCAGCGCCTCGCCGTCCCAATGCGCCGCGCGATAGGGCGTCATCAGACTCCAGCGCATGTTGCGAAAACGCGTCGTAAAAAACGGCAGCGCCAGTTCAAGCGTGTAATGCTCGGGCTGGTACCAGCAGACGTAACATGGCTCGCCGTGCGGGTTCTTCACTTCGCGAAAACGTACAAAGGCCTTGATTTTATAGGCATCGCGCCGCACGGCCTTCACCAGACGCGCCAGCGTCATCACGTCGTCATCGGTGGCGCGCGCCAACAGACGGCGATCTTCGTGATGAAGACGCCATAAAAGGCGATACAGCAAGGCATAGCGCTGATCATCCTGATGGCGGCTGGCCAGTTCGCAGAGTTCCAGAAACGTGCGGGAAACCCGAAAACTGCTGATAGCCTTTTCCCGCGTTTCGGCGCAGGGTGTCGATCCCAGCGCCAGCGCCCCTTGCGCGCCACATTCCCAAAGCGTCTGCTCGGGCGGAATCTCCCGTTGCAGCAAGTCGCGCGCCAGATCGCGCCATTCGGTGAAGCCCGGTTTTTCGCGAATCGACAGCGTCTGCATGGCGCTCACGACGCATTTTCAAATAGATTCAACTGTCGCGCGGGCTGAATAATCGTTTCCAGCGCGTCTTTCTCCAGCAGGCGCACCGGCGGCGAGTAGTCCAGCACGCTGACAAACGGCCTGATTTTTTGCGTGGGAAGTCGCAGCTTAATCAGATCCGTCCACCGCAAAGCATGATAGCGCCGAATTGAGAGGATTTTCTGAACCGATCGCGCGCCCAGGCCCGGCACGCGCAGTAAAAGGGATTTGTCCGCCCGATTCAGATCGACAGGAAACATCTGGCGATTGCGCAGGGCCCATGCCAGCTTGGGATCGAGGTTCAGGTCCAGCATGTCGCCATCGGCGCCCATCAGAATATCGTCCAGCTGAAATTCATAAAACCGCAGGAGCCAATCGGCCTGATACAGCCGGTGTTCGCGCAGCAGCGGCGCAGGTTTGGCGGGCAGCGCCGACCCCCCGCCGGGAATCGGGCTGAACGCTGAGTAATACACCCGCCGCAGCTTGAAACGACTGTACAAGTCCACGCTGGCGCTGAGGATGCCTTTATCGCTGGTGGCGTCCGCACCGATGATCATCTGGGTGCTTTGGCCGCCGCGAATATAGCGCGCAGGCTTTTTCGCGGCGCGCGCCTCGGAAATCCTGTCGTCCAGTCGCGTCATCGTGCCGGTAATGACGTTCAGGTTTTTTTGCGGCGCGTACAGGGCGAGCGATTGCGAGGTGGGTAGTTCCACATTGATGCTGAGCCGATCCGCGTACCATCCGGCTTCCTCTTGCAGGGCGGGCGAAGCGTTCGGGATGGTTTTAAGATGAATATAGCCCTTGAAATGATGATCCTGGCGCAGCGATTTGGCGATGCGGACAATGGCTTCCATGGTGTAATCCGGCGTCTGAATAATGCCGGAACTCAGGAAGAGCCCTTCAATATAGTTGCGACGATAGAAATTCATCGTCAAATCAATGATTTCCTGCTCAGAAAAGCGCGCGCGCGCCACGTTGCTGGAAGCCCGGTTAATGCAGTAATGGCAATCGTAGATGCAGTAATTGGTCATCAGGATCTTAAGCAGCGAAACGCAGCGCCCGTCTGGCGTAAAGCTATGGCAAATGCCGGTTCCGCCCGTGAGCGAGCCCAGCCCTTTGCCCTCGCCTTTGCCCGCCGAGCGTTTGCCCGCTCCGCCGGAAGAGCAGGACGCATCGTATTTGGCCGCATCGGCCAGAATCGCCAGCTTTTTCGCCAGATCGTCGCTGTTCATGATTCGCCTCTGAATCTTGCCAGCGCACGGGCGCGCGCCGTTGCCTTCCAGATTCAGTATAATCCGAATCGAAAATATTTTCTATAGTTTTTGAAGCGTGGCGACGAAAAATCTTCAAGCCCCTGAGCGAGTCGCTTTCGCAGGACTTCCCGCAATCGCCTCTGGCCTGAATGTCTTGGCGCTGTTGCCGCCTAACGGATGAAAAACTCTAAATTATAGTAGCCCAGATGCGTTTCACCGGACCATAACTCGTAAAGCGCTTCAATAATGCCGCCGTCTGCGGTCAGGGCGTAGTCCAGCTTTTTGGTGAAATTCCGGCAAACCAGCGAGCCGCCGCCGTAAAAGAATTGACTGGCGTACCATTCATCGGCGCAAAAGGTCTGACGACTGTGTACGTCGCCGATTTTCACGATGGAGAGGTTGCCGTGGGCGACCTTGACGGTCGTCGTGATTTTCTTGCTCGACAGAAACGTGTCAAAGGCCAGAATAAACGTGTCGTCATCGACCTGATACAACGAACCCTGGGCTTCTTCCTCAATTTCAACGGGGTCATAGCCGTTCATCGACTGCGTAAAGCAGATATCGACCATCACCGTCTTTTTGAGCTTCTTCAGTTCACTCACGACGTCCCTAACTCCCGTTGCCATAGTGGACACAGCTATCGCCGCCCGCGTCGCGCAAGCGTTTCCAGCCCCTAAAAATCGGATTGACTCTAACTCACTTGTGATATGGTTCGTTGCGCAGAATTCGGAACGCGCGATAAAGCTGTTCCGCCACCACCAGCCGCGCCAGCGGATGGGGAAAGGTCAGGGGAGACAGGGAAACCGTCCAGTCCGCCGCAGTGAGGACGGACGAAGAAAGCCCCAGCGCCCCGCCGATCACCATTATCATAGGGCCCGATCCCCGAGGGCGGGTACCTCCGTTTGAAGGATCCGCATGCCGGGCGGCGCGTTCGCCCCATTCGCTCAGGCGGCGCGCGAAGGCGATCGAATCCAGCGATTCGCCGCGCTCGCTCAGGGCCACGCGAACCGCCGCCTTCTCCCACTGGGCCAGAATCCGCTCGCCCTCGCGCGACAATACCCGCTCTGCTGGCATGGCGGCAGTGATCGCTTCGTCTGGAATCTCTACCAGCGAGACGTTTGCATAGGGGCGAAGTCGCTTTAAATACTCGTTGACGCCGGTTTCCAGATACTGGAAATCCCGTTTCAGCTTGCCGACCGCCAGAATGACAATCTCCACCCCTTAGGCGTCCTGTTTTAATGAAAAAATCCGGGTCATGTCGCGCGGCCCGCCCTATCCTTCCGAATCGCCGGGACGCCAGCGGGGGTTGCGGGCCCAGTGGAGCTTGGTTTTCAGAAGCCAGTAGAAGTCTTCTTCCTTGGGGCCAAAGACGACAAAGCGCATCGGTTCGGGCGCTTTTTCGACGGTCAGCGACTCGCCGGGTCCGATCGCGCCGCTTTCCATTCCGTCGAGCGCAAGTAGCATACGGGCGTTGTCTGAGGCCGCCTCAATGCGGATGCGCGTGTCCGACGGCACAATAAGCGGCTTGTTGGACAGGCTGTGCGGGCAGATCGGCGTAATGGCAAGGACGGCGGCCTGGGGCGAAATCACGGGTCCTCCGGCGGAGACCGTGTAAGCCGTTGAGCCTGTAGGCGTTGCAATAATCACGCCGTCGGCGTCGTAAGCCGCGACAGGCGTTTCGTTGATAAAGAGACGAAACGAGGCCATTTGGCTCGGATTCGCATTTTTTACCATGGCGTCATTCAGCGCCAGGGCGGCGACATGCGGGCGCGCAGGCGCGGGAATCTCGCAATCGTCGCCCGTGGGCGTATTGACGCGCAGCATCAACCGCTCTTCAAGCGCGTATTGGCCGCTGATGAGCCGTTCGAGGTAATCCGGCGCGCGTTCGGGATCAATGCGGGCCAGAAAGCCCAGATTGCCCAGATTAATCCCCACAATCGGCACGCGCTTCTCGCAAAAGACGCGCGTGGCGCGTAACACGGTGCCATCGCCGCCAATAACAATGGCTAAATCGGGATGCGCAGAATCAGGCGTGAGCGCAGGTCGTTCATAGCCGTTGACTGTTGCGACGCAGACGCGTACCCCGTGACGTTCCAGAACCGTTTGCGCTGTCTTCAGCGCCGCGCATTGAGGATCCGTGGCGACGTTATGAACGATCGTCACCGTACGCAAAGGCGATGGCGGATTCACGCGATGGGGGCTCCCCTGAGCTGTGGCCGTAAGCCTTCATCTTAGCGTAGTTGAAGGCAGAGGCAATCAAAACAGAGCATCTGGGCGCATATCGTCTGGGCAATGCCCCTATTCACATGACGGGTCGCGTAACCCCGTCATGTGGCGCTCGAAGAAGGCGTCGAACGTCCCGGCCAGAATCGCGGCGCGGGCGTCCTGGGCCAGCCGCACGAGAAAGGCGATGTTGTGAATCGAAATCAGCGTAAAGGCCGTCCACTCGCCCAGGCGAATCAAATGCTGCACGTACGCCCGACTATGATGGCGACATGTGTAGCAATCGCAGCCGGCTTCCAGCGGTCCAGGATCTTCGGCAAATTCGGCGTTTTTAAGAATACGGCGGCCTTGCGCGCTGAAAAATGACCCATGTCGCGCAATCCGGGTGGGCATCACGCAATCAAACATGTCAATGCCGCGCGCGATGGCGCATAGCAAGTCTTGAGGCGTGCCGACGCCCATCAGATAGCGGGCCTTGTCGCGCGGCAGCAGGGGCGCCGTGTGCGCCACAATGCGATTGACGTCTTCACGCGATTCTCCCACGCTTACCCCGCCGATGGCGACGCCACAGCCCGCAAACTGTGACGCAAAGACGGCGCTTTCGGCCCGTAATTCCTCAAACAGCCCGCCCTGAACAATCGGAAACAGCGCCTGTTCCGCAGGCCGGGCGTGATGGGTGACGCAGGCCGCCAGCCAGCGATGCGTCTTGTCGAGCGAGGCTGCCACATACTCCCGCGAGGCGTTGGCGGGCGGACATTCGTCAAATGCCATGATAATATCCGCGCCCAACGCGTTTTGAATCGCCATCGACTCGCGGGGACCGAGAAAATGCGTATCCCCATTGCGCGGATCCTGAAACCGGACGCCATCGTCGGTAACTTCACGGATTTTCGCCAGGCTGAACGCTTGAAATCCGCCAGAATCGGTCAGAATAGGCGCTTGCCAGTTCATCCAGCCGTGCAGGCCGCCTGCGCGGGCGATGGCCTCATGTCCGGGCCTGAGATACAGGTGAAACGCATTCGCCAGAACGATTTCTGCGCCGGTGTCTCGAAGTTGCGGCCATGTGAGCGCTTTCACGGCTCCATGGGTGCCCACCGGCATAAAGGCAGGGGTGTGAATCACGCCGTGAGGCGTCCTCAACGCGGCGGCGCGCGCCTCTCCCCAAGGCGTGGCGACGGCGGCCTGTAACTGAAACTCAAACGAGGGCGGCTGATCCATGATGTCTTCAGGATACGATCTTTATTCAAAAATCGGGAATCAACACCCGCATCCCCTGCATGGCGACGAATCCGCCTGAGGCGCGGCCTCCCTTCCTCATACTGGAGGATTTCACCGATGAGAAAAGTCTTGAGGGCTAATGTTGCAAAATTTATACTATAAATATTTATTTTAAATATATTTAATGCGCTTTTTTTATGTCTATTTTTTCATTTTTATTTATTATTTTTGATTAAATTTGAATTATTTCTCGATAAAGATTATGCAAAGATTCCTGAAAACGCCATCGGATTGTTCATATAATGGGGGCAATCTCGCATCCGTGTGGTGCTTTATGGCGATCGCGCGGCAACAGTCGACGATCGGTTTGAAGGCGGGCCTGGCCAGGAGACGACCAGACCGGAAGCCACTGGGCAGTAACACTCAAAAGGAATCGCGCCAACCCGGCTTTCTCAAAGGCCGGAGAAAGCCACCGGCGAAGGGGCGGTTCTGCCGACAAGCGATAGACCGTCATACGGAGAGAGACCTGTAAAGCCTATATATAGGATTTAGGAGTTAATCTAGGAGTTGAGTTCCATGACATTAAAAAGAATGACGCCTGCGCTGCTTGCAGCCAGCGTGTTCCTGTCTGGCGCTGCCGGGCTGTTCATTGGCTCGATGACGCCGGCGAACGCCATTACCAGCGTCGACGAACTGTCGGACGTCAACCGCAATCACTGGGCGTTTGAAGCTCTCCGTGATCTGGTTGAGAAATACGACGTCATTGAGGGTTATCCGGATGGCACCTTCCGGGGCAACCGCTTCCCGACCCGTTGGGAAATGGCCGCCGCGCTCAATGCGTTGGTGAAAACGGTTGGTCGCGATCTCGCCCGCCTCGGCGCCGAGAAAGCCGATAAAAAAGACCTGCAAACCCTCGCCCGTCTTCAGGAAGAGTTCCGCAATGAGCTGAACGCCCTGAACGGCCGCGTGAAGTCCCTGGAAGATCGCGCCTCTGCCATCGAAGCGAAAAACGATGAGCAGGACAGCCGCCTGACCTTGCTGGAAAAAACCCAGATTCATGGGGATTTCAGCGTCGGCGTCCTGAGCGATATCAGCCGTCAGAACGTTCGCGCCGTCGGCTCCAGACAGTCCGGCGTGCTGGATGGTCTGTCGGCCGTGGGTCGCCTGCGCCTGGCGCTGGATGTCCCGGTTAAAGACGAGAACGAAGAATCCAAAATCGGTCGCGGTGACTTGTACACCCGTCTGGTGGCGGCCTTTGGCCGTAACGCCACGCAAGATGGCATCCCGTCGTACTCCGGTTATTCGCGCATCTCTGCTGATGCCGATAAACTGAACAACGATGGTCTGTTCACCTCCAGCGATCAGTCGGATTTCACCGGCGTGAATTCGCGCAGCAACCTGTACCTGGAATCTGCTTACTACAAGCAGAACTTCAAGTCGGGCATCCCGGTGCTGACCAGCTGGATGGGACTTCTGCCGGAAGGCGAAGGCTGGGAAACGACTGGCGACCTGTACGTCGGCGTCGTGCCGTGGCGCTTCCTCTTTGACAAGAGCCCGTACCGCGGCAACGAACTGACCCAGTTCCAAAACACCTCGCTGGTGAACACGCCTGGTATCGCTGTCAACGTCAATCAGCCGATGATTGCCTATCAAATGCACCAGGGTCTTGGCAAAAGCGCCAACCTGGATTTGACGGCCGCCTTCGGTTCCATCGACGTGGGCGACGTGATGGACGGGATGAACGTGTCTTATGAAGCGCGTTTAAACTACATCACCAGCTTCCTCGGCGACGATTGGGCCAAACCGGGCAGCATCTACGGCGGTGGCTACCACATCTGGCGTCAGGGCAACAGCCTTGCCTCGCTGGATCTGAGCCCTGTCAACCGGACCGCAGCCTTGGGCGGCAGCCCTGTCACCCGCACGGTGTTTGAGCGTGATACCTCCAACGCCTTCTACGTCGGGATGAACCAGGAATGGTGGGGCGGCATCGGCACGTTCGTCAACTACACGCTGGCGAATTCGGCCGACGGCAACTTCCTGTTCAATAGCCAGAACCAGTTGCTGGGCGCCAACACCGCGTTCCTGCGCGACAGCATCGGCGTCGGCGTTCGCCAGGCCCTCAGTGTGGGCTTGAGCGTTCCGATGTCCGCCGTTGCCCCAGGCTGGCGTGATGAAGACGTTCTTGGCGTCGGTTACGCCATGGTCGACTTCCACGAGCAAGGCCTGAGCGCGACCGGTCGCTCCAACAGAGCGCCCGCGGCGACGGTTCGCGATGGTCGCGGTCTCGATACCTCCATGGAAAAAGTGCTTGAGGTGTACTACAAAATGCAGGCCACCGATAACATCTCCGTGGTGCCGAGCGCGCAATTCCTGTTCAACCGTTTAGGTCTGGGCGGCAATGGCTTCACCACCGTTGTCGGCGTCCGTACGAACTTCCTGTTCTAACGAACGCATTCAAGACCTGACGACGAACTCAAAAACACCAGGCCCCCTTTTGTCTCGGCAGAAGGGGGCTCTGGTTTTGAGTGAAAGGCTCCGCTTATCAAGCGAGCCCTATCCCCCTAAAAAAATCCGTTGAAATGGTTGTTGCGTACGCTGGGTTCGCCCATCCACAGGGGCATCGACAGGTTCAAATCCTGCATCTGTTCGCTCAAGTCCAGTTTGTTGTCATGGTTGACGTCTAACTCGTTAAATCGCTGCTGACGCTCCTCAAGCGAGATTTTGCCGTCAAAATTCTTGTCGTTATTCCACATGACCAGCGCGGCTGTCACGGGCGAGCCCCAGGCCTTGGTCAGGCCGGCGAAATCAATGGCGTCATTCTTGCCGAAATTTGTGACGCCTTCTTTGGCGGCGCGCGTCCATTCGTCTCGGGTAAACTCGGTGGGGGTGTCAAACGGCACTTGCGACCTGGCCCCAGGGGTTTCGCCGCCCGGGCAATACAGGCGATACGTGGATCGCTCGCCCCCGCCGGGATCGGAGCGCTGCACGATAAATCCGTTTGCGGCAAACGTTCTGACGTTACTGACGTCCATACTCTTCTCTCCTGGTTTCTCTCTCTCTCTCCTGATGAGGTTAATTCTCTAGGCTTTTTCTCTCCTGACGCTTTTCTCGTACTCAAAAAGAGGATTATTCTACTCATTAAAATAAAAACAAATTATAAGCGTAAATTGCCTGCCTCTCGGGGAGGCAGATGCCGTTAGCAGGCGGGAGAAAACGCCCACTGACGCGGGTTAACGGGCAGCCCATTCACAAACAGTCCCCAATGCAGATGCGGCCCGGTCGCAAACCCGGTTGCGCCGACCCGTCCCACGGTGTCGCCCGCGTTGACGCGCTGACCCGGCGTGACCAGTATTTTCGACAGGTGAATATAAATCGAACTGACCCCTTGCCCGTGATCAATCCCGACAGTGCCGCCGTGTAATCGGTAAAAGCGGGCAATTTTAACGACGCCGCCCGTCGTTGCGCGCACGGGACGTCCTTGGGGGGCGCGTAAATCAAGCCCCTTGTGGTATTCGCCCGTAAATGCGCCGTTATGATAGCGCAGATTACCGTAGGGGGAATTCATACAATCGGGCGTCGGCGCAAGAAACGGCAATTGCCAGTACCGCGCGGGGCCGGTCGCCGTTTTCAGCGCGCCGACGGCTTCCAGTTCTCCGGGCTCGGGCTGGAGACCGCCCATTTTGGCCGTGGTCACGATATTCTGGCGGGAATAGCGCCCGTCGGCGACGGTGATGGCGTCTTCATAAATCGTCTCGCCGCGCGGATTCTGGATTTTAATCGCATAACGCCCCGGCTTCTGATTCACGCGCACCGGGGCGAGCCCTTGCAGCGAGCCGTCTGCCTGGGCAAATAGCGGCGTTTTGACGCCAGCCAGCCAGGCGCTCGCCGCAGTCAGGTCGGCGCGCGGATGCAGAATCGTGATCAGCAGGCTTTCGCCCTGTTTGACGCTGGGCGCAGACAGGGTGACGCGCTCGTCTGCAGGGGCCTGTTGTCGACTCTCTGCAAGCGGATTTTTCTGTGGAAGGGGCGCCTGCGCCAGCGACACGGCCACGGCGCCAAGGGTGGCCAGCGCGGCGCACGCCAGTAGCAGGCGGCCTTTGGTAAAACAGGTGCGGGCTCGGGAAGGGTCGGCAAAAATCACGTCGGCAAAGCCTCTCTCGTACTGCGCTCGTCTCCGTATTATAGTATGGCCATAGGGGGCGGAGGGCGTGCGGTTGAAGACGCTTTCCCGCCGGTTTTTGGCCCCTGCTCTGGGAGACGTTTCATGCAGTTCGTCGACAAAGTGACGATTCAGATTTTATCCGGCGCCGGGGGAGATGGCATGGTGGCGTGGCGTCGCGAGAAATACGAGCCGTTTGGCGGCCCGGCGGGCGGCGATGGCGGCAAGGGGGGCGATGTCTGGCTGGAGGCCAGCGAATCGCTCAATACGCTGCTGGAATTTCGTTATGAGTCGCTTTTTCACGCTGAGGACGGGCATAAGGGCAGACCCAAAAACATGCATGGTCGCGGCGGCGAGGATCTCATCCTCAAAGTCCCCTGTGGGACGATTGTGCGTGATCATGAGAGCGGCTTTGCGGTGGCGGATCTGACCGAGCCGGGCCAGCGGGCGCTGGTGGCGGCGGGGGGGCGCGGCGGGCGTGGCAATTCGCGCTTTACATCCTCGCGGCGTCAGGCCCCGCAGTTCTGCGAGCCCGGCGAGCCCGGTATTCCGCGCACGCTGGATCTTGAACTGAAATTAATCGCCGAAGTCGGCCTCATTGGCCTGCCCAATGCCGGAAAATCAACATTGATCAGCGTCATCAGCGCGGCGCGGCCTAAAATCGCGGATTACCCCTTTACCACCCTCACGCCGAATCTCGGCGTTGTGCGTAAACCTAACGGCGATGGGGTTCTGGTCGCCGATATCCCCGGTCTGATTGAAGGAGCCAGCGAAGGCGCGGGTCTGGGGCATGAGTTTCTGCGTCACGTCGAGCGTACGCGCGTCTTGCTGCATCTGGTGGACATGAGCGCCGACATGCTGGACGATGCGGCTGACTCGGACGCCCCTCTTCAGAATTATCGTTTGATTCGCACGGAATTGGCTCGTTACAGCGAGCGTTTGGCGTCAAAACCGCAACTGGTTGCCCTGACCAAGGCCGACGTCGTTTCGCCCGAGCAGGCCGATGCGCTGGCCGCGCGCTTTGCCCAGGAATTGGGCGGCGCGCCGCTTTTCGTGATTTCCGCTGCGACGCGTCAGGGACTGGAGCCCCTCATGGAGGCGCTCTTTGAGGCGCTCGCCGCTGCGCCGGATGAAACGGCTGTGGTGGAGCTGATGGTCGACGTCAAGGCGACCAATCACGATGACAGCGCCTTTGAGGTGCATCGCAAGGGCAAGGCCTTCCACGTCAGCGGCGGCAAAGTCGAGCGCCTGATGGGCGTTATGGACCCGCGCAACCGCGCTGCCGTGATGCGCACCATGAACATCCTGCGCGCCATGGGCGTCATGCGGGCGCTGGAGCGCGAAGGCATCCGCGCCGGCCAGGCCGTGCATATCGCCGGCCACACCTTCGAGTATCTGCCCGATGACGACGGCATCGCCCAAGGCGCGGCGACGCCCAACGAGCCCGAGCCCGAGAGTGGAGAGCCATAGTCCCAAGTCATCGCCGTTGGAAGCGTAATTCCGGCGGGGGTAGCGATTTTATTCACAAAACACCACTCTCTCCCCCAGATAATAAAAGGATTTACCTCATGACGTCTATTCGCTTTTCGGGAAACGTCGCTGGTTATTCGGGTTCTCTCGTCGGATTGTCCGTTCGCCCGGACACAGACAGCGAAACTCACTATGCCAAGAAAATGCTGGATATCAGTCGGCCTTTAGAAGTGCTGGAAGATTATCCACAGGCGCCAGGAGTTAATCTCATCAGAGGCGTGATTCTCAGGGATGCGAAGGGGAAGATTACCCCCAGGCCGGTTACGGCCAATGGGCTGGATCTGGTAACGGCCTAAGGGCCTAAGCCGTGTCTCGCTGAGGCTCACTCAAGACCCCATACAAGTCACACATCCAACAAAAAAGCCCTCTCTGCTTTGAGAGGGCTTTTTTAAAGAAGAAATTGGAGGGGGGGAGGCGTTTACGCCACGCCGTGGACGACGCTGACGCGGGTCAAACCGCGGGCCTTGCTGAAGGCGATGACCCCATCGGTCAGGGCGAACAGCGTATAATCGCGGCCCACGCCAACATTGACGCCCGGATGATACTTGGTGCCGCGCTGGCGAATGATAATCGCCCCGGCTCGCACCTGTTGACCGCCAAAGAGCTTGACGCCCAGACGTTTGGATTCGCTGTCGCGTCCGTTGCGAGTGGAACCGACGCCCTTTTTATGTGCCATGACTTACGATTCCTCTGAAGTCGCCGGAGCCTGCTCAGACTCCGATTCGGGAGCGGCCGCTTTTTTAGAAGCCGCCTTGGCCTTGGGTTTCGCCGAAGAAGACGTTTCGCCCGGCAGCGTCAGATCGTCGATCTGCAAACGCGTGTATTCCTGACGATGGCCATTTTTCAGGCGATAGCCTTTTTTGCAGCGCATTTTGTAGACCAGCACCTTCGGCCCGCGAAAATGCGTCAGCACTTTACCGACCGCGTGGGCCCCGGACACAAAGGGCGCGCCAACCAGACTCTGATCGCCATTGACGACCATCAACACGTTGTCGATCGCCACGATCTCATCCGGCGCTTGGGAAAGACGGTCCACTACAATGTAGCGACCTTTTTCCACCTGGTACTGTTTTCCGTTCAATTCAACGATTGCGTACATGATCAGTTCCGTTCAAGTCAGTTCGGGTATTGTACCCAAAGCGGAAAAACGTTGTCAAACCGACGCTTTAAACGGCGACCAGCTCGCGATCGCGGTTTTGGGCGGCGTCCTCGGATGCTTCTTCCGGCGGGGGCGCGGCGTCATAGCGATATTCCAGCGTCAGACGGCGGTCCGGCGCGTTGATCGAGATGATCCGAAACCCGCAGGTCTCTTGCAGACGGAAGAACTTCGAGCCGGCGCCGCTGAAAGCGCAATACGCTTCGATGCCGGGCATCAGTTCGACCAGAACGCCAGAGCCCAGCGTCTTGGTGATGCGGCCTTCCAGTTCCTGATTGACGTGGAAGTGATCGTCCACCGTGCGCCACGGATCGGCTTCCAGCCGCTTGCGCGTCAGGCTGATGCGTTGCAGGACCAGATCCACGGTCAACACCATGACGTCGAGACGCTGACCCAATTCCAGCGCTTCTGACGGGTGATTGATACGTCGCCACGAGATCTCAGACAGCGGCAGCAAGCCGTCGATGCCGTTGATGTCGACAAAAACGCCGAAATCTGTGACTTTGACGATTTCTCCCGACACGAGGTCGCCTTCGTGCAGGCGGCTCAGGGTTTCGGCGCGCATGGCCGCCTTGGCTTCAAACACGGCGGCGCGATTGCTCAGAATGAGCTTGTTCTTGGCCTTGTCGACTTCCAGAATCTTGGCGGGAAGGCTTTCGCCTACCAGCTCGTTGAGCGTTTTGGCCACGCGAATCTGACTGGCCGGAATAAAGCCTTTCAGATCAAAGACATTCACCAGAATGCCGCCTTTGGTCGACCCGGCGACGATTACGTCCACCGTGGCGTTGGCCTCTTTCAGCTCCTTGAGTTGATCCCAGTTCTTGAAAGCCGCCACCCGACGCAACGAAAGCTGATAATAAGTCGCGTCGTTGTCATGTTCGCCGACGATGTAAAACTCATGGATTTGACCAGGCGCAAAGGTCGCGCGCAGATCGTCCGCCGTCCGGCAACCGTGGATTTCCTTAATGGAGACGAACCCTTCTGACTTGCCGCCGATATCGATCAGCAGACCGTCTTTTTCAACGCGCAGGATCTCGCCGACAGCGATGGCGCCGGGCTTCAGCGCGCTCTGAAAACTTCTTTCCAGGAGCGATTCAAAATCCTGCCGCAGCGATGCGTCGCGCTGGCTGAGGGAATAATCTCGTTCAGTCGTCGATACCACGATAGGGAGGGTCTCCTTCTATTGGGAACAGGGCCGCGGGATTCAAACAAGTTCAAGAGGGCTGGGCGCAATCGCCGCCGATTTTCAGGCGCAGAAATCCGACAGGCGAGACCCGTCCTGTTTCCAAACCTGCGTACGCGATGCGATCCGTGAACGATTAAAACCCATGGCGGCGTTTATTGTGCTACAAAGCCTGAATGTATTCAATGACTTCCTGCACCAGCCATTCCGGCGTAGAGGCCCCTGCGGTCACGCCCACGGTTTGCGCGCGGGCCAGCGCGTCGCTTCCCGCCAGCTCTTCATATACCTCAATGTGAATGGTCTCAGCCCCTTGCGCGCGACAGATTTCCGCCAGATGCGTGGTGTTGGAGCTGTTTTTACCGCCGACCACGACCATCAGATCCACTTGCGCGGCCAGATCCAGCGCGGCGCTTTGCCGGTAAAACGTGGCCGGGCAAATGGTATTAAATACTTTTAACTCTTTGGCGATTTTCGCCAGCTCGCGAATCATGTCAAAAAAGGCGTCTTCCATCTGGGTGGTTTGCGACACCACGCCGATGCGCCGACATGGCAGCCCTGCCAGTTTTTCGGCGATATCTTCCGCGCGATGAGCCGATACAATGCGCGCGCCGGGAATTTCCTGCGCATGCGCGGTGATGCCAATGACTTCCGGGTGGTCCGCCTTACCCACGACGACGACGGTATAGCCTTCCCGGGCCAGTTCAATGGCCTTGTTCTGGACCAGCCGCACGTCAGGGCAGGTGGCGTCAGCCATGTCGATACCGCGCGCCTGCGCATCCGCCGCCAGTTGCGGCGGCGCGCCATGGGTGCGAACAACGCACAGACTGCCGGGCGGCGCTTCATCCAGCGACGTAATGGTTTGAATGCCTTCCTCAGAAAGCTTTTCAATCACCTGGCTGTTATGAATCAACTGCCCCAGCACGTACACCGGACGTTTGGCGTCTTTCGCGCAGGCGATGGTCTTGTCGACCGCCTTCTTAACCCCATGGCAAAAGCCGTAATGCTCGGCCAGCAGCACCGTCTTGGGGCGCCTGGTCTCTTGCGACGTTGTAAAAGGGGCGGAACTTCTCATCTCGCCCTTATTAAACGGGAGCGCGGCGTTAAAATCAAGTATCCGTAACCGGCGGCGGCGGACTCAGCCATACGGCGCCGAAATTCGGGTTGTACGCCAGAAAAGCCGTCGGCGTGAAATACTGCTGATAATACTGAAACGCTCGCCGAAAGGCCTCGCCGGTATGGGCGTTGGCGTTCATATTGCCCGCTTGCGCCGCAAGCGCTTGAAAAGACAGCGCGCTGAAAGCGTCGACGCCGCTGGGCGAAGCCGCATCCGGCTGAGCGACGGCCTGACCGGTTCTGAAGTCAAAATTCTGTCCGTTCGCCTTTGCCGTTTCATACGCCTGAACATACCGGAACTGATCAGAAATTCCCTTGAGAATAGACGATGGCACGCTGGACATAACGCGGCGTCTCCTGCGGCAAAGCGATATAAAGGCCTATCGGCGCAACGCGCGCGGCCTTTAATTGAAATCATACGTAGATTCCCGCGCCTGTCAGCAGGCGGCGCGCGTTTTGACATAAGTCAACGTCATTTGCCGCGACAGGCGGTACGCTGGCGGAAGATTCGCGTCACCCAAAAAAGGAGCTTCCCGCCATGACCGTTTTATCGTCTGACATGACCCTCGGCGCGCTGGCTGCGCATCGCCCGGAACTGACCGCCTTCTTCGACGCCCAGGGACTCGATTACTGCTGCGGCGGCGCGCAGCCCCTGTCGCAGGCCTGCGCGCAAAAAGGCCTGGATGCCCAAGCCATCTGGGCGCAGATTCGCGAATGGCCTGCGGCGCCCTTGCTTTCGGCAGACACGCCTGCTCTGGGCGCCTCGCTGTCGCTGTGGGCAGATCACATTGTCGAGACGCATCACGCGTACCTCAACCGGACGTTGCCGCAACTCAGCGCCTTGCTGGACAAAACGCGGCGCGCCCATGGCGAGCGTCATGGCGAGCTGATCGACCTGCAGCGGACGTTTGAAGCCCTGCGCGCGGATCTTGAGGCCCATCTGGCTAAAGAAGAAACCGTGCTGTTTCCGTATTGCAAGGCGCTGGATACGGCGCAGACGCTGCCCGCCTTTCATTGCGGTTCGATTGAGAATCCCATTCGGGTCATGCGCGAAGAGCACGATCTCGCGGGCGATTTTCTGCGCCAGATGCGCGCGCTCAGCGACGACTACACGCCGCCCGCCGACGCCTGCGCCACGTATCGCGCCGCCTTTGCGCTGCTGGCCGAACTAGAGCGCGACTTGCATACGCATATTCACAAAGAGAACAACATTCTCTTCCCCCGCGCCGCCGAGCGCGCCCAATCGCTGGCAAGCGGGGCCTGAGAGGCCTCGCCGTTTACAGGTTAAAAGGCCTCTGACGCTGCGCAGAGGCCTTTTTGTGAAGTGATCGCCACCCCCCTGACGCCTGCTCGCCGCGCGGTCCGGTGATTTAGAATTCTTCACAAACTAGCATTATGCGCCTATCACAGAAGTTACATATGTAATAAATTCTCTGCCATTTCGGTCCGTATCCAGATGCGCATATGCGCCTAAAAGGGAGTCTCTCAAATGCGTTTGAATTTTCATCATAATGGGGTTCTAACACCTGGGAATTTAAAGCCCGGAAGGGTGTTTAAAACGGATGATGGGCTTCAATTTGTGGTCCGAGGCAAAGCGACAGTTGAGGGGGTTAAATCCTTTGAAGGCTTGAGTCCGACGCTAAGAGTCGTCGTGCCAGCTCAAATGGCCATCCCGAAGGGGACGCAAAATAGTAAAAGAGTTTATAGCACGCTGGGTCGGCCTGACACCTTCGTATTCGACTTTACTCAAGAACAGGGCCGGTGGGTATCTGACGGATTTACTCGCATACGCCAGGCTGAAATAGAATTACGGACGACGCCTCAAAATGCAGCCACAGCTCGTCATGCTGAGCCTCCCGTTAAAGAGGCCTATTTAATCGATAGCCACGGGCACACGTATGATCCCCGAACGGGCCATTATATTGGCGTAAACACCGGCATTGATCCTCACGAACTTCTACGCAAGGCGCGCGCGAATTGGGGCAAAGCGCCTGACGTTATCAAAGTCGGTCAGGACCCCGGCTTCGTTGAGGGAGCGACTACGCAAAATGACGGAATCAATCCATGGGGAAAATTAAGACTCGTTAGGCGTAAACCCGTCTAACCCGATGCTTTGTCACGCGCCCCGTCGCTGGGGCGCGTGGACCTGATTGGCGCAGGGGCCGCCGGACTCGAATTCGCGGATGTTGGCCAGCGTGGTTTCGGCGATGTTGCGCACGGCGTTTTCCGTAAAAAACGCCTGGTGACCCGTGATCAGCACATTGGGAAACGTCAGCAGACGCGTAAACTGGTCATCCTGAATCACCTGGGTGGAGAGATCCTCGAAAAACAGGTCGCCCTCTTCTTCGTAGACATCCAGACCCATCGCGCCGATCTGCCCAGACTTCAGCCCTTCGATGGCCGCGCGCGTATCTACCAGCGCCCCGCGACTGGTGTTGATCAGCATCGCGCCGGGCTTCATCTGCTGAATCGACGCCTCGTTAATGACATGATGCGTCTCCGGGCTCAGCGGACAGTGCAGCGAGACGATATCGGCCTGCGACAGGAGCTCCGGCAGTGAGGCGTAAGCGATGCCCAGATCCTGACAGGCTTTGGAAGGGTATGGGTCATAGGCGACGACTTCGCAGCCGAAGCCGTTTTTCAGGATTTTCGCCACCAGCACGCCGATTTTGCCCGTGCCGACGACCCCGGCGGTGCAGCCGTGCAGGTCGAAGCCCATGAGGCCTTCGAGCGAAAAATTGCCTTCGCGCACGCGGTTATAGGCGCGGTAAATGCGGCGATTCAGGCCCAGAATAAGCGCAATGGCGTGCTCGGCGACCGCATGCGGCGAATAGGCGGGCACGCGCACAATGGTCAGGTTGTATTCTTGCGCAGCCGCCAGATCCACGTTGTTATACCCGGCGCAGCGTAGCGCCACCAGCTTGACGCCTGCTTCTGCCAGCGCCTGAAGCGTGGGGCGCGAAAGATCATCGTGAACGAATGCGCAAACCGCGTCATAACCGCTCGCCAGCCGCACGGTCGATTCATCCAGATGCGGCTCAAAAAACTTGAACGTATAGCCAAAGGCCTCGTTGGCCTCAGATAGAAACCGTTTGTCGTACGCCTTGGCGCTAAAGACAGCCACTCGCATCACATTTTTTCCTTCTCTGCTCTTTGCTTCCCGGCTTGGACGGGATGTTCGGCATTCTATCGCGCGCGCCGGGCAAAAGCTTGCGTCTTCTGCGCAGAGGGCGGGCGGCCCGGCGCGCCGTCAGTCTTCATCGTAATTCTGAAGAAATAATTAAAACTCGACTTTATATTTCGTTACAATCTAACATCAGAGTTCTTAAGATTGTTTTTATATTAATACAAGGGACGCTTTGATGCTCCCGCCAGATTTCTCTTCTCTATCCTATATTCTCTACATGACACTACTCAGACACTCCTCCGACTTCATGACGGAGGTTTTTTTTTGGCGCGCTGTTTGCCCGGTTATCAGGGATTCCTTTTGGGGGGCTCTCTTTTTCACGTCTCCTCCGAATAGCGCAATCATGCGCGGATTCGCGCGAAAAATCCCCAAGTTTTTGCATCCTATGCTATAGTGTGGTTGATTCATTGGATAGCGAGAGCCTTTCCTGAGCCTGCCCGCCCGATGCCAACCCGCAGACGACGGTCGCAGGGCTTAAGCGTAATGCCTGAAGGCGTTCAGGTTGCGCGCTGTCGGCGTTTTATCCGTGGATGGGCCTCGGCTCATCTTGTTGGGCGCAACAGGCAGGAGCAGGCAGTCGCGATTCCTTTCGGGTCAAGGATTCCGGGCCCGTCAGGCGGCAAGAATCGCCGGCATTCAACGTCAACGAGGCTCAGGTTCAAGAGATTTCAAGCTGAAGAAGGCATCAGGTTAAGAGAGATACAGACTGACAGAAGTATCAGGGCTAAAAATAAATATCAGGCTAAAAGAAGCATCAGGATAGAGTAAGCGGCTATGGCGCAGAAAAAACGCAACGGGTCCAACGTCGGGGTCTCCATCACCCCGCAATCAATCGAAGTGGCGGTCTATCACCCCAAAACGTTCGTCATCGCGCAATCCGCGACGATTGCCACGCCCCCCGGCGTCCTCTCCGAGAATGGCGACCACGTCGAAGACCCCGTCCACCTCGGCGGCCTGATGCGCGAAGCCCTCTCCGGCCTTCGTCCCGCCGTCAAAACCGTCAACCTGTCAATGCCCGCCACCCTGCTGCGCGTGGTCGACATGCCCAAAATGGGCGCGCAAGAACTCTATTTGTCGCTTTCGAGCGAAGCCGAGCGCTATAAGTCCTTCGACGACACCGAAGCAATTGTCGACTTCCACGTGTTGCCCGCGCTGGCGACCACGTCGCCCAACATGCAGCGCGTCATCTTTGGCGCCGTGCGCAAGGATACCTTTCTGGCCCTGCGCCGCGCCTGTCAGGTGGCCCGCGTGCGTCCGGGCGCCGTCGATATCGAACCCCTCAACACCTTGCGGGCGATGGCCGGTACCGGCGTCCTCGACAGCCTGACCCAGCAGATTGGCGAAGACGCTTACTGGGGCACGATTTTTGTAGAAAGCGATCGCGTGCGCTTTTCGCTCTGGCAGGGCAGCGCGCTCATGGATCTGCGCGAACTGAGCATGGACACGCGCGAATTCTCCGTCGTGGAAGCCAATTCGCCCCTGATTTTCGATCTGCTTGATGAAATCCGCCGCACGGCCGCCAACACGTTTCCCGCCATCTGGCTGACCGACAATCTGCCGGCGCCCATTGCTCAGGGCCTTTCCCAGCAGCTCGGCGTGCCGGTGCGTCCGTGCGTGGTCGGCCCCTCGCTGAGACTGGAAGACCCCTTGCGCCCGGCTGTCGTCGGCGCGGCGATGCATTCGCAGGTGAGCTTTCCGTTTGACTTCAATTTTATCAGCGGCTTGAAGGCCTCCTCGGCGCAAGGCAAAAAAGACCTTCCCGCTGCTCATGAACAAGAAGACGACGGCCCTGGTCCCGTCCTGACAATTGCAGCCGGCGTTCTGACCACGGTGCTGATGCTGCTCCTCTGGGGCGGTCTGTCCGCCTTCAATGGGCTGATGCTCGGCGGACAAATCCATGATCTGGAGGCCAAGCAAACGGCCCTGTCCTCTCAAAGCGCTCAGCTCCAGTCGGAAATCGAGGCGCTTAAAGCCAAAAGCGGCATCCGCGCCAAAGTGGTGGAGATTGTCGAGGCGGCTAAAATCCGCAACGCCGTCTACGTCAATCTGGCCTCGGACTTAAAGAACCGCATCCCCACCAAGATCTGGGTGTATAACGTCAAGGCGGGCGACGACCTGCTGATTGAAGGCAAGGGCATGAGCTATCAATCGGTGTTGCGCTTTGCCCAGCAATTTGATCATCTGGCGTACGCCAAAGACGTCTTGATCCAGAGCATCCGCGAGGAGCTGGACGAGGGTCAGAAAGTCTTCAAGTTCAAGATTGGCGGTCGTACGGAAATCGCCAAGGAGCTATTGCCTCCCGCCGCCGCCCCCGGCAGCGTCCAGATCTCCATATCGCGCAAATCGGGAGGTTAATCAGCGCTCATGGTTTCGAGTCGGGAAAAATATCTGATCGGCGGCATGCTGATTGTCGGCGGCCTGGTCGGCATTGGCGGCTATCTCGTATGGCCTGCCGTGACCTCTGTGACCGAAAATATCCAGAAAAAAGCCCAACTGGAGTCGGACGTCAAAACGCTGACCTCGCAAGTACAAATTAACCAGCAAATGGCCGCAGACCTGCGTCAGGTAAAAGCCCTGCCCGAAGGCGTGACCCTGCGCGCTTACCGTCCCGAAGCGCTTCAGCAGAACATCAAATCCATGCTCGATCAGGTCATGCGTCTGGCTTCTAATCGCGGCAACGATCTCATCGCTCTTGAGCCGTGGGATGCGCCGCTGGTCGAGCCCCCGCCGCCGCCGGATCCGAAGGCTCCCAAGCCCGCCACGCCGACGCCCGCCGCTGCTGCGGCAGCTAAAACCGGTGAAGCTGCGGTTTCTCCCGCCGCCTCGCAATTAACGACCTTTGGCTATGCGCTGACTCTGCGCGGCAGTTATGACAGTATTCTCGGCTTTGTTTCGTCGCTGAACAATCATGGCGAGCTGGTCGAAATGCGCGATATCACGCTGGAAAACGAATCCGGCGAAAACCGCTCGAAAACCGACGCGCCTGTGGCGGATCCGCTCAAACCCATTAAAATGACGGCCCGTCTGGCCCTGTATCTTCAGCCGGAACCCTAGGCCGGGTCTCTTGTCGCAACGAGCGCGCCGGGCGTGGCGCGCGTGAACTTGCCGCCTGCGCAAGCGCGCGTTGACGCGTGACGCTGTCGCGGGTCTCTTGCAGAGCGGGATCGCGATAGGGCAGGCCTGATCGGCTCGCCAGAATCGTTTCTTCTTCACCTGTCAGCGTCCTGATACCCGTCTGACTGGGGAATTCGCCCAAGGGGGCGACGCTGGCGACCGTTCCGCCGCTTTTGCGTCCAAGCCCGGCGCTGCGGTAAACATGAAACCCTGCCGCCCGCAATCCGCCCCCGACAGCCGCTGCCGTGCTATAGGTCAGCACGCGTCCGTTACGGGCTTTCAAACGCTCAAAATACTGCGCGAACACGTCTTGCGTCCATAACTCCGGCGCGCGATTGGGCGAATACGCGTCGTGACAGACAAAATCCACCGCCAGCCTCGCCAAAACCGGATGACAGGCGAGGCTTTGACGTAAATCCTCTATTAACAGATCGAGGGTGAGATCCAGAGGGGCCCCGCTGTCTGTTATAAGTGTCGTCGATATGCTTACGGCCTCTTCCTGGGAATTATTCAACGTCTGATAATATATATTATGTTCCAAGGACGTTGAAATCGATTTTAGGGGTTCCAGCATAGGGGCGCTCAGAATTTGGGGGATGTATGTCAACATCTCTGGGTTTTGCTCGACCCCTATCACCCGGATCGAGACCGGGCGTTTGGCCAGACGCTGACATTCCAGCAGTAGCGCCCACGTGTTGTAACCCAAGCCAAAGCAGGCGTCGAGGATCACCAGCGGCCTGGGCGCAGAGGCGCTCGCGGCGAGCCATCCGGGTAGATCGGCGGGTCGGGCGTAGTGGGTGAGCGCTTCGGTCAACGCCCCGGCCAGATTATGCGTCGCCTCGCCAGCCGCCTCGTCATAACAGGCAAGCGATCCGTCTTCGGTCGGAATGAGTCGAAGTGCGGGCGGCGCCGTCATGGGCAAGCGTTCCCCTGACGTTCTGCCGCGAGCGGCCTCTGGGTCGCGCGCGCGCTTTTGACGGATTTCCGGGAGCGCTGTTTCATCGTGACCTCTCTCTTGAAGAAACCTGTATTGCGGGGGTGGGCGTCAGCGGCTTGCGTCTTCATCTTATCGAAAACGCGCTGCGATCCGGGAAGAAGCGCTTCTCTTCAGGATTCTCAGCGCGTTTATGCGCGGCAGGCAAACGGCCCGCATGCCTGTGCCTGCCCGCCTGTCCGTAGGGCCGCGCCGCGCTGCGCCGCCTCTTGTCTGACGCCATTTGACGTATGCGGCCGCATGCAGGCTTGCCATTGGATGCGTCACGCGATTTTACGTCAAAAGCGCGCGTTAAATGACGCGCTCTCTTTTGCGTGAGGCGTTAAGCGCGCTTTGTCGCGCGTTAGGTTTTTCCGGCGATCACTTAAGCGCGATTTTAATGCATTGTGATGCAAATTACGCGTTAAATAACGCGTAATTTATTGCGTGATTTTCAAAAACTTACGCGTAATTCTCGCGCGAAAACAATCGCGTGAAATTGCGTAAAAATTCACGTCAGATTTTAGGCGTGCGTCACATGACGCGCATCATGCGCGATTTACGCTTGTTGTGGCGTGGCCAGCGCGCGCTTGGCGTCATTCCATAACGCGTCCCACGCCTCGTATGAGAGTTGCTCCAGCGGCGTCTGGGCCAGCGACTCCATGCGCTGGAACCGCCGGGTAAACTTGTCGTTGGCGCGCGCCAGCGCGGTTTCGGCGTCGACACCGTAAAAATTTGCCAGGCTGACGGTGGCAAACAGCATATCACCCAGCTCGTCTTCCAGCGCATCCGGCGAAGGCGGCTCAAGGCGCGTCTCGGCCCGGAATTCTTCGACTTCGCTCAGCACGCACTCCCACAGCGAGGCGGCGTCCGGCCATTTGAAGCCTGCTTTTACCGCGCGGGCGCTCAGGCGCGTGGCGCGCATCAGGGCAGGCAGCGAGCGGCTGACCCCTGTCAGAATACTCTCGTCGACCCCGGAGGCGTCCTCGCCGCCGTCTGTCTGCTTCTCCTGGCGCTTAATGGCTTGCCAGTTGCGGGCCACTGTCTGGGCATCGGGGGCATGCGCGTCGCCAAAGACGTGCGGATGCCGACGAATCAGCTTGTCGCACAGCGTTTGGGCGACGGTTTCCATGGTAAAAGCCTTGCGCTCGCTGGCAATCTGGCAGTGTAAGGCGATTTGCAGGAGCGAATCGCCCAGCTCCTCGCAGATGCCCGCATCGGCGCCCGCGTCGATGGCTTCGAGCAGCTCGTAGGTTTCTTCCAGCGCAAAGGGTTTGAGGCTGGCGTGGGTTTGGGCGAGATCCCATGGGCATCCGCTCTCGGGGTCGCGCAGACGCTCGATAATCGCCAGCAGGCGGGCGATGGCGCTTAAAACCGACTCGGAAACGGCGTCAGAAGCGCCGGAAAGCGAAGGCGTCGACATAGGCGTGAATCTTTACAAACCCCGTAGGCCACTACACCTGGTGAAACGCGCGCGCTCTTATGGTACCTTTGAATACAAAGCCGCGCGATTTCTTCTGCTCATCTTATGCCAAGGTCTTCACGATAGAAACACCCGCTCCTCGCGCTACTGCCTCTTTCGTTAGAGATGTGAATTCAAGACGGCACTTCATGTCCGATCAGACGCTCCTGTATCAGCCCGCGTTAGATGCGCTGGCGACAGCCGAAACGGTCATGCTCACGGCCCATGTATCGCCGGACGGCGATGCTATTGGCGGCCTGTTGGCCCTTCGTCATGCGCTCGCCCAGCGTTACCCTCGCTTACGGCGTATTGATGGCGCGGTTTCCGGCGGCGTGCCGGTTGTTTTCGATTTTATACCCGGCGCGACGGCCATTCGCTGCATTGAGACCGATTCCGACATTCTGGAAAAATACGACGTCTCGATTTCCGTCGATTGCGGTTCTCTTGAACGTCTGGGGGCGGCAAAATCCCGCTTTCTGGAAGCCGGCTGCTCCATTAATATCGATCATCACCTCAACAACGCCCGTTTTGCGCGCGTGAATATCGTCATCCCCGACGCTTCGGCCAGCGGGGAAGTGGTCGCCGACCTCATCGACGCGATGGGCGCCGACTTTACGCCGGAGATTGCCTCATGCGTGTATGCGGCGCTGGTCACCGATACCGGCGGATTCCGCTTCGCCAATGCGGGCGGCAAGGCGTATCGTCTCGCGGCGCGCTGCATTGAGGCGGGCGCGGATCATGAGTTTATTTACAAGCAATTATTCGAAAACCGCCCGCGCGCGCAAATGCTGCTTCAAGCCGATGCGCTGCTTCATGCGGCCTTCGATTGCGACGATCGCCTCTGCTGGACCTGCGTGACGCAGGCGATGTTTCAACGCGCCCAGGCGACAGAAGAGCATACCGATGGCATTGTCGACGCCTTGCGCAATATTGATACCGTCAAAGCCGCCGTGGTGTTTAAAGAAACGCCGGATGGCGCCGTTCGCGTCAGCCTTCGCAGCGACGATCATGCGCTGAACGTCGCCGATATCGCGGCGCGTTTTGGCGGCGGCGGGCATAAAATGGCGGCCGGCTGTACGCTGTCCGGTTCTCTGGACGCCGCCCAGTCGGCGATTCTACCGCTGTTGCGCGCGCAACTCGCCGGGCTTGCGTCCTGCGGCGCGTCTTCGGCTTCTTCTCTCTAGTCGGGGCGTTTAACGGCAATCGCTCCCGCAGCGAGTGCGAGAGCGATAACCAAAAGGCGTTGGATTTTCTGGCGTCTTAGACGGTTGTCGTCGCCGGCGCCGCCTGGTAGGCGACCGTCATGCTCTTGGCAAGCGTGACGACGCTGTCGGTCTTCTTGTTTTTGTACACGGTGCGGCCCGCCGAGTCGGTGGTTTTTTCCCAGTCGGCTTCCGCTCCGATCAGCGTGAGTTTATTTTCGCCTTTGGTGTCGTTGATGAACACCTGGTTGTCGTCGCCGCCGACGGTATAGGTGTCATTGTCATCGCCGCCCTGAACGAATGCGGTGTTCTTCTTGCCGAGCATGCTCACCGTATTGGCGCCGTCGCCCGTGTTGATGAACAACTGGTTGGAGTTGCCGTCCAGAGTGAACTTGTCATCGCCGTCCTCGGCAATGGCGCTCAGTTTGCTGTCTTCGGTCGTCGCGGCCATCGTCAGGACGTTGGCGCCTTTGCCCAGACGCAGGTTGTTGAGGTTGTTAGTCCCGTCGATGTTCAGCGTCGAATCGCCTTCGCCGGTCGTGATGTCGTGGCGGGTGTGGTCGCCCTTGAGGGTGGCCGTGTTTTTCCCGTCGCCGAGATCAATGATGTTCCAGTTGGCCGTGCCGCCGGCGGTGAGGACATCGTCGCCCTTGCCCGCTTTAATGCGGGTAGAGTTATAGGTCCCGTCCAGATTCAGGATATTATTGCCGTCGCCCGCGTCGATGCCGCTGCGGTTGAGGGTGCCTTTGACATTCACGGTGTCGACGTCTTCGCCCAGAATGGTGCGGGTGCGGTTGGTCGTCCCGTCAATGTTGAGCGTATTGGCGCCCTTGTCGAGCTTCAGATCCGCCGTGTTCTGGGTGCCTTTCACATTGGCGGTGTCGGCCCCGTCGCCGGTTTCCTTGGTGACGGATTTACCAAACCCGTCGACATCCACGGTTGTTGGATCGTTGGAAGCCGCCGTATCCGTGTTGTCATCGGTATTGGTCGAATCGCTGCTAAGCTTGGCGATCATCATCATGAGCTGCTGAATGATAGGCATCAGGAAGGCCATCATCGGATTCTGCGGATAGCCGCCGCCGTAGGGCGATCCCATTCCTACGCTTTGAGCGCCATAAGGGCTAAAGCCTGCCGGAGCGCCATAACCTGCCGGAGCGCCGTAACCTGCCGGAGCGCCGTAACCTGCCGGAGCGCCGTAACCTGCCGGAGCGCCGTAACCTGCCGGGGCGCCGTAACCTGCCGGAGCGCCGTAGCCTGCCGGAGCGCCATAACCTGCCGGAGCGCCGTAGCCTGCCGGAGCGCCGTAGCCTGCCGGAGCGCCGTAACCTGCCGGAGCGCCGTAACCTGCCGGAGCGCCGTAACCTGCCGGAGCGCCGTAGCCCGCCGGAGCGCCATAGCCCGCTGGTGCGCCATAGCCTGCCGGTGCGCCATAGCCCGCCGGTGCGCCGCCTGTCGGAGCGCCGCCGCCCGTACTTCTCAAGGGGCTGGCGTTGATTTGACCATCATCTTGATAGTCGCGCTGCACCAACGTCATGTACTGCTGGACGATGGGGGAATTGCCTGGCACAGAACCCATTGTGATGCTCTCCTATCAGTAGGCGGGGCAAACTCTCAGCGGTCTCAAATCTAGGGGGGTTAAGGGGAAAAATCTGATATATAAAAATAAAAACAAAATAATGAGAGGAATTGCCTGTTTGGCGCTAAAGTTTAAAAAAATGTAAATAGACGGGGGGAGGCGGCGCGCATGGGTTTGAGACCGATCGCCTGTCTGCCGCGCGTATTCAGGCCCTTACGAAACCGCCTTCGCCGTGGATAGGCGAAGGCGGTGTGTGGGGTGATAGGCGCTGCGGGGCCTTTGCCGTTAGACCGTGGTGGCGGCCTGGTAGGCGACGGTCATGTCTTTTGTCAGGGTGACGACCGTATCGGTGTTTTTGTTGGTGTAGAGCGTGCGACCCCAGGCGTCGGTGGTTTTTTCCCAATCGGCGGCCGCGCCGATGAGCGTCAGTTTATTCTCGCCTTTGGTGTCGGTGATGAACACCTTGTTGTCGTCGCCGCCGACGGTGTAGCTGTCGTCATCGTCGCCGCCGCCAATGCGAGTGGTGTTCTTCTTGCCCGCAACCGTCACGACGTTGTCGCCGTCACCGGTGTCGAGAAACACGGTATTGCTTTCGCCGGCGAGATTCACCGTATCGACGTCTTTGCCGCCCGTGATGCGGGCGCGGTTGTTTTTCGTATCGGCGGCGAGTGAGACCGTATTGGCCCCGTCGCCCAGCATCACGCTATACACGTTGTCGGTTCCGATCAGGGTAACGGCGTCGGCGCCGGCGCCCACCGTGAGATCATTGCGGGTATGGTCGCCGCCGAGCGAGGCGATATTGGCGCCGTCGCCGAGATCGGCGATATTCCAGTTGGCGATGCCGCCGGCAGTGAGCGTATCGTTATCGTTGCCGGTGTCGATACGCGACGTGTTATAGGTCCCGTCGGTGGTGATCACATTGGCGCCATTGCGCAATTCAAGCTCGTAGCGGCCGAGAACGCCTTTGAGCGAGACGGTATCGACGCCGCTGCCGCCGGTGGCGCTTACGTTGTTATTGACGCCTTCGACGCCCAGGCTGTTGGCGCCGTCGCCGAGCAGCAACGTTGCGCTATTGCGGGTTCCCTTGACGGTCGCCGTATCGTTGCCCGTGCCGGTGGTTTTGTTGATGGTTTGGCCAAAGCCGCTGACATCAACGGTCGTCGGGTCGTTAGAAACCGTCGTCGAGCCGCCGGAAGAGCCGCCGGCTTGCAGTTGGGCGATCATCGCCAGCAGTTGCTGGATAAACAGCACCAGCGGATTGGCGTTGCCCATGCCGAAGCCTTGCGCGGCCATGGGGCTGTAGCTTTGTTGAAGACCCATTGCGTATGGGTTCACCGCTTGTTGCTGAAAACCATAGGGGGCCCCATACGATTGTTGGGCCGCCGGGGGGTAGGCGCCGTAAGCGCTATAAGGATTGTAGCCTTGCAAAGAACCCATAGAAAAGCTCTCCTTCATCGGGGTGGGGGATTTTTAGAGATTGCGTTGTGAAAGAGGGGAATGAAATCGGGATATATGAAAATAAAAACAATATTAAGACTGAAATTGCCTTCTTGTTAATAAAAAATTTATTTTTGCTTCCAAATTCCCGCTGATTTGAGGGGGCTTTTTTATATCATAGTGATTTCTAACAGATGTCAATCGCGCGGAGGCTTATGGGGGCGACATTTGCGCGATGCATGACTTCTGGCGGGCTGGCCTGCGTTGAGCGTAACAAATTGTAAATCGTGGTGCGACGGCCTTCGCAAAAGGCTTGCTATCACCCCCATGCTTTGAGAGAATCCCTCTCCCGCGCAGGCGCCTGCCGCGCGCGATGCTCCCTTATTGAACAGGATTCCCTCCCATGAAGGCCACTCTCTTCACGATCGCCCCCTCTTCTCCCCACGCGCCCACCTCTGACGCAGGGGCTTCTCTTGGACACAAGCCCTCGGAAGCATTGTTTCAGGAGCAACGCCGTCCCTTGGACGAAACTCTCCGTCGCCAGCAGCTTCAGGAATACGGGCTTAGCCTGTTTGCCTAGCCTGTAGCTCCCGGGCGGCTTCGCATTGCGGGTCCAGGGCCAGCGCGTCGGCGAGCAGCGTCTGAGCGCGGGCGAGATCGTCGCTCTGGGCGCGACCCAGCAAGGCTTCGGCCAGCGCGAGGCGGCTTTCCTGCGAATCCGGCGCGAGCGCCAGCGATTTTTCAAAGCGCGCAATGGCCTCGTCCTGGTCCCCGCTGCGCGCGAGGGCATGACCGTAATGTAACTGCGCGGCCGGGCAGTCTGGCGAGCGGCGAATCCAGGGGCGCAGGGCGCGCAAGGCTTCCTCGTCGTCGCCCTTGTCGCCATAGGCCTGGGCGAGTTGCGCCATGGCGTCCTCAAAGTCGGGCGATTCGTCGAGCGCCTTGCGAAAGTGCGTAATCGCGCGATCCGGGTCGCCGAGGCTGCGGTAATGCGCGCCCAGCAGCGTATGCACGCGCGGATTCCAGCTATCGACGCTTTCCACGGCGAAGAGTTTTTCAAGCGCCAGATCTTTCGCGCCCAGATGAATCAGCGCCATGGCCTCGTTGAGCAGCGCTTCGGCGTTCTCAGGATCTTCGGCGGCGGCTTTCTCCAGATAGGCGAGCGCTTCCTGATAGCGTTTGGCTTCGACCAGCGCGGCGCCCCAGACGGCGTTCAGGCCCGGCAGTTCGGCATCAATGGCCTGGGCCTTTTCAAATTTGGTCACGGCTTCGTCCAGCTTGCCGTCGCGGGCCAGCGCCACGCCCCAGCTCTTATACGCGTCGCCCAGTTGCGGATTCAGCATCAACGCATGGCGATAGTTCGAGATCGCCGCATCCAGCCGTTGGGAGTTCGCCAGCGCGTCGCCCAGCGTCAGGTATAAATCCGGCTTGTCGGCGTCGATGGCCAGCGCGCGGCGACACGTGCTGATGGCGTCCTGATAGCGCCCCAGCCGATTCTGCGCCACCGCCCAGAACAACAGCGCCTCCACGTGCTTGGGATGATGCCGCAGCGTGACCTGAAACTTCTCAATCGCCTCTTCGTACTGGCCCATTTCCGCCAGCACGGCGCCCCACAGAAAGAACACGTTCGGCTGAAAGGCTTTCAGGCCCAACGCGGCCTTGAAGTTAAACACCGCCTCATGATATTCGCCGCTGCGCGCCAGCGCCACGCCCCAGTTGACGTAGGGTTCCGGGCTGCCGGGGGCCAGTTCAATGGCTTTGTGATAGCGCGCTTTCGCATCGTCAAAGCGTCCCAACTCCACCAGCGCCGCACCCTGAAAGATAAAGTTCCTGGGATCTTCCGGCGCGAGCAGGGCGGCGGTCTCAAAGCGCTCAATGGCCTCTTCCAGCCGATTCAGCTTGGCAAGCGCGATGCCCCACTGGGTTTGGCAAATCGCGCGATCGGGCGCCATTTGCGCGGCGGTCTGGAATTTTTCGATCGCCGCGTCGTACGATTCTTCCTGAATCAGTTTCGAGCCCCAGTTCACGTGCGCCATGGCGTGATCCGGCGCGTCGTTGGCCGCTTTCTTATAAGCGTCAACGATCTGCGCGTACCGATCCAGTTGACCGAACAGATGACGAAACAGGGTTTTCATATCTGCCATTCTAGCCCAATCGCCGCGCCGGTCCAGCCCGAGGGTCCGCCTCGCGCGCGCATCCGCTCCATTTCCGCCGCGAACCCGCTATAATCGAAGAGAGAGCCCCTGATTGCTTTCTCTGTCTTCTCCTTTTCTGCTCTATTTTTTCTCTCTATATATAAGGATAGCGTCGGAGTCCGCCCCGCTGAAAATGTTCTCCTCCCGTTTTCGTTCGTCACGCGTCGTTCGCCCGTCGCGTCGCGGCGTTGGCTGGGTGGAAGTCGGCGTGGCCCTTCTCATTGGCGTCGCATTGGCGGCCCTCTCGCTGGCGTTGCTGGGCAGGCGGCCGCATCAGACCTGGGCGGCCCTGGTCCGCGATTTTCGTCAGGAATTAAGCGCGGCTTACGAATCTGTCTATTACGCTTACGGGCGCGGCCCGCTGGATGCCGTCGAAACCTGTGGCCGCCTCGCCTGCGGCGATCGACTGCTGTATCCAAACGGCATGGCCGATGTTTTGGCCCGGTACGAAACCCGCGCGCGTTATATTCCAGGTCCGCCTGCCTTATTACAATACCCGTCCGGCATGACGGCCTATCTTTTTCCCGAGCGCGGCGATATCCCGGATCCGCAGCGCCAGTTGCCCCAGGCGACGCAGCCCGACGGCAACGTGATGCCCCAGACTCACGACCGCGAATGGATTCTCCTCGACGTCAACGGCGCCGAAGCCCCTAACGGCTTGGGCGAAGAAGGCGATCGCGTGCTGCTGCGCGTCGATAATCAAACCGGCCGGGTTGAAACCGCCTATCAGACCTGCCGCACCCTCTCCGACGCCTGCTCGCGCCCGGCGCTGCGCTCTTTCTACGACGTTGAAGCAGGCGATGAACGCTAAGCGTCCGCCTTTCTTCTCGACATCCGCCGCGTCGCGGGGCTGGTCGCTGGTTGAAACGATGGCCGCGCTGACGTTTTTCGCCATCGCGACGGCCATTCTGTTTCTGATGCTGGAGCGTTCAGAGGCCCGTCTGCGCGAGAGCGCGCGCCAGCAGTTCCAGGCCGCCGCCGCCAGCGCGCTGATTCACGAGCCCAACGCCGCCCATCCCGCGATGCAGGCCGCTTACGGCTCGCCGCAGATCAAGGCCGTCTTTTTGCCGGACCGTTCGCCTCTGTTCTATCGCCGCGAGATCTGGAGCGATCCGCGTCGCGCCGATCGCTGGGTGGCGCGTCTGACGCTGTATCGCGACATCAAGGGCCGCGCCCCCCTGATGCAGATGAGCCGCGACATCGCTCCCGACTTTCGCGGCTGGAATCTCGGCGCGCCCGCCGCTTATTACCGCGACGCGGCCGGTCGTACGTGGTCCCCGTCGCGCCAGCCTTTTACGTGGAAGCCCGGCGATCGTCGCGGCGGATGGCTGTCCGGCTTGACGCCCGCGCGCTACGTCCTGCGCCGCGACATCGCGCAGACGCCCGACCCCATTCTGTTTGCAGACGGCGAGGAAGCGCCGGAGCTGGCCTACGGATTCCCCGCCTCGGCGCAGGCCCGTTATCGTTTAACGCTGGGCGTTGCCGAGGGCGACCCCTTGGCCCGGCGCGGCATGCGCGCGATGCGGGTGATCATCAACGGCGTCGATCGCGGGGCTCTGGACGCGATGGCCGCGCCGGGCGCGCAGCCTTACGCCGCCTGGGCGCAGACCTACGAGGTTCAGCCGCTGGCGAGCCCGTCAGGCGCTGTCATCTGGCTGCGCCTGAAACCCGCGCCCGGCGCGACCTATCCGCCGCGTCTGGCGTGGGCGGCCCTGCAAAAAACCGCCGAGGCCCCACCACTTGAATGATGCCGTGGGCGGGGCGTTACGCCTAAATAAAGACAGACGCCCCCACTGAAAGGAACCCGCCAGATGACGTTCTCCCGCCTCCCCGTTTTCTCGTCAAAAATGCCGGTTGCCGCCAAGGTTTGGACGCTTCTGGGGCTCAGCCTTGTTGGGATTTTCCTGTTTCAGCAGTGTTTTACGATTATTCCGCCGGGATATCGCGGGATTAGCGTGACGCTGGGATCGGTGGACCGGCATTTTCGGCGCGAAGGCTTCAGTCTTAAAATGCCCTTTATCGAAGAGATTGTCCGGGTCCCGATTAAGCAAATTACGGTTAGCGGAAAGGCAGCTTGCTTTAGTAGCGACTTGCAGACCGTGCAGGTCGATTTCCAGGCGCTTTACCGCATCCCGGAAAATAAAGTCGTCGAACTGTTTCAGAAATATCAGGGCGATCCCTACCAATCTTTATTAGAGCCCCGGATTCAGGAAAGCCTCAAAGAAGAAAGCGCTAATTACCGCGCTGAAGATCTGGTCAAGAATCGCGAGGCCGTCAAAAGAAACGTCATGGAAAAGGTCAGCCATAAAGTAGATGGCCTGCTGGTGGTGCAGGATATTCCCATTGCCAATATCGATCTCAGCGATGATCTCGAGCATGCCATCGAACAAAAGCAGATCAAGGAGCAAGAAGCTTTAGCCAAACGCTACGAATTGGATAAGGCCAAAAAAGACGCGGAAATCACGTTGGTCAACGCCGAGGCGGAAGCCAAGGCCGTCCAAATCAAGGGGCAGGCCCTGAAGTCATCGCCGCAGGTGATCGAGTTAGACATCGTTAAAAAGTGGAACGGGGTCTCGCCCACGACCGTGGTGGTCGGCAAGGGAGGCGGAAACATCATGCTCCCCTTACGCTGACGCCTGACCCCGCCCCTGAAATCGCCTCTGGAGAGGCGCAAATCCAGTCCCGCCCCCTACAGGCGATCGTCCGCCGCCGCATGACTGCCTGTGCGGCGTGACGCATGGAGGCAGGCGGATCAATCCGGCACGGCTTTGCCCGGTCTGTCCGGATCAGAAATTCGCTTTTATATTCTCGTCCCTATTTTGGAAAGAAGAAATATCATCAGGAAATAAGCCAGAACAGTTAATATACTGGAAAATAATAAGGCCGGATAAAACGGAACATCCTTCTTGAGGAATTCGGGAAGTGAAATAAAGAGAACCAGAGAAGGAATAACCATCCAGAAAATTGAATAAGAAAGCGTCGCAATCGCCTGTGGATTTTTTGTTTCCTGATAAAGCCAAATCATGGCCAGCACAGAGAGCAGGGGGAGAGAGGCGACTATGGCGCCAAGCAATGGCGACCGTTTGGCAATTTCACTGACGGCCAGAATCAGAGCGGCCGAGAGGCCTAATTTTGCAATGTAATACAGCATCTTCCCATTATACGACTCGTGTGACGCCGGCGCCCAATCGTATGTTTTCAGGGATGTTTGTTACGCTTATAGTCAAAATGCAAGTGCCGTTTAACCCACCCGCTTGTAAAGCCGCGCGTCCTCTGGCTGCGCCTGAAACCCGCGCCCGGCTCGACCTGCCCGCCGCCTCTGGCGTGGGCGGCCCTGCAAAAAACCGCCGAGTCCCACGCGCCGTAGAATCGTATTCCGGCGCGCGCGGCGACACTCCTTTTATTAATGTTCCCCCGATTCAAGCTTCTTTCTATACACCTTAAGTATCGGCTTGAGGATAGAATGGGGGACTGAATAATCTAGTTGTTTCAAATTATATAATAATTTTAATAATTCATTGGGTAGATAAGGCTGGGCAAATCCAGTTAGGGCAGTCTTAAGGGTTCTTTTAAAACCCTTATTTTTAGACTTCTGCAATATTTGAGCCGCATCTATTAACGGTGATTCGTGCTCAGGTTGCGGAGGTAAATCCTGTTGGATATTTCTGAGCTCGTCTAAGAGATCATGGACTGTTTCCAACTCATAGCGTTCTCTGTCGTCTTTGGCGGGCATGGTCATCCCAAAACGAGGCGTGGCTGGTGAGAATGGGCGGATGGAGACCATGAGAGATTCCTCCTGAACAGTAGAACGGTTACACGTGTAGGAAAACGACAATCGTAATCAAAATACGTCCCCTTGTAAAGCCGCGCGTCCTCTGGCTGCGCCTGAAACCCGCGCCCGGCGCGACCTGCCCGCCGCCTCTGGCGTGGGCGGCCCTGCAAAAAACCGCCGAGACCCACGCGCCGTAAAGGCGCATTCCGGCGCGCGCGGCTCCCCGTGGGGCGTGAGGCAGGCGGCTCAATCCGGCACGGATTGTCGAAGACAGGCGTTGTATAATGCCTGTTTGACCCTCTGTGAGAGTCTCATGCAGAAACTTCTGATTTCTAGCGCCATCTGTATCGCGATCCGGCTTGTGTTGGGGGCGTTTTTATTCGATGGTTCGGATTTTGCTCCGCCGTGGCATCAGCTTTATCTGCTGGCAGTCGGCTTCAGTATTCTGTTTAGCGCGGCGGTCAGTTTGATTGTTGCCTGGAAGTCAGACGGCAGGAATCAAAAATTAGCCATTCTCCAAATGGCGTTCTTGATTGCCGAGCCTTATTTCTGGTTTTTTCGCGCCTTTCTTTCATTCAGGCTCTACGACTAATTCGCGTAACCGATGAATCGCTCAAAGCCCCGGTAAGCGTCCGATGCATAAACTTCTGATTTTCAACGCCATCTGTATCGCGATCCGGCTCGTGTTGATTCCGTTTCATTTTGATTCGTCCGCCTTGGATCCGCCATGGCACGGAATTTATCTGGCGGTATTCGGCTTCAGTATTCTGCTTGCGCCGGTTATCAGTGTGCTTTTCGCCTGGAAGTCACGCGGCGCGAGTCAAAAATTCGCGCTTATCCAAATGGCGCTTTTGATGCTAGAGCCGTATCTCTTGCTGGTACGAACGCTTCTTTCATTTAAGCACTATAATATAATCCGAATGGCAAATCCGCCCCCTCCGGCGGCGCGGGTGTCCCTCCAAAAGGGAAACCCGCGCGCTGATGAGACTCAGAGGGAAGGATTTTGTGAAAAGCCAAGAGATTTTTATATAAATATTATATTTGATAAAGCTCTTTGGATTTGAGCTTTTTGGCATGAATCTTATTTAAGGGCATGATGATTTCATCAGGGATGATAGCCTCTGCTGAATTCAATTTCTGGATTACCCCTATTAAACTCACAATATCCTTACTTTTTGCCCAAGTGTTAATAGCTTTATCAAGCGTTGAGCGATCCCTTTCATTCCAGCCATTAAAGGGTCCTAATAATGCATTAGAAATTTCGGAATTAGGGTCTTTTAAAGCGTCAAGCGCGATTACAACCTTTCCTATTTTCTTATTAGCCTCGTGGTGTACCTGTGCTTCCGGCGTGAAGGCCATGCCAAAACGGGGGCTGGCAGCCGGCGGCGGTGAGAATCGGTTGATGGAAACCATGGGGGAAGACTCCGAAGGCTTGTTGATAAAAGTAAACAATGGGGGCTCCTGTAAATTAAACCAGGACGCGGGCGAAATTGCCTGTCCGTTTCAAAGCCACTCGTCGCAAGACGAACGCGCCTCACCCCGCCGCCCTCCAGAACAAACGAATGCCCCCTCCTGAAATTCACACGAAATTTTAAAAAAACACTAGACAGCGCTAATCAAAAATGCTATACTTCGTATATCTGAATACGGCTTTCCAAGGTGTTACACGTTTTCTGAGGGGTCTTGACGACGACCATGTGGGCGCGAAGGTCCTCCTATCGGTATGCGCCGTTTTTTATGGCGCTGCTAACCAATGTCGGGTTGTTCAGCACCCTGATGGACGCCCTGTACGCAGATTCTCAGGAGAAGGTCCGCGCGTGGGCGAGTTATTTTCATAAATACTGGTTTCCGGCGCTGATGGCGCGCCGCATGCGCCGCGACGTTAACCGGACCCTTTCGGGCGTCGAGCCGCAAACCCCGACCGAAAGCGCCATTAATCTCATCGATCGCCTGCTGACGATGCTCCAGCCAAAGCATCCACCGCAGCCCAAGCCCTCCGACTGGGCGCTGCGCAGTCTGGACGCGCCGATGACGGAGAGCGACGACCCCGCCCGCCCCACGCGCCCACGCGCGGCGCAAGACGATGGCGAGCTGCTGTGCGCGCAATGGGGCGAGCCTGCGCCCAATCCGCGCGCGGTGCGGGAGCGAACGCCGAATTTTCCGCGCCTGCGCTGGATTGACCTGCTTCGGCGTCAGCGCATTCTGCTGAGCAACCCGGAATGGGGCGGCGTCAACTATGAGGGCTGGTGGCGCGATCCCGATATCAGTCCCGAGCGCCTCGACGATGTGGCACGCGCCTTACAGCCGCCGCCGGGCTGGCGAATCGTCCCGCCACAAAGCGAAGGCGACTTGCCACGGCCAGAACGCGCGCCTATTCAGCCGGTTACGGGACCCAGCGCGCGCGATCGCCGCGTGATAGAGACGTTTCGACTGGCGCAAGAACAGCCAGAACCCAAGCGCTACGCCGATGACAGCCGTCATCCGCCTTAGCGCGCCTGCGATCGCAGTATCGCAAGCGCAAGGGACGCCGGGCGTCCCTATTGCCGCGCGCAAAAAACAGAAAACTACCGCAAACGCCCCGCTTGTCAGCGCAAGGGGGCGTTCGCTTTTACAACATCACATGGAAAGCCGTGCGGCGTCAGGCCCGCGCCGGAAGCTCCTGACGAACCAGACGCGCATTGGCGTAGCGGCGAATCTGGCGCAATTGCTGAAACTCGCTGGCCTCCACAAAGGTAAACGCCCGCCCAGATTTCCCAGCCCGGCCGGTGCGACCGATCCGGTGGACGTAAAATTCGGTATTTTTAGGCAGGTCGTAATTAATCACGGCTTCGATGTTATCCACATGGAGGCCGCGCGCCGCCACGTCCGTTGCCACCAGCAAATGGGTCGCCCCCTGACGGAAGCTGTTCATAATGCGGTCGCGCTGCGGTTGGGTTTTGCCGCCATGGAGCCCTTCGGCCTCAATCCCCAGATTCTTCAGCCGTTTGACCAGCGAATCCACGCCCCACTTGGTATTGCAGAAAATCAGCGCGCGCGCGCTCGGTCGCTCGGCGATCAAATGGGTCAGCACCGCCATTTTACCCGCGCGCGGCACTTCAAAATACGACTGCTCGATTTCCGCCACCGGCTCATCGTGCCGCTGCGCCTGGATATGCTGCGGATTCTTCAAATACCGCGCGCTCATCTCCAGAATCGGGCGCGGCATCGTGGCCGAGAAAAACACGGTTTGCCGCGTCTCGGGCGTATAGGCCAGAATCCGCTCAATGTCGGGACGAAATCCCATGTTCAGCATTTCATCGGCTTCATCCAGCACCACGGTTTTGACGCGGGACAAATCCAGCGCCCCGCGCCGAATCAAGTCCAGCACGCGCCCCGGCGTCCCGATCACGATGGGCGGCCGCTGGCGAAGTTGGCGCAACTGGCGCTCAATGGGCTGTCCGCCGTAGAGTGCCGCCGTAAAGAAGTAGCGGCGGTATTTACCCAGCTTCTGAAACTCGCCGCACACCTGCAGCGCGAGTTCGCGGGTCGGGCACAGTGTCAGCGCCTGAACATACATATCCTGCGGGTCCGTGCGCTCGATCAGCGGAATCGCAAAAGCGGCGGTTTTGCCGCCTCCTGTCTGCGCCTGGCCGATGAGGTCCAGCCCTTGGCGCATCAGGGGAATCGTTTGCGCCTGAATCGCAGACGCTTGGCGGTAGCCCATCTCGTCGATGGCCTTTCGCGTTTCGGGGGTCAGCGACAGGGCGTCAAAATGGAGGGAGGTCATCAAATAAGCATCCTTTTGTGGGGAGGGGCATAATGCGATTGGCGAGCCGCTCCGCTGGTCTTCAGGCTGGGAATCGCGCATGGGGCGCGCCGACCTGCCGAAGGTTCTGCGGTGGAATCAGAGTCAGACTCAGAGGATTCGGCGGCGATGGCCGGTATCAGCGGCGGCGTGTCAAAAACCCTCTAAACTCGCAATCACGCGATTTAAATCGGGGGAGATTCAAATCATGGATTCAAATTGGATCGAAAACCGGGAGGCCCTCAGCGAGACAACGCGCCGTAATGGCGCAGGAGGGCGAGCCGCAGACAACGCAACATAAACCCGAACTGATAAAATCAGTCCCCTCCACCATGACACGCCCGCCCCCCAAAGGCAAGCCCAAACCGCTGGGGTTCAGCCCTGCATCAAGCGCCGCACCTGGTCCTGATGCTTCTGATCCCGCAGCCAGTCGGCCATATCCACGGGCAGGCGAACGGTTTTGGTCTCATTTTTGCGGGGGCGTCCGGCCCCTTCTCGCGCGCCGCCGCGACCCGAGGTCGCCTGTTCGGTCGTATCGGCGATTTCGCCCGCCAGTCGGTATTTCACAAATTGCCGCAGGGCCCGGAAATATCCGGTCAGGGCCTTCTCCGGGTCCGGGTCGGCGTGCATCACCATTGGATAGGCGGGATGCTCGACCAGATACATCTGATCCTCCGGCGACCACTGCGGTTGTACGCCGTCGACTTCCGCGCGGGCCATGTCAAAATGGCGATCCAACTCAACCATACCGGCGATTCCTCCTTGACGAGAGGGGCTAGTCCTGCGAGAACCCTTCTGCCTCAAGGGCCTGAGACGTTCTCTTCACGCTGGCCGGAATCACTTCGCGGCCAGGATGGGTCACAATGATATTGAGAATCACGCGACGGCCTTCAGCGTTTATCAGCGACCAATCCACACCCGATTTTTTAAGCGACCAGCCATATTGGCCGATCCAGCGCAAGTAATCTCGCAATTTCATGGGCTTAAATGGCATCGGGTTTTAAAGGCCCTTATTTTCATTCTATTGAATTTCGTGACAAAAATCAATCGTTTTTTGAAAATTGAAACAAAAATCAACCATGCCCCCCACGCGGCAGCAAAGCGGACTCCCCTCTCTGAAAGCCTCTTGCGTCTTCAGGCGTTGGAGCGGGCGACGAGGATCGAACTCGCGACCTAAAGCTTGGGAAGCTTTCGCTCTGCCAGCTGAGCTACGCCCGCATACCACGCGTTGGTTTCCGCCAGGGTTGGCGGTAAGATGATTATTCCGCCCTCGGCCCCAGGCCGTCAAGGCGGAGTTTTTGATGAGGCGCCTGTTGCGCGTGTTCGCTGTCCTGAACGTCCATAAACCTGTCGGCATCACCAGCCACGACGTCGTAAGCGCCGTGCGCCGCGTCTTTGGTCTCAAGCGCGTGGGCCATGCGGGCACCCTCGACCCGATGGCGGATGGCGTCCTGCCGGTCTTTCTCGGCCCTGCCGCGCGGCTTATCGAGTATGTGGACAGCGACAAGGCCTACCGCCTGCGCGTCGTCTTCGGTCTGGAGAGCGACACGCTCGATTGCGAGGGCGAAGTCCACGCCAGCGCTTCTGCCCAGCAGGCGCAGGCCGCCGTGAGCGAAGCCCCGCTTCAGGCGGCCTTACTCGCCATGACGGGCGTGATCGAGCAGCGGATTCCAGCCTATTCCGCCAAGCGGGTCGACGGGAAGAAGCTCTACCAGTGGGCGCGCGAAGGTCGCCCGATTGATGATCGCGTCAAGACGGTCGATTTAAAGTCCTTGTCGCTTCACGCCCTGACGCTGGGCGACGATGGCCGTCCGCAAGCCGTCATTGACGTTACCTGCGGGTCGGGGGCCTTTATGCGCGCCATCGCCCGCGATCTGGGCGAGTCGTTGGGTTGCGGGGCTGTGCTGGCCGCTCTGACCCGAACCCGTCACGGCCGTTTCCTCTTGCCCGATTCCGTCACGCTGGCCGCGCTTCGCGAGTCCGCCAGCCCTTGTGACTTTCTGCGCGATCCTTTGCCTTATCTGGCCTTGCCTCAGTGGGAGTTACCCGACGCCCTCGCCGCAACGCGCCTGCTTCAGGGGATGCCGCTGGACGCCGACGCGTTGCCCGCGCCATTACGCGCGCTCAAGGACAAAGACCTGTGCGCGCTTACCTTCGAGCATCGCCTGATCGCCGTCGCCCGTTGGCGCGACCGCAAGCTCCGCCCCGAAAAAGCCTTCGCCGGGAGCCCTTAAGCGTTAGCCTCCCACGACCAGTAAGTTTTACGTCCGTCAATCGTTTTTTCGAGACGCTCAGGGTTATAGGGGGCTGTCTCGATAAAGTTTGCGACGTCTGCTTGCAGTTGTTTAAAGCGTTCGCCAATTTGCGGCAGTACGTTCGTCAGAATATGCTGGGCCTGCCTCGGATCGGTAAGATGGTGGTTGGCGTGCGCTTTAAGAACAGCGACGCTTTCAGTGGCCCGCCAGGCTTTTCGGTCGTCACCCGTCAGGTAGAGTTCACGTTTGCGCTCGCAACCAAGCGCTCTCAGCATGTCTGCCGGTAAAATAAGCCCAGCGTCTACTCTGTCTACATTGCGAGTGCCTTTGCGGTATGTATACCCAATCTTACCAAAGCGAACGTTCATCGAGTCCATGGGGTGAAATCCTTCTGTCGCGAACCGGATTTAAATCTACTACGACTATAACTTCCCTGCAAGCGCAATATTCAGCCTATTTGAGTGTGCTGCATTAAAGCCAACGCCCGTCATCGCGGGGCGAAACGGGCGTGGGGGTTGTGGAAATCCGGGGGTGTGCGTTACTTGCCTGCTTTGTGAGGCGGGTTTTTGCGGATAAATTTTTCAATCTTATTAAATGTGGGTCCTAGACCACAAACAATAGCCTTCTTTATCTTTTTAGGATTTGGATTGTTTTTCGAACTTTGAAACTCACTTTCAAGCTCTTTAACGGTTTTGATAAGCCCTTTAGCGTCTTTTCCGGTTATATAGAGGTACTTTTCCTCCCCACCAAGTTTTTGGGCTTGTTGCGGGTTCAGAAATAAGCTCACCGGAAGTGTGACTTGGTGTTCTATTTCCTTACTCTTTTTTGGCGGCTCATAAGAAATTTTGCCAAAGCGGACTTGCATGGGGGAATCTCCTTGGGGGGGCGTAGGACTGTCAGACGCGTTGAATATACTACGACAATAACAATATGACAACCTTGGGTTTCTGAAGCCGTTCGCGCTTACGCCAACGCCCGTCGTCGCGGGGCGAAACGGGCGCTGGGGTTCTGGCTCCGGGGTCTAGCGGCGGTCGGGGTTGCGGACGATCAGGCGGCGCAGGCGGCGCGGCGCGCGGTGGGCGAAAAGATGGCGGAGTTGATCCGAAAATCGGTCTGAAGCCGCCTCGTCGTCGCGTCCGGCGGCCAGCGAGGAGCGCGTCCCCTCTTTGGCGTCGCGCTTTCGGTCGGCATGGACGTGGTAAATCTTCTCCAGACGCTTTTTAAGCTCGTCAGCGCCTGTCATTTTCTCGAGCTTGCCTTTGTGGGCGATGGAAATCGTCCCGCTTTCCTCGGAAACCACGACGCAATAGCTGTCGCAGACTTCCGTCAGGCCGATGGCGGCGCGGTGACGGGTGCCAAACTGCCAGCTTAGCTTGGGATCCTCGGTCAGGGGCAGTAGAACGCCGGCGGCGGCAATCCGGTTGCCGGGCGTAATAATCACCGCGCCGTCGTGCAGCGGCGTCTTGGGATGAAAAATCGTCAGCAGCGCTTCGGCGCTCAGGCGCGCGTCGAGCCGGGCGCCCGCCTCCAGATAGTGGCTTCCCGCATCGTTCTCAGACTCCAGCACAATCAGGGCGCCGGTGCGCGACTTGCTCAGGAAGCGCACGGCCTCGGTCAGCGTGTCGATCAGGTACTCCGACTTGCGCTCCAGCCGCTCCTGGGCGGGCGCCGTCAGGCTGCGCTCGCCAAACAGGTCGGGTTGCCCCAGAAACAACAGCATCCGCCGCAATTCCGGCTGAAAAATCACAATCAGGGCCACGCTCAGAATCTGAATCCCAAAGCCAAGCGCCGCGCCAATCAGCGCCAGATTAAAATAATCCGCCAGAATATACAGGCCCAGAAAGCCAATGAGAATGACAAACAGCCCCTTGAATAACTGCTCCGCCTGGCTGCCGCGGATAAAGCGCATATAAAGGTAGAGAACGCCGAGCGCCAGAAAGGCCAACTGCCCCAGTTGACGCCAATTCACCCGCATGAACCAGCGCTGGGCGCTGAGCCACTGGATTGTGTCATGACCCCAGTCCAACGAAGGGCGTCCTCCCGACTCGTCACGTGCGTCACGTCTGCGAAAAAGAGCGCCGACGCACCCATACGCCTGTAGCGGCGCTCGCCTCTCTCTGTTATTCTAACCGATTCTGGGCCGCGAGCGGAATGGGTTTGGGGTCCGGGTTCATCAGATAGGAGGGGATCACGTCCAGCGCGCTAAGGTGGTCGTAGGTTTCGCGGCGCACCAGCAGGTGAACAGCTCCGTTTTCCAGCAAAACCATTGCCGGACGCGGCACGCGGTTATACGTTGAGGCCATGGAGTAGTTATAGGCCCCGGTGCCGAAAACCGCCAGCACGTCGCCGGGCTCCGCCGTCGGGATTTCCAGCTTGCGAATCAGCACGTCGCCGGATTCGCAGTATTTTCCGGCGATGGTGACGGTCTCGTCTACCGGCAGCGCAGCCTTGTTGGCCAGCGTGGCCGAATACTCCGCCTGATACAGCGCCGGGCGGATGTTATCGCCCATGCCGCCGTCCACCGAGACGTATTTGCGAACGCCGGGCACGGTTTTGCGCGTGCCAACGGTGTAGAGCGTGATGCCTGCGGTTGCGACCATACTGCGCCCCGGCTCCAGCAGCAAACGCGGCAGGGGATAGTCGAGCTTTTCGGCGTAGCGCGCGGCTTTCTGGCAGATGGTCGCCACGGCGTCCTCAATGTTCAGCGGATCGTCCTTGCTCTGATACGCCACGCCCAGGCCGCCGCCCAGGTTTAAATCCGGCAGAATCAGTCCGCCGTACGACGCGCGGATGTTGTAATAGATGTTGAACATCGTCTCCACGAGATCTTCGTAGGGGCGCGTCTCAAAAATCTGGGAGCCGATATGCGCGTGCAGCCCTTTGAGGGCCATGGTGTCGCGATACTGGGTCGTAATGGCGTCCAGCGCCGCCGACAATTCGCCCAGATGAAAGCCAAATTTGCTGTCCAGTTGGCCGGTTTTGATGTAATCGTGCGTGTGGCACTCGATTCCTGGGCTGATGCGAAGCAGAATCTCGGCGCGGACGCCTTTTCGCGAGGCGACCTCGTGGATCAGCGCCAGCTCGTCCGGGTTGTCGACGGTAATACGGCCAACTTTGTATTGAAGGGCCAGTTCAATTTCATCGGCGCTCTTGTTATTGCCGTTAAAGAAGACCTTTTCAACCGGAAATCCTGCCTGAACCGCTGTGTACAGCTCGCCGCCCGATACCACGTCCAGCCCCAGACCCAGATTATCCGCCAGCTTGCACAGCCCCATGCTCAGATTCGCCTTGGCGGCGTAGAGCGCCAGCGCGTCCTTGGGGTAATGGTTCTCCAGCGCGTCGTGATAGGCGGCGGCCATGGCGCGAAACGTGGCGGCGTCCAGCGCATAGAGGGGCGTGCCGTAAGCGGCGGCCAGTTCCGTGAGATCCACGCCGCCCACGCAGCTGTGGCCCTGGTCGTTAATGGCGTAGGTCAGGGGAGTGATCGACTGATTGGCCGTCATGGCAATAATCCCGGCGGTTGGCTGAAAATCCGGCCCGCGCTCGCGCCCGCGCCCGCGCAATGGTAATGGCGAGGGGAAGGGAAAGGCCCCTCACATCGTCCCTTAAAGACATGCCGCGCGCAAGCCGCCGCCGCCCTAACGAATCCGGGCGCCGCCCCCGCCGCCGGAACTGCGGTAGACGTTGTAATCGAAGGTGAATTGCACGGTGACGTCGTTATCCGGGTGGGCCGCCGGCAGTGGGCGAAAGGGCGCAGCCAGCCGAACGGCGGCCAACGCAGCCTGATCCGCTTCCTCAAACCCCGATGATTTCTGCGTGGAGACCGACAGCAGGCGACCATCGCGGGCAATCTTGAAGAATACGACGACCCGCTTGTCTTCCTGCGCCTGCGGGGGCCGCCAATTACGACGAATCCGCCGCTGAAGTTCCGCCATATACGGGCCGAAGTCGGCCTCGGGCATCGAATCAATCCCGGCGCGTCCGCCGCCGCCGCCGGGCGAACCGGAGGCGTTATACGAGCTACGACCGCCCGCGCCCCCGGCCTGAGAGCCGGGACTGCCCGAACGGGGAGAGGAAAAGCCTGTTGTCCCGCCTGGAATCTGGGTGGGGCGCGGCGGGCCGGAACGTCCGCTGGGAGAACCGGACAACGGCGAGGTCAGCACCGGGCCGGCGCTGGCCATTTTGGGCGTCGGCGGCGCAGGCGTACGGATGGCCGAGGCCAGCGGATTGGGCGGTAAAACAGGCGCTTTGGCGGTGACGCGCGGCGCGGGCGGCATCTTGGGCTGCGGCGGGGTCGGGCGCGCCTGTGCGCGCTGAGGCGTTGGCGGCGTCGGCGGTTGGGGCGTCACGCGCGCGCGCGGGGTCGGCGTGGGCTTGGCGGCAGGGCGCGGCGGGGTGGGTCTAATCGCGCGATGTTGCGGCCCGGCCTTCTGCTGGGGTTCGGCTTGGACCCGGTTGGGGATTTTCTTGCCGCCGGAGCGGGTCATGCGGTCCGAGCGATTGCGCGTGTTCGGGTCGCGCGGCTTTTGCGCGGGATTATTCACCAGGACGAATTCAATCTCGCGATCGCGCAGGGCCAGCGGGTCCAGCATCTTGAGATCAAACCCCAGAAACTTCAGCAGAAAGAAGGCCGCCAGTAAGAAGCTCACCACCAGCGCGTGAATCAGGATAGAGAGCCCCACCATGGGGATAAAGTTGGGCGAACGACTATAAGAGCCGCCCATCGGCAATGCCACCGGCGTAGAAAACGCCGTCGGCGGTTCAGATAAGGGGGGTGTCGGGCGTGGCGCGTTCACACACAAAGGTCCGGGCAAGATAAGAAGCGGAGGCGACGTCGAAAGCCGGTAAGCGCGGCGCGTCTTTCGTGATGGATATCTTACGACAAAAACCGCCGTTCGTCACAAACGACGCCCGCCATGCGTAAGTGTTCCCGCGCAGGGGGAATCCTTCAAATTGAGGAGTCGTCGCGACGCGGGCTCGGTCATAATCACCATGGGAGTCTGCGGCCTATGGCAGATTCCGGTGGGTGACGCGTCAGGAGGGTGAGGCGGTGAAGAAACGATCAATCCGACACAGCGCGATGGGACTTTCGTGCGCGCTTTGCCTGCTGGCGTGTTGGGCCCAGGCTCATGGCGAGCCTGTTACATCTCCGACAGTTTCTTCTGCGCCTGCTCCGTCAGCGTCTATCGGCGTGAGCCAGAGCGGGAGCGTCTCGTACGCCTATATGGCGGTCGCCAGCTCGACCGAAACCCCGGTGACTGGCGTCGAAGCGCTTGAAACCAGGCCTCCGGCCGAGCTTCAGCCGCCCGCGCCGTCGGCTGCCGACTTGCCGCCCTTGAGAACCTCTCCGACAGAACCCTCGCTGGAGCCGTCTCAAGCCGCGCCCGTCGCCGACACTCTGCTGACGCCCCTGCGCGAGCTTCAGGCGGAGCCCCGCGCCGGATCTCCGGCTGTCGACGCGTCGAAAACCTCTCAAAGCGGCTCGCAACAGCCGTTCAAAATGAAAGAAATCATGGTTTACAGCGAGCTGCCTGCGATTGCGGTTTTCCCCATTGTCACAAACGGCAGCGAGAAAGCCTTTGGCGATGTGGCGCTGCTGCTGGCCAACGAATACGCCTCGCAACTGGAAACCCGCTTCCCCAAAACGCGGATTCACAATCCGGCGTACACCGTCGAACAGTTGAAGTTACAGGGCCTGCAAAGCGTCTATAATCAGCTTCTTAGCTATTATGCCCGGGCGGGACGCCCTGATCCGCGCACGCTGGCCTACCTGCTGGACAAACTGGCCGGAGACGGCCCGCCCATCAGCCGGGTGGTGTTTGTGGAGGCCAATGTCGATCTGCATCATCAGACGACGTCGTACCGGCCCATGGATATGGTTCGCAGCCTGCACAGCGGCGCTTTGCCCAACGAGCAGCGGTATTACGTCAATAGTCGCGTTGAAGTCTACGATCCGACCCAGCCGCAAACGCCCAAGCTCTGGTCGTTCTCCTGGAAGATGCCGGTCAAGACCACAGGCCTGTATAACGTGACGGCCTCGGTGTTTCAGGATAGCGACAGCCTGAGTATGTTTTCGATGGCCTCTCGCACCCTGAGCAAGATTCTGACGACGGTATCGCCCAAGATCGCGTATATGAAGGGCGAGCGTCAAACGGTGACGGTGGTCAGCGGTTCGCTTCAAAAACCCGGCGAAAACGCAGACGCTGACGGCGGCGGTTCTATGACAGACAGCGTGCGTCGCCGGCTGGAGCGCTTGTTCCGGGATCCTTCTTCTTAAGTCTTCTTCTTAAGCCTTCTCAAACGCCGAGGCAAGGGTGTGATCGCTCACGCCCTTGCCGGAAACATTTCCATGCTGGGGGAATTAGTTGACCGACGGCGACTCGCGACCGGGGTCGCTGCTGCGAATATACAGCCGCAGGGCTTCCCGAATCAGTTCGCTGCGAGAGCGCTGCTCTTCTTCGGCCAGCAGGTCGACTTCCTCTAAAAACTTGTCTGGCAACGAAATCAGCACTCGAGAACTTTTGGACATGACCGGATCTCCTTGGGAAGGGCGTGAGTGGGATTATTCAAGTTCCAGCAGTAGGGATTCAATCAGTTCGGCGTTCTGGGCGTATTTGGCGTTGGAAAGCTTGCGTTTACGGCGAATATACTCGCGCAAGGCCTGCCGAATCAGCTCGCTCCGCGTCCGTTGCTCGGTTGAAGCGATTTCATCAATCCGGGTCAGGAAATCCTCGCGCATTGAGATTAAAACCTTGGCCATGAATGCTCCTCCTTTGGATTCGAGGCGATCGGCGGTCGCGACGAACCGAGAGACCTGTGTCATTGCGATATGAGCCTGAGACAGCATGGGGGCGTGACTGTCTTATAAAAAAATAAAAACATTCTTAAAATGGAAATTGCGCGCGATCCACGGGAACGTTACATTCTTTTTGCGCCAATTAGCATGATGATATAGGCCTTCTTTCAATATAAAACCGACAGGAAGGCGATGAAATGGCGGTAATAACGATATATCACCCCGGCTCCCCTGCGCAAACCCGCCGGTATAAAACCGCCTTGCCGTCCACAGGACACAGCCCGCGCGTCTTTGCGCTATAATCCGCATGCTTTTTTGCGACCATGACGATGACGATGCCAGAATCTATCCTTTCGCATTCTATTACAAGGCGATCGCGATTCCAGAACGTCAAAATCCCTTGTCATTCGCTCGTTTCGCGATCGCCTGCGACGGCGATTCGCTCCAAAGCTTTTGTTTGCGATGGAAACAGCGCAGAGCCGCTTTCTGCAACGATTATGCGTCGTGGTATCCGGTATGAGCTGACGGTAGGCGGGCATATCGCCGGCTATCTGGAGGCGAATCGAGAGTCGGACGGATCTTATTTCATCCGGAGGCTGGCCAATACGGCGAGAGATACTCAAACCGGCGCGCCCCTGCCGGGCGAGCCCCTGTATCAGGGCGTCGCCAAGGCGCTGTTGGCGCGCTTTCTCGATGACATCGCCGATCCAGACGCCCTTGTGACGCTGATTGCGACGCCTTTCAGCGGCGGTCGTCACGATTCTTTCTGGCCCCGACTTGGGTTTGAGCCGATCGCGCCTCACTTGCGATTTTATATGCAAGCGCCTGTCAAGACAGTGCGTCAGCGTCTGGGGCTCTCCTCACTGGACATCGTCGCTTAATCGGCGTCTTGCGCTTGCCAGTATTGCGTGAGATAGGCTGCCAGTGAGGTTTCCCATGAGGGGACCGGCAAGGGCGCGCAATCCAGAACCGAATAAGCCGGGCGCTGGGCGGCAAATGAGAGCGTGCGGGCTTCGACGGGTTTCAGTCGGTGGGTGGACAGGCCCGCGGCGCGACAGATGCCGAGGGCTTGCGCGTACTTGCTGACCGCCCCGGCGTCAGCGGCATGATAGACGCCGTAAGCGCCTGAGGTGGCGATTTGCTCAATCATGTGCGACAGGCTGCCGGTCCACGTAGGGGAACCCGTCCAATCGTTGACCAGAGACAATTCGCGGCCCTGGCGAACGCTTTCAAGCACGAATTGGGAGAAATTCCGGCCATGAAGGCCGTATAACCAACTGGTGCGGATGATATAACTCGTATCAATCAATTCCTGAACCGCCAGCTCGCCGTAATATTTGGACAGGCCATAGGCGTTAATCGGGCGGGGCTTGTCTTGCGGCGTATAGGGGCGATCGCTCTGGCCGTCAAACACAAAGTCTGTGCTGACATAGGCCATCAAACAACCAGTTTCCCGGGCGATTTCGGCAACGGTGCGCGCCCCGTCACGATTGACCGCCATCGCCAGTTCGGGCTCGCGTTCAGCGCGGTCAACGTCGGTAAAAGCGGCGGCGTGAACGATGAGTTCCGGCTCCAGACGCGCGATGACGGCTTGCAGCGCGTCAAACGGGCTGAGCAGATTAAATGTCCGTGAATCGAGCCCGGTGACGTCGTAGCCCTTGGCGCTCAGGTGCGCCGTCAGGTCGCGTCCCAGCATGCCGCCGGCGCCTGTAACGACAATCCGCTTGATGGCCATCGCGTCCGCTCTCTAGCGCGCCGCCGCGTCGGCGGTGACCGCTTGCAGCCATGCGGAATTCTCGCGATACCAGTCCACGGTCTGGCGCAAGCCTTCTTCAAACGACACGCGCGGCCGCCAGCCGAGTTCTTCGCGAATGCGGCCGCTCTCAATGGCGTAGCGACGATCATGGCCGGGGCGATCGGCCACAAACATCATGAGCGACTCGGGCTGATTCAGCAAAGCGAGAATCCGGCGCGTGATGGCCAGATTGGGTTGTTCGTTATCCGCGCCCACGTTATAGACCCGCCCGGACTGCCCAGCGAGAATCACGCGCATAACGGCGCTGGCGTGATCCTCGACGTGAATCCAGTCGCGGACGTTCAGACCGTCGCCATAGACCGGAACCGGGCGCCCGGCCATCGCATTGAGGATAAACAGGGGAATCAGCTTTTCGGGAAACTGTCGCGGCCCGTAGTTATTGGAACAGCGCGTGATGCAGACCGGGAATCCCCATGTCTTCCAGTAACTCAGGGCGAGAAGGTCAGCGGCGGCCTTACTGGCGGCGTAGGGGCTGCTGGGGTCGATGGGGCTGGCCTCGTCAAAACGGACGCCTTCGGCTTCCAGAGGCAGGCTGCCGTAGACTTCGTCAGTGGAAATTTGAATAAACTTGTCGATTTTCGCCTGGCGCGCGGCTTCGAGAAGCGTCTGGGTTCCCAGAACATTGGTGCGCGTGAAGGCCTGCGGTCCGCTGATGCTGCGATCCACATGGGTTTGCGCCGCGACGTTCACGCAGACGGCGACGTCGCGCATCAGGCCGGTGACGCATGCCTCGTCAACGATGTCGCCTTCGACAAAACGAACGGTCGGGCGTTGGGTGAGATCCCCCAGATTAGCCAGATGCCCGGCATAACTGAGATTGTCGAGCAGGAGCAGCCGCGTCTGGGGCCATGCGTCGGCAATGCGGCGGGTGAGGGCGCTGCCGATGAAGCCCGCCGCGCCCGTGATTAGAATGGATTCCGGCGGACGGTCAGCCGTCATGGCGCGCCCAGTCGTACGGAACCTCATTGTCATGCGGCGCCACGCGGAATTCGTCTGGCTGGGCGTAATGATAGAGCTGATCCGGGACGTTCACCACGAGCGAAATCGGCGACCCGAGGCCCTTAAACCCGTGCAGCACGCCGCAGGGAATCTGCACCCGCACGGGATGAATCGGTCCGAGGAAAAACTCGTTCACCGCGCCTTGCGTCGGCGACCCTTCGCGGCAATCGTAAAGCGCCAGCTTGATCAGCCCATGGACGCAGATGAAATTATCCGTCTGGCGCTCGTGATAGTGCCAGCCTTTGACCACGCCCTCGTTGACGGCCGTGAGATAGGTCTGGCCAAAGCCTTTGAAATCCGGCGCGTCACTGCGCAGCATTTCCATCAAATAGCCGCGCTCGTCGACAATCGGCTTGAGCGGGGTGACGACAACGCCGTCGATGAGCTGTTTGACCGGCGGCTTGAAAGCGGTTTTCTGCATGAGAATGGGCCTTTTGAGCAAAATGAAGCGGTTGCGCGCGCGCGCCGGGTATACTTTATCATAACGACGCAGGAGGCTCTCTCATGAAGGAAATCGTCGCGAAAAAATCCTCGACGCCCGCTCTCGCCCCGGATCCCGTCGACGCGCTGGCCGCTTCAGATGGGGTGATTGCCTTTTCGACCGACACTGTGTACGGTTTGGGCGCGCGCCTGGACCGTCCCGCCGCGCTTGCCCGCATTTTCGCGCTGAAGGGGCGTGATGAACGCAAGCCCTTGACCCTGTTGGGCGCATCCGCCGAGTCATTCGAGCCCTATATCCAGCCGCCCCCGGCCCAAGCCAGGCGCTTGATGGCCGACCACTGGCCGGGCGCCCTCTCACTGGTCTTCGACAAGACCGACCTCACGCCGGACGCCGTCACGCGCGGCGAGCCAACCGTGTCGTGTCGCGTCGCAGATTGCGAGTCCTTAAGGGCCTTACTACGCCGACTGCCCGGCGGCGTTCTGGCGACGACCAGCGCCAATGTGTCCGGCAAGCCGCCGTGTCTGACGGCGAAGTCGGTTCGAGACGCCTTTGGCGACGCATTGCCTGTCTGGGGCGACGATGCGGAGATTGCGACCGCACAGCCTTCGACCGTGGCGCGCGTGTACGCCGACGGCGCAATTGAAATCCTGCGCCCGGGGCCGGTAGCGCTCACGTCGGGCTGATTGCGCGCCCATTGCGGCGACTTGCGTTACAATAAGGCGTCTTCAGCCCTCAGTAAGGAGACGCCTTCATGGACCCCATCCGCAAAGTCGCTTTGCCCCGCTTCACGTCGTCGGCTCGCTGGACGGCGGCCAGCCTCATGGGTCTGGCGTTGATGGCCTGCGCGCTTGAGCCTGCCGCCGTGAGCCTGACGGGGGCCGCTTGGGGACAGCAGGAGCCTGCGCTCGCCGCCAGCATTCAGAAAACCCTCGATAGCGGCTATCTCACGCTCTTCCCGGATGGCAGGTTTCACGAAGAGCAGCCGGTCACGCGCGCGGCGCTCGCCACGGTTGCTGTCAAGGCCTTTGACTTGACGCGTCGCGACCCCAAAATTGCCGCTCCGCGCTTGCTGCGCGACGTCCCGTCGGGGTATTGGGCGAGAAATGCCATTGATACCGTCGTAAGCCGCGATATTATGGCTGTTGACGCTGCCGGGCGTTTTCTGCCCGACCTGCCGGCGACCCGCGCCCAGGGCTTTGCGATTCTGGCGCAGGCGTACGGCGTTTATCCCTTTACCGATGCCGAAATAGATGAGACGCTCGCCCCGTACGCCGACCGCGACTCGCTGCCGCTCTGGTCTCGCAAGGCGCTGGCGACGGCTGTCGCCGAAGGCTTCATTAACGCCGATGCGGACAGTTTGCGCGCCCAAGCCCCCATGACGCGCGGCGATCTTGCCTATGCGCTGGCCTGGTGGGCTGATCGTCAGAAGCGCTTGAGCCCGGCCAAAGGCCTGTAAAGAGGCGCAAAACCCCGCGTTGGGCTCTCCTTGCGCGTCACCTTGCGTTCAATAATCGCTGGCTTTTTGTCCCATGCGATTTTTGGCGTAGAATGCGCCTCATCTCATCAGGAGAAGGATTCTGCGACCCATGGCGCGTTTTTTCTGGACGGTGTTGATCCTGGCGGCGCTGTGTATTGGCGGCTATTTCTATTGGGCTGTGCGCGGGTTGCCCTCCGTGTCGGCGATTATTCGCGAAGGCGTCAACCCGTCCAAGTGGACCCAGGTCTTCGGGCGCGGTAACGTCCCGATTCTGTCCTACGGAAAGTATTTCCATAAAGAAGTTTCTCTGACGCAGATTTCCCCTCACCTGACCGATGCGTTGCTGGCGACTGAAGATCGCCGGTTTTACAGTCACTTCGGGGTGGACGTCATCTCGATTGGCCGGGCGATTTTTATGGATTTAGCCCAGCGTAAATTTGTCGAGGGCGGCAGTACGCTGACGCAGCAATTGGCCCGCAATGTCTTTCTCTCCAACGAAAAATCCATCAAGCGCAAAGTTCAGGAAGCCTTTCTGGCCGTCAAACTGGAACAAACGCTCTCTAAAAAGAAAATTCTGGAACTCTATTTAAATAATATCTATTTTGGCGAAGGCGCGTACGGGATTCACGCGGCCAGCGAAATTTATTTCAATAAACCGCCTGCTAACCTGACAATTCCCGAAGCCGCCCTGCTGGCGGGTTTGCCGCAGGCTCCCTCGCGTTACGATCCCTTTCTGAATCCTACGGCGGCTGTCAAACGCCGCAACGAGGTGCTCGCCAATCTGCTGGAAATCGGCAAAATCAACCGCGAAGAACTTGTCCGCCTGCAAAAGTCTGCGCTCACGCTGAATCCGCTGGGGCAACAGATTTCTACCGCTAACCGCGCGCCTTTCTTTAATCAGTTTGTCATGACGCAGGTGCGACAGTTGTTTAATCAGGACGAGCAGGCCTTCTGGCAAAGCGGCATGAAGGTCTATACGACGCTGGACGTTCAGGCCCAGGCCCTGGCCTCCAAGGCCGTTAAGTCGCAATCGCTGATTTATGGCCGCGCGGGTCGCGGCCAGCAGGCGGCGCTGGTGTCGATAGAAGCTTCTACAGGCGCGATTCTGGCCTACGTCGGCGGCAAAGACTTTGGCGTGAGCCAGTTTGATCGCGTTAATTCCGCTGTCCGCTCGCCCGGTTCGCTGTTTAAGATCTTCACGTATACCACGGCCATTGAAAAAGGGTATTTGCCCAACCGCGTCTATCTCGACGAACCGATTCAGGCGGGCGATTGGCGCCCGCGTAACTTTGACGGGCGCTACCACGGCTATATGACCATCGCCCAGGCGCTGATTCACTCCAATAATATCGTCGCCATTAAAGTCATGCGGGAATTAACGCCCCGCTCGGTCATTGAGACGGCGCATCGCATGGGCCTGAACGCCCAGCTCGACGACGATTTAACCTTGACGCTGGGCAGCTCGGGCGTCACGCTCATGGATATCGCCTCGGCTATCGGCGTACTGGATAATCGCGGGATTCTGCTGGAACCCTACGCCATCGAGAAAATCGTCACCAGTGACGGCACGCTCGCCTACGAACACTACCCGATGACCACCCAGGTGCTGGACCGCGAAACCGTCGATACGATGCTCGCCATGATGCAGGGCGTCGTCCAGAACGGCACGGCGCGCGCCGCCGCCATTGGCCGTCCGGTGGCCGGAAAAACAGGCACCAGCGACGATCACCGCGATAGCTGGTTTGTCGGCTTTACGCCGGAAATCATCACCGGGGTGTGGGTGGGCAACGACGATAACACCTCGATGCCCGGCATGACTGGCGGCAGCCTGCCTGCCGCGATTTGGGCGGCGTATATGCGCCCGTATATGGCCAATCGCGCTCCGCAGAACTTCGATACGCAGTTTGCGCGGCACTTTAGCCCACAGGATTTCATCTCGTACAACCTCGATAATCTCAGCGAATACGAGGCGAATAATCCGCTCGCCATTGGCGCGCGCAGTTTGCCGGCTCCCACGCCCGTCTCGCCGCAACTGGATCTTGACCCCGCAGTGGAAGGCCCCCCGCTGACAAGTCCTGAAGAGCCTTTCGAGGGCGAGCATCCCGCCCCCGCGTTGGAAGGAGGCCATGGGGCGGGCCCTCCGGTTCCGCCGGTCCCGATGGGTCCCGTCGCGCCGCAGGCCTACGGCCCGCCGCCGAGAAGCGCGGATCCGTATCATCGCAGCTCTTACCCGATTCCGCCCGGCGATACGCATCAGGTGCTCCAGCTCCCGCCTACCTCGCCTTCGCGAAACCCTTACGCGGGCGCATCCCGGCCGTAATTCCCATGAAATCTAATGTCTTTCTTAAGGCTAGCATTTCAGGCTATATAAATGTTTTTATATTTGAAGAGCGTTCAATTCCCGCATCCCCGTTCAAGAGATTATAGCGATACAGAAGAGAAGAGATCAGCAGAAAAGAGATTAGCAGAGAAGAGAAGATTAGCAGAGAGAAGTAGCTCGATAAAATACACGGAAAAACAAATGTAGAGAAGTCTGAAACGCCTGTGTCCGGGCCGTTTGCGATTCATCATTCAGGAAAATAAGCATTAGAGAGAGAGAGATAGGAGCTCAGGCCGTGAATACCGTCACGTATGCAAAATTTACCGGTCCCAATGGTATTTTCGATCGCTTTGATAGAGACCGCAATGGCCTGGATGAAAACGAACTCAGGGCCGCTAGTAGAGATGCGTCCGTCTATACAGACAAGGATCTGAGCGCATCCCTCTTAGGCCAGGAAAGCGCCAAAAAATATTCGTTTGGCTATAACATCTACGACAGTAATCGCGATGGTCGGGTGACCGTGTCCGAACTCAAAAAGTTTTACGACAATACCATTGAAGGCCGCCAGGCCGCTAAGGCGCGACGAGGCGAGACCACGGCGCAAACCCAGAAAGCGACTGCCGCCGCTCCGGCTAGCGCGACCTCTGCGTCGACTTCCACGTCTGGCGCAGCTGCCGAAAAGCAGCCGCAGACATCTACCAGCGCCAGCCAACAGCCGACTATCGACTGGATGGCCCTGATGGCAGCCTTCATGCAGATTGCGATGGGGGGATTCACACAGTCGGGAAGCGCGGGTCCGGCATCCGCGTTTCCCGAACTTCCTCCGCCTGTACCGTCGCAGACGCCGATTTACGCCTAGCGCGTTTTACGCGTTTGTAATTTTTCAGGCTCCGGCGCGATTCAATCCGCTGGGGCTTTTCTTTTGCCTGGAAACAGTCCGGCGTTAGGGCGGCGGCTTGCGCTGGGGTTGCGCTCACAGTAGAATCGTCTCGCTCTCTTTGCGAGTCCGGCGTGTTTGCCGCTGCAAACCGCTTGGCCAACGCTTTTATCCAAGAGTTTCGATTCAGTTAATTCACGGGAGACTTATGCGATGACGGAGAACCGTAAATTATCGGCATGGGTGGAAGAAATCCGCGCCATGTGCAAACCCAGCGCCGTTTACTGGTGCGACGGCTCGCCGCAGGAATACCAATCGATGCTGGATCTTCTCGTCGAGCAAGGTCTTGCCACCCCGCTAAAACAGCGCGAGAACAGCTATCTCTTCCGCTCGGACCCGTCTGATGTCGCGCGGGTCGAAGACCGGACCTATATTGCCGCGCAATCGCAGGACGCTGCCGGTCCGACCAACAACTGGATTGACCCGGAAACCCTCAAAACCACCATGCGCGGCCTCTACGATGGCTGTATGCGTGGACGCACGCTGTATGTGATCCCGTTTAGCATGGGGCCGGTGGGCTCGCCGATTGCTAAAATCGGCGTGGAAATTACCGATAGCCCGTATGTCGTCGCCAATATGCATATTATGACGCGCGTCGGCAAAGCCGTCCTCGATGCGCTGGGCGCTGACGGCGAATTCATTCCGTGTCTGCATTCGGTGGGCAAGCCCCTGGCCGAGGGCGAAACCGATGAAGGCCGCTGGCCGTGCGCGCCCATCGAGCAGAAATATATCGCCCACTTCCCTGAAGACAAGACCATCTGGTCGTATGGTTCGGGCTACGGCGGTAACGCGTTGCTCGGCAAAAAATGTCTGGCCCTGCGCATCGCCTCTAATCTGGCCCGAAACGAGGGCTGGATGGCTGAGCACATGCTGATTCTGCGCCTGACCAATCCGCAAGGACGCCGTTACCACATCGCCGCCGCCTTCCCCAGCGCCTGCGGCAAAACCAATCTGGCGATGATGCAGCCCTCAATTCCCGGCTGGAAGTGTGAAACCGTCGGCGACGATATCGCCTGGATGAAAATCGGTCAGGACGGCCGCCTGTACGCCATTAACCCCGAAGCGGGCTTCTTCGGCGTCGCGCCCGGCACCAATCGCGCGTCGAACCCGATGGCGATGGACACCATCAGCCGCAATACGATTTTCACCAACTGCGCCCTGACCCCTCAGGGCGATATCTGGTGGGAAGATATGGGCGTAAACATTGAGAGCGCCATCGACTGGAAAGGTCGGCCGTGGACGCCTCAAAGCGGCGAAAAGGCGGCGCATCCCAACGCGCGCTTTACCGCTCCTGCGAGCCAATGCCCCGTGATTTGCGATGACTGGGAAAATCCCAACGGCGTGCCGATTGATATCTTTATTTTCGGTGGCCGTCGCGGCAGCGTCGTACCGCTGGTGACCGAGGCGCTGGACTGGGATCATGGCGTGTACATGGGCGCTACCTGCGCTTCTGAAGCGACTGCTGCTGCGCTTGATGTCAAAGGCCTGCGTTTTGACCCGTTCGCCATGTTGCCGTTCTGTGGCTATAACATGGCCGATTACTTCGCGCATTGGTTCGCGATGGGCGATCGCCTCGGGGCCAACGCGCCGAAGATCTTCTACGTCAACTGGTTCCGCAAAGGCGCCGACGGTAAATTCCTCTGGCCGGGCTTCCGCGATAACAGCCGCGTTTTAAAGTGGATGTGCGAGCGCGTTGACGGCGCTGTCGACGCCAGAGAAACCCCCATTGGCCGCACGCCGCTGCCGGACGGTCTGGACGCATCGGGGTTGAATATGACCCCGGAAGCGCTTGCCGAGCTGCTGCGCGTTGACGCCGACGCCTGGAACGCGGAACTTCCGCAGGTGGAGGCATTCATGGCCAAATTCGGCGCGCGCCTCCCCGAGCGGATGGCTGCGCAAGTAGCGCGCGTGCGTCAGCGCCTGCAAACGCCCGTTTGCTGCTGAGGCCCTGATTTCTTAACCCGTTTGCCGCCCGGCTGTCTTGTTACAGTCGGGCGGTTTTTCAATGCCCCGTGCGCGCTGATAAAAAGCGCCCGTCTATGGGCTATCGCAGCCCCTAGAGCAGATTCCCCCCCTTCGCGAGCGCGGCGGCGACGGTACGTCATTGACCCGTCACGATTGGGACTTATAGTTGGGCGTATAATAAAAACAGGGCTTGCCCGTTCGCTTGTCGGGATAGGGGGAATGCCTGTAAGGGCCGCTGTGCGCATACTGATTGTGACGGATACGCACCGAACGCAGACCAATGGCGTCGTTCGCACGCTGTCAACCCTGCGCGATATTCTGCAACGGCGCGGCCATGTTGTGGGCTGGATTGATATGGAAGGGTTCGCGGCCCTCGGATGGCCGACCTACCCGGAAATCCGGCTGGCCCTGTGGCCGGGCCCCGCGCTCGCGCGCCAGATTGAGGCGTTTGCGCCGGACGCGATCCATATTGCGACCGAAGGTTTTTTGGGGATGGCGGCGCGCCGGTATTGCCGCAAGCGCCGCCTGCCGTTTACCACGGCGTTTCATTCTCGCTTGCCGGAGTATCTGGCGTCTCACGTGGGACTGCCGTTGTGGTTTTCCTTTGCGTGGCTTCGCTGGTTTCATGGCGCTTCCGCCGGGGTGATGGTCTCAACGCCCACCCAGCGGCGAGAGTTACAGGATCGCGGCTTCCAGCGTCTGCGCGCCTGGACTCGCGGCGTGGATCAGACGTTGTTCTTCCCGCGCCCGCACACGGGCGCGTCGGCGTTCTGGCGCTCGTTGCCGCGTCCGGCTCTGCTCTATGTTGGACGCGTCGCGCCGGAAAAGAATCTGGAAGCGTTTTTGTCGCTGCCCTGCCATGGCTCCAAAGTCGTTGTGGGCGAAGGACCGAGTCGGCGCGCGCTGGAGCAGACCTATCCTGAGGCGCATTTTCTGGGCGTCTTGCAGGGAGAAGCCCTTGCGCAGGCGTATTGCGCCAGCGATGCGCTGGTGTTTCCCAGCAAAACGGATACCTTTGGGCTGGTCATGCTCGAGGCGCTGGCCTGTGGCACGCCGGTGGCGGCTTTCCCCGCGCCGGGGCCGCTGGACGTGATTGGTCCGACGCTGGAGGCCCCGCGTCCGGTCGGCGCGCTCCACCCGGATCTACAGATAGCCGTCGCCAAGGCGCTGCGCGTCTCGCGCGAGGCGTGCGTGGCCTATGCGCGTACGTTCTCATGGGCAGAGAGCGCCGATCAGTTTGTCGGCAATCTCCGGCCTTTTAACCCTCAGCGGCGCGCGCTCAGTGAGAAGGCGGCGCCAGAGCCTGGTGAAATCCTGGAATCAGCCACGGCAGCGGCTGTCTAGCGAGCGTACTCAGGCGCTGAGCGCGGGATTGCGGCGACCCGCGCCGCCGTGTTCAGTTTTTCCCCAGTCGAATGCGCCTTGCGGCTCGCGGATGAGATTGACCGTGACCCAGCACACGACCGGAATCCAGACCAGAATGAAGTAAATGGCCGTCATCACCGCGTCGCTCAGCGTGCGCCAGACGCCGGGGCGATTAAAGCGATAAATCGCCACGACCAGCGCCGTATAGAAGAACCCGCACAGCACCGGCAACGCCATCAGCGAAGACAGCATATGAATCTGGTGAACCTGCCCCGTGACGTAGTGATAGCCCAGATAGCAGTAATCGAACACGAGCCACAGCGGGAAGATAAACTGAACCACATAGGCCAGCAGGTCGCCTTTGGCGCGTAAAGAGGCCTGATCGCTGGCCAGCAGGCGCATGCCGAATTGCAGATAGCGCGTCAGCGAGCCCTGCGCCCAGCGGCGACGTTGACGAATCAGCGCGCTCAGTCGGGTGATGCCTTCTTCGTAGACGAGCGTCTTATGCGCAAAGCGCACGTCCCAGCCCGCCAGTTGAAAGCGCGTGGACAGGTCGAGATCGTCCGTAAGGCTGGCCTCATTCCAGCCGCCGACGCTTTCGATGGCCGAGCGTTTGACGAGTTGCCCGTTCCCGCGAAACTCCACCGAGCAGCGAATGGCGTCGCGGCCGTACTGGAAATGGCTATCGAGCGAGTATTCGTAATTCTGACAGCGCGTGAGCCAGTTATAGTCGGCATTGGCGATTACCTTGCGCGCCTGTGCGCCGCCCACGCCTTCTTCAGCCAGAAAGGGCAACATCCGCGAGATGAAATCCGGCGCGACGAAGGCGTCAGCGTCAAAGACAGCGATGATTTCGCCATCGGTCATGGCCAGCGCGTCATTCAGGACGGCGGATTTGCCGGGGCGCCCATCGGCGGCGCGTACATGATAAGCAAAGCGCGCGGGGTCGTAACGCTGGGCCAGCGCGGCCAGACGCGCGGCGGTGCCGTCGGCGCTGCGATCGTCCATCACCAGCACGTGGAAATCGGGATAATCCAGCGCCATCAGCGCCGCAACCGTCTCTTCAATGACCTGCTCTTCGTTATGGGCGGGCACCACCAGCGACACGCGCGGGGTCCACGGCGGGGTGGGCGGCGGCGGGTATTTCCGCTCGCGGCGCTTGCGGTGCACCATCGCAACGGTAACCAGCAGGGCGTAGCCGATCATCACGACAAACAGCAGCGTCAGGCCGGAAGCCCACGGCAACCAGCGACCCAGCAGCGCGACAAACGCCCAGTTAATCAGCAGCAGCGCAAATAACGATCGTTTTACCAAGAGAAGGTTGGCGTCATGGGCTTAACAATACAAATAGCTCACCAGCATCTTACCAGAGGCGGGGCGTCGGGCGGCGGCGCGTCTGATGCGCTAATAGGCCAACAGGCGTCCTGCGTATTCGCGGAGAACATCCGCTGCGCGACGCGCGCCGTCAATCTGGGCGGCTTCGGCGGCCAGACATTCAGCGGCCTGACGGTACGAAGTCGACTCCAGCATCGCATCCATCGCCGGTTTGAGCAAGCCCGCGCTGACCTGCTCATACGATAATGCGCGCGACGCGCCCAGTTCCGCCAGACGCCGGGCGTTGTTCTCCTGCTCAATCTGATTCGTATCAGGAATCACCAGCGAGGGGCGCCCCAGCGTGAGCAGTTCCATGGCCGTGCTATGGCCGCCCTGGGTAATCACCAGATCGGCGGCCTTGAAGTACGAAACCGCCATCTTGGGCGTGGCGTTCAGTCGAACGTTCGGCGGAAGCTGCGACTCCGTAAAGGTCGTCAGCAATTCAAACTGGATGTGGGGCGATTGCGCGGCCATTTGCAGAACGGCTTCAAACAAGGGCTTGCGATAACTATGACCGCCCAGGCCCACGACCACCAGCGGACCGGAGCCATGGGGACGCGCCAGCGGCTCGACATCCTCGGCCTTCCAGGCAACCAGCGGCCCGACAAAGCGCGTGCGCTTCATGACTTGAAAATCCCGCGCCAGATTTGGCAGGCAGACCGTATGCGGCGGCGGAAAATCGGGGATAAAAATCTCTTCGGCGCTGGACAGCCAGAAGCGCATGACCCACTCGAACGAGCGCCCGAACAGCTTGACCAGCGCCGAATCCCGCGCGAAAAACGGGTAAAAGGCGCTCTGATTGGTCACCACCACGCACGGAATATCCAGTTGCGAGGCGGCCAGTACCGGGGCCATCCGCCCATCGGCGATCACCAGCGAGATGCCGTAATTGCGCATGACTTCCATCTCGTCCTGCACAATCTGATTGAAGCTCAGGGCGCGCGACTGGTTATGCAGCAAGGTGCGCCCGATGCTGAAACTGCCTGCATCGCCCACGAACTCGACTTCCTGCGGAATCTCTACGCACGGCAGGCCAAACGACTCCACGCGCTCCAGCGCATAGCTGTAAGCGCCGATGAGAATTTCGTCGTCTTCAAACTGTTGCGCCAAAGCGATCGCCCGGCTGGAATGCCCGAATCCCTCGCTACTGACCGAGAAGTACAACCGACGCCGAATTTCAGGAAAGGCGCGCCCGCGTTTACCAGTCTTCAGCAGCGGAATGGGCATGATGTCGTCTCTCTCTGGCCCTTGCAATCAGGCGCATCAGGCCGAACAGGCCGACTGCGAACACCGGCGCGCCCATCAAATTCAGCATCGCCGCTGTCCCGAAATATTCTACGCCCAGGCCGGCGGCCAGTACCGGCAGCGTCGAGGCCGTACTGAGCAGCGTGAACTGGACGCCCATAATCTTACCACGCTTGTCATCGGGAATCACCTCGTGCAACAGCGATTGCAGGGGGATGGCCACAAAGGCCGCAGCGACGCCCATCAACGTGGAAAGGCCATACGTGAGCGCCATGCGCAGCGTCAGCGGGAAGCGCTCCAGAAATAACTGCAATCCACCGCCCAGCGAGACCGATTGCGCCGGGACGCCGAACAACATGGCGTGTTTGGGAATCCAGTCCATTTGCGCCATCGCCAGCAGGAACGTTCCGATCGCCAGAAATCCGCCATAGGCCATGCGCTGGCGTCCCGCATCGCGAAAGAATCGCCCGACGACCAGCGCGCCCGCCGACATCCCGATGCCGCTGAAGGTCACGATATAGGCGAATTTTCGCGAGGCCACCGCCGGGTTGTCATACAGAAAATCGCGCGCAAAGCTGATAAACAGGATGCACATCGCCACGACAACCGAAAACAGCAGCGCCAGCTTGAGGATGGTCTTGAGAATGACGCGGCGCTCTAAAATATACGCCACGCCCTCGTGCATCTCCGCGCCGAAGCGACGTAACGAATTCAGCACGTCTCGCTGCGTAGGGCGCAGTCGGGCGGCAGACGGATCGCCCGGCGGTTTGACAAAGCACAGCACGCCGCCTGCCAGTAAAAACAGGCCGACCACGGCCCAATGAACCTGTTCCAGCGAGAAGATATTAATCAGCGGGTCGCCGAGGGCAAAACCAAAGATGACAGAGCCCATCATCGTGGTCGTAAACAGGGAATTCGCCGTCATGAGCTGGGTTTTTCGCACCACCAGCGGAATCGTCGCGGACTCTGCGGGCACGAAGAATTGCGTCGCGGACGAAACCAGAAACGCCAGGGCGTAAATGCCCATCAGCCCCTGATGCGCCGCCATTGGCAGAAACGCCAGCAGTGCCGCGCGGCACAGATTCGTGGTGACCAGCGTGAGGCGCCGGGGCCAGCGATCGACAAAAACCCCGGCAATCGCCGTCAGCAGAATCGCCGGAATTGTAAACGCAATATATAAGTAGCTGTTATACCGATCATTGGCCCCATAATAGGCCGTGATTGCGGCAATGAAGATGACAAAGACGACGCGATCGCCCAGTTGCGAGAACACCTGCCCCAGCCAGAGCAAGACAAACGTCCGGTTTTTGAGAACCGAGCGGTAGCCTTCATTCACGGCGCGCGACGGTGGCGTTTCAAGCGCCGGCGCAGAGGGAGGGGTCATCGCGGCAACATCCTTTAGGCAAAGCGAAAGACGTTTCAGACGGGAAACCGGGCTGACAACGCAAGAGCAGCCTGTCTATTCTAACGCAGGCGAGGGTCGCGTTAAAGAGGCGCCGGTCGATGCTGGCGTGGGGGCGGATGTCAGCGACAATAAAAACGTGAAGGCCCGCAATGGGCGCTCCAATCGATACGTCAGGTAATACCGCAGAAAGCCCAGCGCGCGGGTTGCGTCCACGCGCTGCCAGTCCGCGCGCTCCGGGGCGCTCAGCGCGCGCAGCGTGGCGGTCGAGACATTGACGCGACTGCCGCCCGTTTCGCGCCGGGCCGCATCCGGGCTCAGAACGCCGCCCAGTTCGGGCGAAAACGCATAGAACGACGCCTGCCAGTCCAGCGGCTCGCCGCTGACGACGCAATAATCCAGCGCGGGGGCGTAGCCGCTCAGCGACAGCAAGTGCAGCAGCGATTGCGCCAGGACGCCAATGGCCTCGCCTTCGCGCGTTTGCGGCGCGCCGACGGCAACGGCCTGCAAGCGGTACAAGGCCCCGCGCAGCGCCATATACGTGGGCTCTGCATCCACATCGTCTTCTCCGCCGAGGCGGTGCGTGGTTTCGGCCAACAGGCTGGCGCAGGCCAGCGCCATCAAGTCGCTGCGCAGAAACGGAAAGGCCTCAACGCTCTGATACTGCAGAATCGTATGCAGCGAGGCCCCGGTTCGCAATTGCAAGTGGCTGATGGCCAGCTTCTCGCCCACGCCCGACAAGGCGCTTTTGGCCCCGCGCATGCCTTTGGCCGCCGCGCGAATAAGCCCGCGCTGGGGCGAATAAAAATGAAGCGCCCGGCTCGATTCGCTAAAATCGTAGCCGCGCAGGCAGATGGCCTCAGTGATAATCACGGCGGTCATAGGGTTATTGTAAGCGGCAAAGCGCTAGAGTGGCGCGCGCGCCTGGCGCTGTTAATACGCGCACGTCGGATCGCCGCAGACCCGTTGTCCGGCGGTTTCCATCACCGCCCACTGGCGGGCGAGATCGGCGATGTCCAGCGAATCGCGCTCGTCGAGGGTTTCTTCCGGGTTCATTTCTTCGATAGGGTCGCTATGCCGATCGCCGTGTTTCTCGCCATGCTTCTCTGCATGAGGGCGACGGGCGGCGCGCACCAGAAAGGTTTCATCCAGTTGAATCGCCAGCGGTCGCGAAAACGCGCGCAGACAGCGATCGCAAATCAATTGCGCCTCGCCCTGAAGCGCCCCGCGCAGCCGAAACCCGCTCCCGTTAGGCCACACGGTGATGGCGCCGGCCAGATGACACCCCTCGCCAATCTCAGGAAAATCGCAATCCAGCGCAATGGGATCGCGCCGGTTCAGCAGGTCGCTGACGGGAAGCAGGAGCATCAGACACGTTCTCATTTTTAGGGTATTTTTAATGCTTACCATAAAGCGCGCGCGCGCGCAGCCGTCAGACAGACGCGCACCCAATCGAGACGATGGAATGTTGGCCGCAACGGTTCAGAATAACGGCTCTTTAGCTCTCAGTCAGGTTCAGAATCCGGTCTTGCCGCGAGGAGGCGCGTTATTACGCGTCATCGGCTGCGGCCTGTGCGGATCTGATCTGGATAAATGGCGTCACCGCAAGGCTCCTCCCGGCGCGGTGCTGGGCCATGAAGTCGTCGGTCGCATTGAAGCCCTCTGCCCAGAGGCGACAAGCGATTTTCGGGTGGGCGATCGCGTGGCCTGCGCCCATCATACGCCGTGCGGGGCCTGTCACGATTGCCGCAATGGCGCGGAATCCATGTGCGCGCAATTCAAGCGCAGTAATCTCATTCCCGGCGGATTCTCCCAGCGTCTGGCGCTGAGCGCTGATCATTTGCGGTTGACGACCTTTGCCGTCCCCGATGCGATTGGCGATGCCGAAGCCAGTTGCGTAGAACCCATGGCCTGCGTGCTGCGCGCCGTTCGCCGTGGCGGTGAGGCCTATCAGGGGCGGGTCGCTATTATCGGTCTGGGATTCATCGGTTTAATGGCAGCGCAAGTCTATAAAATGCGCGGCTACTGGGTAGAAGGCTATGATCGTCAAGCAGATCGCGTCGCTCTAGGGCTTTCGCGCGGATGGCTCGACGCCGGCGTCACGGTGGATGCGGACGCGCCCCTGATTCCGCCCGCTGAAGCGCCTGTGGATCGGGTTTTTCTGAGCGTCGTGACGCCGCAAACGCTGTCGCTCTCGTTGCAGCGCGCGCGCGATGGCGGCGCCCTGATTCTCTTTGCCAGTCCGCACCATGCGGGACCGACGCTGGATCCGGGCTTGCTGTATTTTCGCGAATTGTCGGTGATTCCCAGCTACTCGCCAGCGGTGGAAGACCTGCGGGAAGCTGCGGCGCTGATTTTTAACGGTCAGATTGACGTGTCGCCCCTCTGTACTCACTCTTTTCCGATGTCGGCGATCGATGAGGCGCTGGCGCGCTACCAGCGCGGCGAGGCGATCAAGATTTTCTTGACCCCGCCGCCGCCTGAAACGCCCGAACCCCCTGCGGAGGCGCGTATCTGATGGCGCTGGAAGCCCCGCTGCATCGCCCTGGGCCGGACCGGCCGGGTTCTCGCCCGCCTGACCTGCCCGCCGAGATGATGGCCATGCGCTTTTATCAGCCTGGCGATGTTCGCTATGAGCGCGTCCCCTTGCCCACTCCCGGCCCTGGCGAGTTGTTGGTGAAGATCGCGCGCGCGCTCACCTGTGGAACCGACGTGAAGTGCTATCGCCGGGGTCATCCGGTGTTGCTGAAGTCTTTTCCCTCTCCTTTTGGCCATGAGTTTGCCGGTACTGTGGCGGCGCTGGGAGAGGGCGTGCAGCAATTTGCGCTGGGCGATCGCGTGGTTGCGGCCAATTCGGCCCCCTGCGAATCGTGTTTCTATTGCCGCAAAGGCAAGCCTAATCTGTGCGTGGATCTCGATCTGCTCAATGGCGCTTACGCCCAGTATCTGGTGATTCCCGCGCGGATTGTCGCGCGCAACACGCTGAAAATTCCGGCTGAGGCCTCGTTTGAGGCGGCCGCTTTCGCAGAACCGCTGGCGGTTTCGCTTCGCGGAGTGGCCCTCTCCAATGTCGCGCCCGGCGATCGCGTGGCCGTGATTGGCTTGGGGCCCATCGGGCAATTGCTGGCGCGCGCGGCCAAAATCAGCGGGGCGCACGTGACGGCGCTGGGGCGCAATGCCCTGAAACGAAGCCTCGCCGAGAGCTTCGCTCAGGCCGACGCTGTGGTGGATATTGCCCAGAGCAGCGACGCCGAAGAAATCGTCCGACGCTATACCCCGCACGGGCGTGGATTCGATATCGTCATTGAAGCCGTCGGGCTCCCGCAGACGTGGGAAAAGGCATTCACGCTCGTTCGCCGGGGCGGTCTGGTGAATCTCTTCGCGGGTTGTCCGGCGGGAACGATTCTGCCGGTGGACGCCAGACGGCTGCATTACGATGAAATCACGGTGATTAGTCCGTTTCACCACACGCCCGCCTTTTTTGAGAAGGCCCTGAGCTGGATTGCTGACGGGACTATTGATCCCACGCCGCTCATTACGGATCGCGCGCCCCTGCGCGAGGTGACCCACGCGCTGGAAGCCGTCGAGGCCGGGCGCGCGATTAAAATCGCCATCGCCCCTAACGAGTAATCACGCCTTCAGAAGGCGTTCATAGAAGGCCGTACGCGGGCCCTGTTTTGACCGCTGGGCTGGCTTAGGCGTTGACGGCTTCGTGACAGCGCTGGCAAATCGTGGCATGGCCTTCGATCTCGCCTACAGAGGGGCAGAAGTGCCAGCAACGCGCGCATTTTGAGCCCACTGCGCGATAGACGCTCGCCTGAATCACGATCCGGCGCGATTCTTCGCCGAAGAGACGGATTTCTGAGCGTTCCTGACGTTCCAGCAGATCGGCCTCGTCAGACGGCGTCTCAACAATGCGGGCGTCCGAGACCAGCAGCAGCGGGGGAAGAGCCAGTTCGCCCAACGGCTTGAGGATGAGATCCGCGCCTTCGCTGACGCAGATTTCCACCCGCGCTTCCAGCGAACTCTTGATATCGCCGCGCGCGCGCGCCGCATCCAGCGCGAGATTCACGACATCTTTTACGCTGAAAAAGGCGTTGAAGGCGTCTTTCACGCCGTAATCCATCGCGTCCATGCGCACTTCGGGCCACGGCAGCATCGTGACGCTGGGCGGCGGCGTCTCGCCGGGAGTAAAGGCCGCTTGCTGCGCTGGGGGCAGGTTCAGCCAGATGTCATCCGCCAGATGCGGCGTCACCGGCGCCAGCATCGGGATAAGGGTTTTCATCAGCGTCATCAGCGTCGTCTGAATCGCGCGCCGCTGCGGACTGTTGGCCGGATCGCAGTACAGGACGTCCTTGCAGACGTCAAAATACAGCGCCGACAGCTCCACCACGCAGAAATTCTGCAAGGCCTGATAATACCGGTGGAATTCATACTGATCGAACGATTCGCCGACGGCTGAGACCACTTCCTGTAAGCGATGCAGGATATAGCGATCCAGCGGTGCCAGCGCTTCAGGGGCGACCGTGTGCTGCGCCGGGTCGAAATCATATAGATTACTGATCATATAGCGAACAGTATTGCGGATTTTCTTGTAGACCTCGACGAGTTGCTGGACCGTCTCCTGTCCGAGCCGGACGTCGACCGAGTAATCGACGCTGGCGACCCACAGACGCAGTACGTCGGCCCCGTGCTGGGCGATCAGCGCATTGGGGTCGATGACATTGCCCAGACTCTTGCTCATCTTGCGGCCTTGTCCGTCCAGCACAAAGCCGTGGGTCAGCACGCGCTGATACGGCGCCATGCCGTGCAGCATCACCGAGGTGAGCAGCGACGACTGAAACCAGCCGCGATGCTGATCCGAGCCTTCCAGATAGAGTTCAACCGGCAGATGGCCCAGTTGTTCGTGGCGGGCTTCGACGACGGCCGTGTGGGTGACGCCGCTGTCAAACCAGACGTCCATAATGTCCATCTCTTTGCGCAGCGTGCGCTTGCCTAGTCCGATGGCGGCCTTATCGTTGTCCGATAAGCCTTCCAGCAATTGCTCGGGCGTCCATTCCCACCAGATATCCGTGGTGTGCTGCGAAAACAGAGTGTATAACTGCGCGATAATCGCCTGATTAATGAGAATCTCGCCGGTCGCGTCGTCGTAAAATACCGGAATCGGCACGCCCCACACGCGCTGGCGGCTAATACACCAGTCAGAGCGGCTTTCGACCATGCTGGCGATGCGGGCCTCGCCGCGCGCGGGAATCCACGTCACCCCGCGAATGGCCTGCAAGGCATCCTCGCGGAATTTGTCCACGGCGATAAACCATTGTTCGGTCGCGCGGTAAATCACCGGCTCGTGGCAGCGCCAGCAATGCGGGTAACTGTGCAGGTAAGGCGTATGCCCCAGCAGCGCGCCGGTTTCCCTGAGCAGCTCCAGCACTTTGGCGTTTGCCTTGTCGTAACGCATTCCAGCGAGGCGCTCTCCGCCTTCTTCCGTAAACACGCCCCGATTATTGAGCGGCGACAGAATCGGCAGGGGATTGTCGCGAAACGCCTTGCGGTTATAGTCGTGACACAGGGCGTAGTCTTCCATCCCGTGGCCGGGCGCGGTATGGACGACGCCGGTGCCTGCGTCCAGGGTGACGTGCGAGCCGCACAGCACCGGCGCGAGGCGATCCATAAACGGATGCCGGGCCCGGGCGAATTCCAGCCCCTGACCATCCATTTCGCCGCAGATTTTCCACGATTCCAGCCCGACGTCCTGCGCAAAGGCGTCCAGACGGTCTTTGGCCAGCAGCAGCCGTTCGCCGTCCTCGGTTTCAATGACCACATACAGAAAACTCGCATTCACCGCCAGCGCCAGATTGGCGGGCAGCGTCCATGGAGTGGTCGTCCAGATAACGGCTTTTGCGCCGCTCAGTAAGGCCTGTTGCGGCGTCAGCGAGTCGTCGTCGAAGGCGAAACGCACGTAGATGCTGTCGCTGGTGTGATCAGCGTAATCGACTTCGGCGTCGGCGAGAGCGGTTTCGCAGTCCGAACACCAATAGACCGGCTTCAGGCCCTTGTAGGCGAAGCCTTTTTCGTACATCTGGGCAAAAAGCTTGACCTGTGTGGCTTCAAAGGCCGCGTCGATGCTGAGATACGGATGAGCCCAGTCTCCCCAGACGCCCAGACGTTTGAAGTTGGCTTCTTGTCCCTGAAGGTTTTTGGCGGCGAATTCCCGGCAACGCTTGCGCAACTCCAGCGGGGTGATGGCGCTGCGACCGCCTTTGACGGACTTGACCACGGCGTTCTCGATTGGCAGCCCGTGCCCGTCGTAGCCCGGCACGTAGGGCGCGTAATACCCGCGCTGAAACTTATACCGGGTGATGATGTCCTTTAGGACCTTATTGAGCGCGGTCCCGATGTGAATCTTGTCGGAACTCAAATACGGCGGCCCGTCATGCAGAATAAACTTGCGGGATTTATCGCGACTGGCTTGCGCGCGATTATAGACGTCGAGTTCTTCCCACAGCGCCTCGATTTCCGGCTCGCGCGCGGCGGCCCCGGCCTTCATCTTGAAGGTGGTTTGGGGCAGATTCAGGGTGTCCTTGTATTCCACGCCGGAGGGCGAAGCGGGCGTCGAAGAAGGCGTCATAGAGGGCGAACTCCGGTTTCAGGGGGCGTCAGCGCGTCTTGAACGGAAGCAACGCAAGCGTATGATGCAAGCGTCTCACCACAAGACTACCAAAAACCCGGCGTCAGAACACGCGCCGCCGCCTCGCGCGCGCTGCGTTCACGGGGACTTTAATCTGTCCGGGATTTATCAGGCCCAGGATTTATCGAGTATGATGACTCTTCGGAGCCGCGGGGCTGATTTTCAACAGAGAGCGTCCGGCGCGCGCATCCATAGTTCCATCATAAAGGAGGCTCTTCATGCCCTGTAGCGTATGCGGCGGTCGCGTCATTAAAAGCGAAAGCGGAGAGAAGTGCATGAATGCCGCCTGCGCCTCCAGCAGTCGCGACGCCCAGGGCGAGAAAGTCGTCTGCCGCTGCGGCGAACCGATGCAATACCAGGGTTTGAATCAACTGGGCGAGCCCAATTATGCCTGTCAGGCCTGCGGCGCCAGCGTCCGACTTTAGCGCGCAGGGAGCGCTAAGCGAGTGAGCGGAGTTTATGACGTCGCCGTCGTAGGCGACGAGGTAGAAAGCGTCCTGACCGCCGTCTCGGCGGCGCGATTTGGCGCGCGAACGGCCCTGATTCACCCGCGCGGCGCCGGGAATGGGCTGGGCGGGCTGTCCACGCGCGGCGGGCTCTGCTATATGGATATCACGCCGGGACTGTGGGGCGCGCTGTTTGCGGAGTTTCTTACGAGGGCGGGCGTTCGCCGCGTCGCGCTGTATGCGCCCGCCGCCAATGAAGCGTTGGTGACCATGCTGCACGAATCCGGGGCGTCTGTGTACGCGCGTCAGGCTGTTACGCCGCGCTGGGAAGCCGACGATCGCCGCTGGCGCCTTGATGATCCCTCCGGCAAGGGGCGGCCCCTGTTTGCGCGCATCCTGATTGATGCGACGCCCGACGCCGATATCGCCCGCGCGTTAAAAGTCCGCTATACCGAAGGGCTCGGGGGGCTTTTCGGTCCTGAATGTAATTTTCTGGGCGTAACGCCTGTGTTTCAGACGCAAGGCGTGGATCGTGAAGGACTGATCGCCTTTGAAGCCTCTCTGCGCCAGTCGCCGCGCGCCGCCGATTATCTGGCCGCAGGATTGCCGCATCTGACGCCGATACAGCGCGAAGAACTGCTTGTGCGTCCGGTGGTTTCGCCGCCCGACGACGACTATATCGATATCCTGAACCCGCTTATTGGCGTGGCGTTTCACGTATGGCGCGGCGCGGCGGCGAGCGACTATCCTCAGGCGGAAATCGCCGTCGATGGTTTTAATATCGCCCGTCTGCCCAATGAAACATTGGGATTCAATGGTCTGGTGATGCGCGGGCGCGATCTTGACAGCTTGCTGCGTTATTCGCGCGGCGAGGGGCGCTGGCCGCAAGGACTTCAAGAGGCGCTTCAGGATTTCGAGCGTTTTCTGCAAGATGCGGGCGGGTTTCGACGCGCGCGCGTCCTGGCGCCGCAAGCCCTCTACGTGCGTCAGACCCTCAATATCCAGTCGCGCCGGATGATGACGGCTGGGCAGGCGCTGGGCGGCGGCGTCGAAGCAGAGGACGCTATCGGCGCGTATAGCTACTGGCTGGACTTACGCGGCATTACGCTGGCGGCGCATTATCCCGGCGAATCGCTCGCAAAACCGCTGTTTAACGTGGGCTTGGGGCCTGCGCTGGCCTTGCTGCCTGGCGGGCCAATGGCGGGTGATGGGCGCTTCGCCGTGGTCGGGCGCTCCGCGGGGTATTCGCCTTTGGGCCAAGGCGCGGGGCGGATTATTCAGCATAATGCCTTGCTGGGAGAAGCCGTTGGCATCGCCGCCGGGATGATGGCCCGCACGCGCGCGCGCCTCAGCGAGGCCATTCCGGGCGAAATTCGCGCCGTGATGACTGCGCGAGGCATGCCCCCGGCCAAAGGTCGCGCAGTGGAAGACGCGGAGGTCATCGCTCAAAGCGCGCTGCTTCAGGCGGATGCTGAGGTCACGGCGCGCTTGCAGGCAGGCGTTTAGGCGAAAACGCGTCAGCTTGCCGGATTTTTAAGAATAAGACGCATCGGCAAGCCGGATTCTTGAGATAAGGCGCGTCGGCAAGCCGGATTCTTAAGATACGGCGCGTCGGCAAGCCGACGCTTGAGCCCGAGCGCGATTTTCTCCATACTACAGAATATCCACAGGATAGGAGCCCCCCGCGGCTATGACCCCATCATCCCCGCCCGTTTTGCCTTGGTGGCGCTCGCTTGCCTCCGACAGGGCCGACAAACTGGAGCTGGCTTCGCTGGCTATCGCGCTCCTGTCGCTGGCGATCATTGGCGGGTGGACGATTCACCCGTGGCTGTCGGCGCAAAATACGGACGGCGCGAGCTACTACCTGCTCGGATTCAGTCTGGCCAAGGCGGGCGCTTACGTGCTGCCGTCACTTCCGACGCCGCAGCCGGTGTTCAACTATCCACCCCTCTGGCCTGCCATGATTGCCGCCGTGATGAAGCTGTTGGGCTCCTATCAGCCCGCCGTGGTCGTTCCCGCGCTGAAGGGCCTGACGCTGGCCCTGTACGCCGGCGCCATCGCGCTCATTTACAGCCTCTATCGCCGCCGCGCCCCTGCGAAAATCGCCTTGCTGACCGCATTGCTGCTGGTCGTTAGCGGCGTGGCCCATCGCTATTGGGGCGATTTGCTGGCGGATATCCCCTATTTGTTTCTGTCGGCTGTGTTTCTGTGGGATTTCATCAAGGGCGCCGGGCAGCCGGGCGGGCCGTTCGCCTCGCGAAGTCGCGCCATCCGCTTGCTGGCCTTGCTCGCGCTCATGCCGATGATGCGTCCTGTTGGCCTGATGCTGGGCGTTGCGGCTTCGGCGCATGAGAGTCTGGATCGACGCTGGAAAAGCGCCGCGCTGGCCTTGCTCGCGACGGTTTCGCTTTATGGCGGCTGGCTTTTGTCCGAGCATCAGTACCGAAGCGTCCAAACGGCAGGCGATCCTGCGCTGCAACGCTTTGTCGACGCTTCTCCCGTTAAAATCTCGTTTCTCAAATACTTTGTCGCCCGCGATCCCGGCGACGAAGACGCCTCCGTAAACGCCGCGGCGCCCGCTCTGCTGCTCAAGGACAGCCTGCGGCGTCTGGAACAATACGGCCGCATGGCGACTGAGACGTTCTGGCCCATCTGCCTGGACGGGTTTCGCCTTCCCGGCCTGACCCGCGGGCTGCTGATGATCTTTTCCCTGGCGCTGATTGCCTTTGGCTTCTGGCGTCAACCCCGCGCCCTGCGGATTCTGGGGCTGTATACCGGCTTTTATCTCCTGCTGCTGCTCACGTATCCTTACGTCAGCCCGCGGTATCTGCTGCCGGTTTTGCCGTGGGTGACGGCGGCGTATTTAACGGGTCTGACGCTTGCTCTGGGAGCGCTGCAACGCTGCTTTCCTCCTGAACGGCGCGAGCGGGCCGCGCTGCTGGCCGCCGCCGCGTTGATGATTGCGGCGACGCTGGCCATCACGACGCAACTGGCTCGCGCCCTGCCCTTTTGGAGCGAATCCGCCGTGATCCGCGCTGCGGGCGTGCCGGGGGTTTCGCCGCGATACGGGGCGTTATTCGCAACGCTGGCGCAGATCAAGGCCGCACAGGAGAGCGGGCGTCTGGGCCGCGCAACGCTGATCGCCCGCAAGCCGGAACTCGCGTTTTTCTATACGGGCGTCCATGCCAAGCGGTATCCGTTTTACAGCGACCCGAACAAACTGTTCGCCTGGCTACAGGCCGAGCGCGACGCCTTAAGCGCCACTCCCGGCCAGGCGTTGTATATTTTAGACGATGGCGTGTTTAAAGAAAGCCGTCGATTGCTGGCCCCGGCGCTTGCGGCGCATCGCGATCAGCTGACGCCGGTTTTTTCGGATGCATCGGGTTCGGCGCGTCTGTGGAAGCTTGCCCCGTTGTCGCCGCCGGAGAAATAACGTCCCATCGCCCAAATCGTCAGCCTGCGGTATACTGGATATGGTTTGATAGCGCTGGTGGCGCGTGGGGCTTTTTCGCTGCATGGCTCTCATTGGTATGCGGTTGGCGGCTTCCCGTTTTACCAGTCCGGCGTCAGGCGCGCCGCTTGCGCGTTTGAGGGCCGGGGGGGCGGTATTTTTTGGATGAGGCTCACGGCATGATTGACGAAAAAACCCGGCTGGAGGGGATATTCGCTCACCTGAGCGCCTGCACGGGACTTTACGCCAAGGATACATTTGAAAATCTGCTGTCGTGCATGATTCGCATGATTCGCGAGCATCGCCTGCAAGGGCTGGCTATTTGCCGCACGCTGGGCGATGAGCGGCTCGAACCCATTATCGACTCGCTCGCCGGTCGTCCCGAAATGACGATTTACCGGCTGGATGACGCTTTTCAGGAGGCGGACGCCCTGAAACTGGGCTTTGTCATTATTCTGACCGATCGCCATTGCGCGGCGATTCACTGGCGGCCGGATGCGCGTCAATCGCTGGCGATGGCCAACGGCGGCTGGACGTTTCATCCGCAGGACTGTCGCTCGCTGGCCCTGCGCGTTGCCGAAATGGCCGCCGGCCGCCTGCCCGACGCCGAATCCCTCGCCACGCTGATTCAGGCGACGCCGCTGGATCGACGCTTCGATGAAAAATGGACGCTGGTCATTTCTTCGCTGGTCAATGGCCTGGAGAATCGTAATCAGGCGTTGGGGGCGGCGTTGGCCCAAGTCAGCGAACTCAACCGGCGGATGGTCGATCAGGAGTGCCTGGCGGCGGTCGGTAAGCTGTGTTCGGTCATTGCGCACGAAATCCGGAATCCGCTGGGGCTGATCGACTTGTACGCCAAGCTGATTGAAGCCCAGGTCGCTCAGGCGCCCTTGTCCGGGACCCCGGAAGAGGCCGAGGCCCTGCGCGAGCCCCTCAATAAAAATGTGGCGCTCATTCGCCAGTCGATTGAGAGTCTGGAAATGATTCTCTCGGAACTCAGCCAGTATGCGCGCCCCCTCACGCTGGACCTGCAGGATGTGCCGCTGGTGGCGATCACGCGCGAGGTGTGCGAGTTCTTCCGCCCGTCCTACGACGAGCGCGGCGTGACCTTGCGCATTCAGGAATCGGCGCTGGAAGGCCTGAACCTGCGCCTCGACGCCGGGCGCATCCGTCAGGCGCTGGTCAATCTGCTGAAAAACGCGCTGGAAGTCTCACGCGCAGGCGACGAGGTGACCGTGAACGTCGCGCGCCGCAAGGGCGATTCCAATGTTTATGTCAAAGTCCGGGATCAGGGCGCAGGCGTAGAAGAACTGGTGCGACAAAAGCTGTTTACCCCGTATTTCTCCACCAAGAAAAACGGGACAGGGCTGGGCCTGGCGCATAGCCGTAAAATTCTGCAATCGCACGGCGGCAGCGTTGAGCTGTTGTCTTCGCGTCCGGGCGAGGGCAGCGTGTTTGCGCTGGTTCTGCCGCTGGAAACCCCTTTGTTGAATCATGCCCACGGGAATCCGCCTTCATGACGCACGCTCTCGCCCTTCGCTCCGGCGCCGCTCTGGTGTCGCTTGTCTGCATCGCAGGATTACTCGTCGGATGCGGCGCGCCTCCCGCCAAGGATGCCTCTAAACACGGCGCCAAAGACCCGAAAGCCGCCCAAACCACTGAGCCCAGCGCAGAAACAGACGCCGGCGGCGATGAAGATGACGAGAGCGACGCCAGCGCTGCCGGGGCTGAAGCGGACAAGAAGCTGGGGTTCACGTCAATCGCGCGCCTGCCTTACGAAGAAGTCGCCATTCCCACGGATCAGCCCGGCGGGACGCTTTACGGCCGACTCTACGACCCCTTCCAGAAGCCTGAAAGCGATGCGGACGCGTCCGACGCCGCCGCTTCGGGAGACGGCGAAGAAGACGCGGGGCCCAAGGTCCGCTATCCGCTGGTGATTCTGCTGCATCCGCTTAACGGCGGCTATAAAGATTGGGGTGAGCTGCCCGCGCTGCTGGTTTCCAGGGGCTATGCCGCCCTTACGCTCGATTTGCGCGGTCATGGCAAGAGCGTCTGGCGCAACGTCAGTTGGCGCCAGTTCGCCGCCTCCGATTGGGCCAAATATCCGCAAGACGCCCTGCGCGCGGCGCGTTATTTCGATGCCTCAGAAGATTACCCGCAGGTAGACTCTCGCAGGGTGGCGATTATTGGCGCGAGCATCGGCGCAAATGCTGCTGTGTTGGGCGCATCTGGCGACAATGCCCGCGTGCGCGCTGTCGTGACGCTATCCGCCGGACTCGATTACAAGGGCCTAAAAACCACGCAGGCGATGTACGCCTTCAAGAATGCCATCCTGATGATAGCCAGCCAGGATGATCCTCAGGCCTTTGACGATACGAATATGCTGTATCGCCTGGCTTCTGGCCATAAAGAACTGTTGTTATTCCGCAATATTGGCCACGGCACGGATATGCTGCGCTTCTATCCGCAACTGATGAAGCCGATCGCTGATTGGCTCGTCCGCGAACTGCCGCCCACGCCGCAAGCCATCCCTCCCGCTCCGGACGACGGCGCAGAGGAAGAATAACGCGCGAATCCCCGTTAGAATCCGCTTAAACGCTTGCCAGCGTTCTTGCCGGGCGAACGAATTGGAGGCGCAGCCTTAGCGCATCAGACTTTCGGCGGCTTCTCGTCCGCTGGGGGCCAGCGCATATTCAATGGATTCGGCCAGTCCCGTGATATCCGGGGCCAGTGAGAGCAGCCCCTTGGAAACCGCCGTTTCCAGTACGCTGTGATTCAGCGGCGATTGCCCGGATTTTACCAGCAGGGAATTCAGGCGCTTGAGCGAAAAGCGCTCTTCGCCCTCGAAAAAGACCAGATAATAAGCGGCCATCATCAGCCAATCTTCTGAAGAGGCGGGCTGGGCGCGTTCGCAAAGATCCTGAAGCGACGCAATTACCGGCGAGGGGTCAACAGGCGCGGGCGCAGCGGCGTCGTCGCCAGACGCAGACGCCTTGGACGCGGGGCGAAACGAAGGCAGCGTCAAGGCGGGCTTGGGCTTGCGCAAGCGCGAGGCCTCGGGGTCGAGATCTTCCATCAGCGTGTCCAGCACGCGCTCGAAATCCGCTTCGTTGCCGGATCCTGCAACAACAGGCGCTTGCGGCAAGGGAACATACTCTGATTCTGACGGGGCCGGGTCATCGAACGCATCCGGCAATTCGGCCGTATCTACGGCTGCTGCAGCAGGCGCAGGCGTTTCGACAACAGGAGCGGGACTCACTTCAACAGGCGCGGGCGCGACAGCTTCCGGCGGCGCCACGGGCACAACCGGCGCCGCAGGCGCTGGGGGCGGGCTTACCACGGGCGGCGGCGCGGCCGTCACTGGCGGGAGCGTATCGACAGAGGCAATCGGCAGAGGCGATTGCAAAGCCACGGGTTCCGCAACGGGGGCGGGGACTGGGGTCACTGTCTCGGGCGCAGGCAATGGCGCGGCGGCGACAGGTTCCAGCGCCGGAGGCGGCGTTAATTCCGGGGCGTGCGCCGGGGGCAGCGGCGGAAAGTCATTTTCTTCGAGAATCGTGCGAAACCACTGATTCATCTGACGCGAGATAAAGCGCTCGTCGTCGGAAGACAGCTCGACGTGGAGGTCTTCTTTTTTAAAAGTGATTTCGTAGCGATGGGTCTCTATCATCCGCGCCCTCTCCTCGCTGACGCTGGGGCAGGCTTACTGCCGAGGCGTCGCTTCCTGTTGCGTCACCAGCATATTGCGCCAGTTATCCATCTGGGTCTCAATAAACTTGGGATCGTCGCTCTTGAGCTCCAGCTCGAGATCCCCTTTTTTGAGTTTAAAGACGTATTCGCTCACGGTGTATCCTCAAATCCTGACGCGACGGCGGCCATGGCCTTATTTATTATAGACACAAAAGGCTTGTTGCGCGTGGCGGACTCTTTGCGATCATCGCGTGAATCGCCTCGGGCGGCATCCCCCAGTTGGGGCATTCGGCGTGCGGGCGCGGGGCGCGTGTTTACGGCGACGCCCGTTTACGCTAGGCTGGAGCGCGCCGGACGACAAGGGAAGGAGTCATCAAGCCATGAGTGACGCAATGCTGAGCGTGGCCGTAGTGGGATGCGGGTACTGGGGGCCCAATCTGGTGCGAAACTTCGCCGAGCATCCGCGCGTCGACCTGCGCGCCATTTGCGACCAGTCGCCCGAGCGGATGACGCGTCTGGCTCGACGCTATCCGACCGCACGCGCCGTCACCGATTACGCCGAGCTGTTGAACGACCCGACGCTTGACGCTATCGCGATTGCGACGCCCGTTCATACGCACTATGCGCTGGCGAGTCAGGCCCTTCAGGCGGGCAAGCACGTTCTGGTTGAAAAACCGATGTGTATGACGGCGGCTGAATGTCTGGCCCTGATTGCGCTGGCCGACGAAAAAGGCCTGACGCTGATGGTCGATCATACCTTCGTCTACCACGGGGCCGTGCGCCGGATGAAGCAGCTTATCGAGAGCGGCGACCTGGGCGACATCCTGTATTTTGACTCGGTGCGCGTGAATCTGGGCTTGTTTCAGAGCGATATCAACGTAGTATGGGATCTTGCGCCGCATGATCTGTCGATTATGGATTACCTGCTGGGTCAGACGCCCCACACGCTGCATGCCTCGGGCGCCTGTCATACCGGAAGCGGCCTGGAAGACGTGGCCTACTTAACCCTCAACTTTGAGCGCAATCTCATCGCGCATTTCCACGTGAGCTGGCTGTCGCCGGTCAAACTGCGCCAGATGCTCATCGGCGGCGCCCGCAAGATGATCGCCTACGATGATTTGCAGCCGATGGAAAAGATCCGCGTCTACGACAAGGGCATCGATCTGCGCGCGCCCAGCCAAAGCGACGAAGAGCGCTACCAGACGCTGGTGAAATATCGTCTGGGCGATATGACCTCTCCCGCGCTGGATTTAACCGAGGCCCTGCGCGTCGAAATCGATCATTTTGCGGCCTGCGTCCTCGATCGGCAGACCCCCATTACCGACGGTCGCGCGGGTCTGCGCGTGGTCCAGATGCTGGAAGCCGCCAATCGTTCGCTGGCCTCGGGTCTGCCTCAATCGCTGGAAGCGGCGCGGGTCTGACAGGCGCGCATGCGTTTTTTGCGCAGCAGGACTTTACAAATATTTAGAAATTCTTAAAAAACTATCACCAAAATCCAATTGATTGTTTTTATGCAGATACGCAATAAACTTGGGGTTTTCTAAAAAGTCAGAGACGGGGTTACAGAGGAAACAGCGAATCTTGGGGAGGAATTCATCATGACGTATTGGCGTGATTTTAGTTATGGCTACGGCTACGGTTCGCCCTATTCCAGTTACGGCGCCGGGCCGCGTTATCCGGGCCGGGGCTATGACCTGGGCTATCAGCGCAATGATTTTACGCGCAACCAATATAACAACTACCGGGGATCGGGCTCGCCGTTTTTAAGTGAGGCGCGTTATTCGCCCATCAATTATGGCGGCAATCTCGACTTCGCTTCTCGTTATATGCGCAACGCCGACCGCAATCGCGACGGGCATGTTGACCGCTTCGAGTTCCAGCAGGCATCGGGCGTTAATACCTCGCGTTTACGCGGCGATCAGTACCAGCAGGCGTTAGACGTTAACCGCGATGGGACCGTGGATTACCGTGAAGCGGGCGCGGGGCTCATTGCCACCGAACGTTCCAACGATTGTCGCGCCAACGGCGGCGTGAGCGCCCCTGAACGCGATGCGATGAACTGGCGCCTCAGTACGTATGACGGACGTGAAGGCGTCCGTCGCGAGGTCGCGTCACTCAGTGGGAATAATCCGTTTCGGTATGGCTATAACCGCTGGTAGTCATTACTCAGGTAGAAATGGGTAATCAGGCGGCGCGCAGAAGCGTCGCGGGGTGGGGAATAGGCAAAAGCCGATGGGCCGTCTCTCAGAAAGAGCGGCCCTTTCGGCGTTTAACCGATACGCCGGATAAAGCTCAGGAGAATTGCTGAAAGACTGTCGGCGCCTGCAACGGCTGCGTCGCGCCAAAGCGATTGCTGGGGTCCACCAGCGTTTGCACGCCGTTTTGATGCGCCACGCTCGCAATCCCCGGATGCTCATTTTTGCCGGTAATCAGCCGGGTCAGGGCGTATTGCGTCTTGGGCACGAGAATGCCCAGCCCCGCGCCAGCAATCAACAGGCTGGTGAGGCGCGTTAAGTAGCGGCTGTTTTTGCTGAGTCGCTGAAACCCGCTTAAAAAGCCCTCGAACGATTCTCGGTTCCACGTCTGCTCAGGCTTGAAGCGGGTGTTAAGTTGCGCCCGCATCTGATCGAGATATTCCGCGATGCCGCGCCGCATTTCGTCGGCTTTTTTGATATTGCGAAACGTCCGACGGTTGGCGTCATGTGACAGGAAGGCGACCTGACGCATGCCCGCGCGCAACAGCGTCTTATCGCGCTTGAGGCCCCCACTCGCCAGCTCTTCCAGCTTGCGGGCAGGGCGTGTGGCGCGTGCGGGATCATCCACATTCAGCAAGAACAGCCGCCGGTCCGCGCCAGAAAAAATCGCGCCGATACGCTCGCGGTAATGCGAAGTGAGTGCGCGATAGCCCGCGTCGCCTTCCTGCGAAAGCGCCTCGGTCATGGCGCTCATCACGCGATCGACGCCTTGGGCCAGGGCCCGGTCATCCATCGGGACGCCTGCCTGTAGCACCGCGCCAATAGAGGCCAGTTTGTCGGCCAAAGGTCTCAGCGCGCGGCCTTCGCCCAGACGCGCGGCCTCCTCGCGCAAGGCGTTCAGGAGCGGCGCGCGTACGGGGCTGCTTTCGGCGACGGCCTGCAGGGCTTCGCGCGCGGCGGGCGAAAACGCCCCCGGGTCTTTCATGCGCTCTACGCTCTCCAGCGCCGATTGCGCCTGACTGGCCAACGTCTGCGCGGGCGTTTCGTGCAACAGGCTGGACGATTCCAGCAATCCCAGAAAAGGCGCCGCTTGCCGCAACAAGGCATGTTCCGGGCCGCGCGCCGCCCGAAACACGTTCGCGCTGCGGGTGAATAACTGCGTCACGCGCGAGAGGCTGTCTTGTTGGGCCATGGTCTCCAGACGCGATATCAGCGGGCCTGCGTCTTCGCCCAGACCTTGGGCCAGACGCTCAATGCCCGCCTTCAGGTCGGCTTGCGGGACGCCAGCGGTGGCCGCAAAGGCCTGTTTGAGGGCAAGCGAGGCGTCTTGAGCCGTGTGCGACGACAGGGCGGCAAAAGCCCCTTCACGCGCGCGCAGACGCGCCACGACGCTGTAAGCGTCATTGACATGGAGCGTTTCGCCGGGGGGCAGAGCGGCCATCACGGCGCCATAGAGTCGTTGCGCTTGCGGGGCATCCATGAGGGCGTTGAGTTCATGGGACAGCGCGCGTTCCAGCCCCAGATCGCCTTTCATGGGCGCAAGCCCCATCGCTCGACTCACGCCCTGTTGCGTGGCCCACTCCAGTTGGGCGGACAGACGGCCGGTTTCGCCGTCGAAGAGCCCTTCGAGCAATTGATTGAGTCGCTGATGAGACAGTTGTCCTTGCGTCAGCTCGCGCTGCAAGGCGGCGTCCTGCTGGATGCGGCCCGTAATGAGCTTTGCAACGTCGGGGTCGAGCAGAGTGGTCGTGGCCAGAGCGGGTTTCATAACGCGATTCAGCGCAGCGCAGATGTGCGGCATTGCCAGAATATAGAAATACAGCGAGGCCCCTTCGCGGTAAGCGACTTCCAGCCCCGCGACGGGGTTGCGGCGATAGTCCTGATCGGCGCGACCGGTGACGATGCCGCCATCAATGACCAGAATATGTCCGCTATCCGTATTTTCGATGGCGTGTGCGCCGCGACGCAGCAGAGCGCTGCCGGAAAACCCAAACTGGACCGAGGGAGAGGACGAATAAGGCGAATAACCCGAAGGCGTAGAAGGCGTAGAAGGCGTAGAAGGCGTAGAAGGCGTAAAGGGCGTCATCAACTGGGATTGCTGCGCGAAAGTCGGCGCCCCCGCGCCATATAATCCGTTAAAAGAAGAAAGGGGAGAAAAAGCGGAAGAATAAGCAGGAGAAGAGACCGAAGAAGAAATTGAAGTGGAAAGAGGAGACCCAACCGCCGGAAATCCTTGAGGCGAAAGCGCCAGAGACGGCGCGGCGCCTGTTGCCTGTATCCAGGCCGTATTCTGGGCGGGTGGCAAGGCGTTCTGTCCCGAGGACGGCGGCGTCCAGGCGCTCAGGCCCAATGCCCGAGGCGACACCCACGCCGGATTCTGACTCGGGGGCAGGCCGTAGGCCGTCGGATGCAGCGCTGCGCCGCTAACACCCGCATTCTTAAACGATGGATTGCCAAACGTTGACTCAACACGCTGGCCCGGCGCAGTCATCGAGGCGGCAGGCCCGCTTGGGCGCGGCGATCCGCTGGCGGCGGGCGTCTTATCGCTGCCGGGAGCCGTGTGCTTGTAAAAGCGCCGTAAAATCCATTCCGTCTTCTTCATGTTGACCCATGGCAGCAGCACGCTAATCACGCCGAGCGTGCTGGCGATGGCGAATCCCAGTCGCGCGCCGCGCGCTGCCAGCACCCGCGACCACTCCTTGCGGTTAAACGCATAGCGCTCACCGGGCCGTAGCGACATCGTGGGCTTGTCGTAGTGTCCCCAGTCGATTTCAGAATCAATATGACGCAGTTTTTCCGGCGCAAAGCGCTTCCAGCCCCAATCCCACGCTTTCCCAAGCTGGGTGACGCCAAACAGCCACATTACGCCGGTGGTGACTTCCTCGAAGAGGCGCTCCTGAAACTCCAGAAATCCTGTGCGCTTGGCGGCAAAGGCGCATTTGCCGGGGATATTCATCATTTCGGTCGCCAGCACCGGCGTGACGTTTTCCGGCGACGGATTACTCAGCTCGCTCATACGCCGATCGACCCACGGATTGCTTGGAATCCGGGTTAACAGGCGAGAAAGGGCGTTGGAAACAGGCATCTTCGTCGTAAAAACCCTGTCAGGACGCTTTGGGCCTTAAAATAAGCGATGCAAGGCCTATCATGAGAAAGAGAGGACAAGCAGGCGGGCGGGCAGGCGCATACAGCCATAAACGCCGCTCAAACCATAAAAGTGTCAAAAATGCGTCGACCGAAGCCGTTATTATGCAACAGGGACGAGGCGTTGTCGTCTCTTTTTTGCCGCTTGCGCGTGATTACGACACAAAAGCAAAGCCCGCCGGGCGTTTTCCCGCATTTGACGCTAAAATAAATGAAATGACACACCCCATGCCGCCATCGCCTGCCATCGAAAGCATCGGCTATCTGGGCCCTGCCGGGACCCACTCGCATCAGGCTGTTCTCGCCCTGTCGCAGGATTCGCGCGCGCGCGCTGTCTTCAGCGGCGCATCCCTACAGCCGTATCCCACGCTTTACGCGCTTCTGGAAGCCGTCGACGCGCAAGCGGTCGCCGTGGCGCTGTTGCCGGTTGAAAACTCCCTGCAAGGCGCCGTCGTCGAAAGCATGGAAGCCGTCGGACTGGATCGCTTCTCGCTGAATGTGCATCTGGAATGCCTGCTGCCCATTCAGCACGCCCTGATTCGTCAACCGCAGGCCGCTGCTGCCGACGCTCTTAACGATACAACAACTCTGGCCGGTCTGACCGGCGTGATGTCGCACCCGCAGGCGCTGGCGCAGTGCCGTGAGACGTTGCGCGCCCTGCTCGGGCCGGATGTGACGCTGGAGCCGACCGCCTCCACCGCCGACGCCGTTCGTCAGCTCGCCTTGCGCGATGCCGCCTGGGCCGCGCTGGGCAGCCGCGAAGCAGCCCGCCTGCACGCGATGCGCGTCGTGCGCGAGGACGTGAGCGATTCGCCGGATAACGTGACGCGCTTCTGGCTCGCATCCTCCACGCGTCAGACCCTTCGTCTGCCCGTCTGGCCGGATTTGCCGGTTAAGACGTCGCTGTGCATCGGCCTTCAGGACCGGCCCGGCGCCCTGATGGAAATCCTGCTGGGGTTGAAGGCGTATGATCTCAATATGAGCCGTATTGAGTCGCGCCCTTCTCGTCGACGTCTGGGCGAATACCTGTTTTACGTCGATGTGGACGGCGACCTGCGCGACCCGCGTCTGGAGCGCATCGTGATGTTTATGGAAGCCGACAAAACGTACTTCCGCATGACGAGCGCTTACCCGTGCCTGGGCGCCCTGCGCTGACGACTGATCGCGTTTAGCGCGCGCGCTTGTTGCTGGGATTCACGGCGGCTTTTTTGGCAGGCGCAGGCGCTTTCGCCGCCGCAGATGTCGTACTGGATTTCATACTGGATGTCGTACTGGCGGGGGCTGGCCCCTTAGAGGCAGACGGCTTCAAAACGGCCGGCGCCGCCGTGGCTTTGGTCGGCGTCGAGGTCTTCGCGGCAGGCGTCTGCCGCGATTGCTCCAGCGTGAGCAGCGCGTCGCCGCCGACCAGCAGGCCGAGCGCATTACGGGCGCTGACGAATCCCTGTTTGGCGTTGCTTTCTTCCTGTTGCAGGCCTTCAAACATGGAGTCCAGCACTGGCTTTAGCGCCAGGGCGTCTGCGTTTTCGGGCGCCTCTAAAATGCGTTGATAGTAGGCGTCCAGCTTAACCAGCGCCTCATGAGAGAGCTTCCACTGGTCTTGCGCCTGACGGTAGGCGTAATACGATTCAATCACCTGGGTTTGAAGCGCTTCCACTTCTTTGGCGAGCAGCAACATGTCGGCGTCAGTGACCCGCCCCATCGCGGATGTTGTCGGATCGCCGCGAAGCATATCCTCTACCAGCGAACCGCTCAGCACGCCAGCCGGAGTGCCGGTCCACATTGAGCCCGCCACGCCGCCCAGACGCACGATATTCTGGAAAACCCGCTTGGTAAAGGAATCACCGGTTGTTTTGCCGGTTGCGTCGCGACGCGAGAGCTTTTCGATGGCGTAGCGAATGGCGCCGCTGCGCTCAACAGCCGATTGCCACAGCAAGGTGATGTCCGTCAGCGCCAATTCCTGATCGTCGCGCAGCTCATTGCGAATGGCGTCGTGCTGAAAATGCATGCGCTCGGAAAGTTGTTGTAAATCCCCCTGTAGCTGCGGTTTAAGGGTTTTAAGGGCGGCCTGCGTTTCGGCGGCAGCCTGCTTTTGGGCTTCCAGCGCTGCGCTTTCAGCAACGGAAGGCTTCTTGGGGGAAGACGCCTGCGGGGCTGGCGGCGTCGCCGCTTTCTGGCTGGGGTCGGATGCCTCTTGTCTGGATTGGGCCTGCGCTTTTGCCTGACGTTTTTCGGCCTTGCGCTGGGCCTTGGGGCTCAAGGCTTTTTCGTTGCTGTCATCACTCACCGCCGGCGTCGAGATGGCTTCAGAGGGAGGCGAGGCAGGAAGCGCCGCGTCTTGTTGAATCGCCTCCACGCCGGTGAGGGCGGATTCCTCTTCGGGCGGCGCCTCTAAGGCCGGTTCGCGCGTCGCAGCGGGAAAATCCTTGGTGATATCAGTCGGCGAGCCGTCCTGAAGCTTACTGTAGAGATCCTCTATCTCGCGATCAACCAGCCGTATGCGCTCTGCCTGAGACAACGGCGGCGCACTGAGAACGACGGGCGCTTCAAAGCCGCGCGGCGTGGGGGCAAGCGGCGAGGCGATCCCGTTTGAAAGCGGTAAGGATACGGCCATGCACGCCAGCAGGAAAGCCGAGAGCCGGCCCGCGCGCAGGCGCAAGCAGCCAGAAGCAAGAGGATGGGCGAGAGAAGCAGACAGGAATGAAAAAGGCATTGGGGAGTCGGGCCAATCTATCGCAACGAGGCGTTGGGCTTGGGCGCGGCAGCCGCCGCCGCAGCGGGCGCAGGCGTCTGGACAGGAAGCGCGGCTGTTTGCGCCGCATCAGGCTTGCTTGCGGCGGATTTTACCCGTGATTCTTCGAGCAGATCGTGGGTGTAGGCGACCGAAAGCTGAAGCCCGTCTACGGTGTCAGCCCCCGCCAGACGCTCCAGCTCCAGACGATAGAGCTTGGCGCGATTACGCAGGGCGCTTTCCGCCATCAGGGCTTTATAGTAGGCGCTGCCTGAGGCCAGAATCGCCATATCGCTATGGGTTTTGAGCGCGTTGGCATAGGCCGTATGATGCCGCTCCGTCGTCTGACGGGACAGAATCAGCGATTGCAGGGTGTTCTTGTAGTCGTGATAGGAGCCGATCACCTTGCCCTGAAGCTCATCGACCATACCGGCGAGCTGAATTTTCTCGGTGGGGCTGAGCATATTCTCCGGCGGGACGACTTTTCCAGAAGAGAGGTTACGCAGCGCGTCGCCGCCTGCCATTGCGCCCATATTGCGATACGTCCCCGCGCCGGGCATCATCGTCGCGGCGATAGTCGCGCCGGAAATCAGCACGTTGAGCGTCTTGCGCATAAACAGGCTGGACTGTTTGCCGTGCAGATCGTCAGGCGAAGCCAGCTTCTCCAGCGAAAAGCGGATGACGGGGTTTTTTTCGACCGTCGAGTCCCATAAAGATTTTAAATCGGCGTCGTCGGCTGCGCGCTGCAACGTCAACAGGGTCTGGAAATCCTTGTCCGAGGCGCGAATCCCCAGATCGTTATCCAGTTTTGTGATGCGCGCGCCTACTTTTAGCAGCGGCGTGCTGACTGCCGAGAGCGTCACCGGCCCCAACTCGCCCGCGTCAGGATTCGTCGAGGCATTGGGGTCAACAATAGGGTTAATGGCGGCCACCGGCGGCAGAAAACTCCGCTGGGGCAGGCTTGGCGCTTTGGATCTGGCCCAGCTCGCGGCGCTGCCAGCGAGAAGGACCGTCAGCGCAAGGGCGACGGCGGAGCAGGTTCGGGCGGGCGAGGTCAAAAACAGAGGCATATCTTGCTAAAAGACCTTAAAGCGTTGGCGAAGTTCCGGCGGGCGGAGGCGCCGTATTGGGTACTAACGCCCCGCGATGCGTAAACATGACCGCGCCTGGAGGCAGTTTCCCAAATCGTTAAAAATTTTAACACAATTGCGCCGCCGGTGGGCGAGTCATTGGACGGATGGCGGCGCATGCCGTCGAAGTGGGTTTTAAAAGGCCCTTCAGCAAAGGCTTCTGTTTTCAGGATGCTAGAATACCCCTGAAGAATGGCCTTACGCAGAAACACATTCTGACGGATCGAGTAACCCCCCGTGAAAATTCACGTCGCTGAATTTATCAAAAGCGCGCCTTCTCTGGCCGATGCGCCTGTGATGGGCGATGCGCCGGAAATCGCCTTTGTCGGCCGCTCCAACGTCGGCAAATCCTCGCTGATTAATTGCCTCACGGGCCGTAAAAATCTGGCGAAGACCTCCAACACGCCCGGCAAAACCCGCCTGATTAACTATTACTGGATTGATAACGCATGGTTTCTGGTTGATCTGCCCGGCTACGGCTATGCGCGCGTTTCAAAAACCGAACAGGCCCGCTGGCAAAAGTCGCTGGAAACCTATCTGCGTCAAAACCCGCGCTTGCGACTGATTTTTCTGCTGGCCGACGGGCGTCATGGGTTTCAGCCAAACGATATCCAGATGGCGCAATGGCTGCGCTATCACGATTTGCCGACGCGCGTGGCGCTGACCAAGGCGGACAAAGCCGCACAAGCCGACCTGAAGACGCATCAACGCGCGGCGGCAGAATTACTCGGCCTTGATCCGCAGGCGATTACGCTGGTCGCCTCGCCGAAGAATCAGGGGCGAGAGGCGATTCTCGCTCAAATTGAGGCGGCGCTTACTCCGTAACGGCTTTTTGTAGCGTGGGGTTATCCGGGTTTTCGCCTTTGAGCGCGGCCAGGTGATAACTGATAAGCTGAAACGCCACCAGAGACACGAACAAGCTGTCAATTAATCCGCAGGCGGGCAGCGTCAGCAGGCGATCGGCGCTAATGGGCCACTGCGCCGCGAATTCCGTCGGCAGGGTGGGACTGTTCTCGAAGCGGATGAAGAACACGCGATCGTCTTCAAAGGCTCGCTGCGGCGATTCTCCCGCCAGATCGCGCCAAAAATGGCTGCGCGCATCCCGATACAGCTCATCAGCCAGCGTCGCGTCTGTCGGCGTCAGGTAAATAGCATTGGGGTGATGCCCGTTCACCCCCGACAGAATCACTTTGGGGCCGTGTTTGAAGCTTTCGGCGTTATCGGTATAGACGATATTGCTAGACGTTTCAGTGAGTTTCAGCCCGGCTTCTGGCAAAATCAGCGTGGTGGGGCCTTTTGAGATGAGTACGAAGTGGTTAACCTCAATCAGTTTATGCGTAAATCGCTGGAGCGCCGCCATGGGCGCCTCACTCAGAAGCGCGTCAATTTGATCCGGCACGGCGGCGAGTTGCGCGAGCGTTTTATCGTAAGCGTCCGGCGTCAGGCGTCGCAGCGAGCGGCCAACGGCGGCGCCCCAGAGCAAGAGGGTCATCAGCGTGGCGGTAAGCGTCTTGGTTGCGGCGATAGAGCGCTCTTCCCCTGCGCCGATGAGGACATGATTGCCAAAGCGCCGCGCCAGCGACGATTGCTCGTGATTGGTCACGCTGAGGGCTTGAGCCGCAGCGCCCAACGGCGCAGGCGCGGCCTGCGGAAACAGCCATTGCGCGGCCCGCAGGACGCTGGCTGTTTCGCCCGACTGGGAGACAAACAGGTAAAAGGCCGCCGGATCGCGCGGTTCGCGTTGCGGCGCAATGGCCTGGGCGATGGTCTGGCGTTCGAGCAGGTCTTCCGGCCCTCGGGTGACGAAGGGCAAGCCGATGCAGGTTTCCAGAAAGGGCGCGGCAATATCGAGCGCGTGTCGGCTGGAGCCTTCGGCGACGCCAATCAGGCGGGTTTTGTCCAGCGGAATTGCCGCATGACGCGTCAGGCGCTCCGGTTGTGCGGCGAGAATCTCGCGCAGCAGGGCGGGTTGTTCCTTGATTTCGCTGAGGAGTCGAATGGGCGTCAGGGGCATTGCGGCGTCCAGTATGGCGAGCGGTACGGCCTTATTCTAGCGCGCGCGGCCCGCGTTTGACTCCCCTGAGATACGGAGGCGCAGGCGCGCTCAACTTTGCGCGCGATTTGCCGATAGATTCAGTAAGCGCGTTTGCGTGATTTTTCCCGTCCGCCGGGTCAGACGCCCGATTTTCAGAACGAGCGAGCGATCGAGCCGATGTTTATCGTCAATTGCGTGCAGTGTAACCGACCGTTTCAGCGAACGGGCGCGCATACCATGTGCGGCAACTGCCTGGAGACCGAATATTCCCGCTACGATCGCTATTACCGCAAACTGGGCAAGCATCTGGAAAACCTCAATATGCTGCATCTGGCCCAGAAAACGGGCCTGTCGGCGCAGCGGCTCGCCAATTCGCTGTATTTCCGGCTGGGCAATGGCGCCATCAAAGACCTGCCGCTATGGAAGCGCGGCTATTGCAACGTGTGCCATCAGCGCCTGAAAAATGCTGATTCCGTTGAACCTTTATGCCTGCATTGTCTGGAACAGCTTATCCCGCTGGTGGACAACGACCCGCAGGCGATTTTTGCCTCTGATAACGAGCGCCGCGCCCAGACGGCCCTGCAGGAGAGCGCCGCTCCGCCGCCGTGTCTCTCGATGAGCGAAACCCCTTTGCCCGAGGCGCTCCCGCTACCCGATGCGCTGCCGCAAGCGCCGGAGGAGGGCGGCGAAATAGAAGCGCTTCGTCAGGAACTGGCGCATTACAAGGCGCTTTACGAAGCGGTGATTCGCGAGCGCGACGGGCTTACGTCTCTTTCGCCTGTCGCCGCTGAAGGGCCGCTTGTCGAAACCGTCTCAAGCGCGGCGCCTGCGCAAGACTGGCGCGAAATCCTGCTGATTCTCGATCGCGCCGACGATGACGGCCCCCTCACCTCGCAGGAACAACGCCTGCTTCAGACGCATCATGCCTATTTTTCCCGTCAGGGGCAGATTCGTCATTATGGGTTCAAGCGCAATGCGCCCGCTCCCTCTTCTACGTCTTCTTGAAAGGCTGCTTGAATGGCCCTCCCCGTTGTTGGCAAACTGACGAATTGTCGTCGCTGTAACAAGATTTTTCGCTTGTTGCGCAGCGCCTATTGTCCTGACTGCATGACGACGCTGGAAGTCTTGATTCAGCGCAGCCAGCGCGTGCTGGTCTGCCAGCCGGAAACGCTGCTCGAGGACTTGTCGCGCCTGTGCCAGATGTCGCAGCTCGATGCGGAAATCCTGTTTTTTGATGGCCTGCTCGGCCCCGGCGCCGCCCATGTGCTGATTTACTGCAAGCGCTGCGGCAAAACCCAGAATAATCGCGAGCGAAAAGGCCGCTATTGCGCCGATTGCGCCGCGCTCGTGGACGAAGAGCATAAGGCTCAGCATGCCAGACCTGCAGGCGAGTCGCAGCTTGATTCGCCTTGCAGGAAAACCCGCCGCGCCTGACGCGCCAAGCGCCCTGAATGCTGGCGGAATTTGCGCGCCCTAAATCCCGAAAATCAGGCCTTCGTTTTGCGGATAGACTTCTTGACCGCGGACGAAGGTTTTGGACACCAGGCGCTCGTCTCCCAGCCAGATGAGCGACGCCAGCAGGTCGTGCGCGGGTTGTTGCAGTAAATCGCCCGGCAGCGACGAGCGCGCCGAGAGATTCAGCACGATAAAGTCCGCTTCTTTTCCGGGCTTGAGCGACCCCAGCCGATCCGAAGAGCCCAGCGCGTCGGCGGCGCCCAGCGTGGCCGCGTAAAAGAGTTCTTCAACCGTGGGCGCATCCGGCGCAGCGCCGCCGTGCGGATCGCTCTGGATGGTCAGCGCATCGCGCATCACGCCCAGCATGTTGAGAGACGGCCCGGCGCCGACGTCAGACCCCAGCCCGACCCGGATGTCGCGCCCTCGGGCCTCGCCCCAGCGGAAACGCCCGCTTTTAAGAAACAGATTGGCGCTCGGGCAATGGATCACGCGCGCATGCGCCGCCTGAATCGCGTCAAATTCCGCCTCGTTCAAATGAATCGCATGCGCAAGCAGCGTGTGATCGCCCAGCAGTCCGGCCTGATGGTATACGTCTGTATAAGAAGCCGCGTCGGGGAAGGCGTCGCGCACCGCCGCCACCTCGTCACGCTGTTCCGCCAGATGCGTATGACAGAAGGCGCCCGGATGCTGTTCAAGCAAGCGCGCCGTCCCGCGCAGTAAATCCGGCGAGCAGGCCAGCGCATAGCGCGGACAGAAGGCATAGCGGATACGGTTCTTCTCATGCCCGTGCCAGGTGCGGCACAAGCTGTCGGCGTCTCGTAAAAGGGCGTCCGCCGGACGGATCAGACTGCCGGGCCCATGGCCATCCATCAGCGTGAGGCCCATGACGACGCGATTGCCCATCTGATCGGCGGTTTCAAACGCCACGCGAGCGGCCTGCGAATGCGTCGTCAGCAAGACGCCCGCAGTCGTGATGCCGTGCGACAACAGTTCGCGAAAAAACCAGTGAATCGTCTGCCGAGCGTAACGCTCTTCGCAAAATCGGCTTTCGGCTGGGTACACCACGGACTCCAGCCAGTCGAGCAGCCCGGCGCGCGGCCGTCCCGCCACCGGCAATTGCGGCAGATGCGTATGCAGGTCAATCAGTCCCGGCAGGATCAGCGAGCCTTTGGGGAAGACGGTCAGGCTCATATCGCCGCCCTGGACTTGCGGCACAATCGTTTGCCACGGCCCACAGGCCAGAATCATGCCATTGTCGTCCATTGCCAGCGCGCCATCGGGCCAGAACTCTAGCTGCGAGGGCGACAGACTTTGAAGAATGGGCGCGCGATAGACGTTGAGGCGTCGCGTGGGAAGGCCTCTCATCGGCAAGCGTATTCCGGCTGATTCAAACTGAGCGTCTCCGTGAAAACCCGTCCCTCTCATTGTAGCCGCTTTTGTCCGCCGCGATGCCCCTTAAATATGGGATTTCCGCCGTGCCGTCGGCGCGGGCGTCTAAATCAAACGCGCCGACGGGCGTTATTCTTGTTCGGGCTGGCCCTAGAGCCAGTTATGCTCCCATAGCTCAAAGTGCGCTTGCGGATGCGCGCAGGCCGGGCAGGCGCCGGGCGCTTCAGGCCCCTCGTGAATTAATCCGCAGTTACGGCAGCGCCATTGCACGGGCTGGGCCTTTTTAAAGACGCTTTGCTCGATGACGTTTTCCAGCAGCGCCAGATAGCGCCGCTCATGGAATTGTTCCGCCCGGCAGATACTGTCGAACACCGTGGCGATGCCAGAGAATCCCTCATCGCGCGCGCACTGCGCAAAACCGGGATACAGAATCTCCCATTCTTCATGCTCGCCTGCGGCGGCTGCCCTCAGGTTATCCGCCGTCGATCCGATAATGCCTGCGGGAAATGTCGCCGTAATTTCCAGCATGCCGCCTTGCAGAAACTTGAAAAACCGCTTGGCGTGTTCGCGTTCATGATTGGCGGTTTCTTCAAACACGGCGGCAATCTGGATCAGGCCTTCTTTTTTGGCCTGAGATGAAAAATATGTATAGCGATTCCGCGCCTGCGATTCGCCCGCAAAGGCTTTGAGCAGGTTTTTCTCGGTTTGCGATCCCTTGAGTTCCGGCATGAAGACATCCTTTCGTCCTTAAAAATCAGCCGCCGCGCGCGCAGGTTGCGCCTGAGCGCCGCCGTGCGGCCGACAACGACGGCCATTATAATCAGGACGAATTCAATCCAAATTGTCCACTCGGCTAATCGCGTCAATTGGATTCAATCCTCAACCCGCTGATGACGCCCTGACCTCTGGCGTGTCAGCGATTGAATATTGATTGGCGCCCGCAAGCGGGTCGCTTGTCGGCGATTCGGGCGGGGGCTTGTCTGCGGCGGGTGAGCGTGTAAGATGATGGCAATATGCGCGTCGGCCCGCATCGTGTCGGCCCAACGCCATCGCCTGAACCGTTTCATCTGGAAGGAGCGTTTATGCCTGTCGCCTCGTTAGAAGAACTTATGGAAGCCGGCGTTCATTTCGGCCACCAGACCAACCGCTGGAATCCCAAAATGAAACCCTATATCTGGGGCGAGCGCAACGGCATTTACATCATTGATCTGACGCAAACCACCCACATGCTCGATGCGGCCTACGAGTTCCTGAAAACCGCTGCCAGCAAGGGTAAAAAGATTGTCTTCGTCGGCACCAAAAAACAGGCGACCGACATTGTGGAAGAAGAAGCCCGCCGCGCCGGCGTCTTCTACATCAACCGCCGCTGGCTGGGCGGCACGCTCACCAATTTTGAGATTATTCGCACGCGTATCAACAAGCTGCGCGAACTGGAAGAAATGCGCGATAACGGCCACTTTGAGCGCCTGCCCAAAAAAGAAGTCTCCATGCTGATGCGCCAGCTCGCCAAGCTGGAAAAAACGCTGGGCGGCGTCAAGGATATGCGCGGCATGCCCGATATTCTGTTCATCGTCGACCAGCGTCGCGAGTCTCTGGCGGTCGAAGAAGCCCAGAAAATCGGCATCCCGATTGTCAGCATCGTGGATACCAACTGCGATCCGAGTTCGGCGACCTATGCGATTCCGGGCAACGATGACGCCATTCGCGCCATCCGCCTGATCACGGGCCGCCTGGCCGACGCGATTCTCGAAGGCCGTCAGGAGCGCGAACGTCATCTGGCTTCGCTGGGCAAGCAACAACGCCCCGGCGATGAAGATGCGGCGACGCCGGAAGACGCGCCTCAACAGGCGCAGGCCACGGTTGCGGAAGCCTCCTCCCCGGAGCCCGCCCCTGCCGAAGCACAGGAACCCGAAAAAGAAGAGGAAGGCCCTAGCGCTTCTGAGCTGGCGGCTGCGGCCCTCAAACGCGCCTATGGCGGCGACGACGAGGCCTAAGCCCGCGCCGTCGCGCGACGCGCGTCTTTTCATCCTGCATTTTACAATCTCAAAGGAGCATGAGTTTCATCATGGCGATTACGGCTGAACAGGTTAAAGAACTGCGCGAAAAAACCGGCGCGGGGATGATGGACGCGAAAAACGCCCTCGTCGAAGCGGGCGGCGATATGGACAAAGCCAGCGAATTGCTGCGCCAAAAAGGCCTGGCGACGGCCAGCAAAAAAGGCGGCCGCCAAACCGCTGAAGGTCAGGTGATTGCCGCCATCGCCCCGGACGGCGCCAGCGGCGCGCTGCTGGAAATCAACTGCGAAACCGATTTCGTTGCGCGCGGCGATGCCTTTGTCGCCCTTGCCAAAAGCCTGTCGGAACAAGCGCTCCAGCAAATGCCCGCCGATGCGTCGAGCTTTCTGGCCGCTCCCGGCGTGCAGGATCAAGTGACGCAAAGCGTCGCCCAGATTAAAGAAAACATCACCGTGCGGCGTCTGGTCAGCTACCAGCTCACCGGCGGCGGCGTGATTCATGCCTATATTCACACCGGCGGTAAAATCGGCGTTATGGTCGAGTTGGCTTGCACCCAGAGCGCCAACGCCCCGCAAGGCGAGTTCCGCCAACTCGCTAAAGATATCTGCATGCAGATCGCCAGCGCCGGCGCAGATTACGTCACCACTGAAGAAATTCCCCAGGACGTGGTGGAAGAAGAAAAACGCATTGAGCTGGGCAAAGACGATCTCCAGAACAAACCGATGGAGATTCGCGAAAAGATTGTCGCCGGTCGCGTCGCCAAACTCATGAGCCAGCGCGTCCTGATCGAGCAGCCTTTCGTCAAGGACCCCAGCGTCACTATCGGCGACCTGCTGAAGCGCGAAGGCGAGAAAATGGGCGGACTGGTCAGCGTTACGCGCTTTACCCGCTTTGTGCTGGGCGAAGGCGTCGAGAAGAAATCCGCCAATTTTGCTGAAGAAGTAATGGCCCAATTACGCTAGAACGCGTCCAACCCGTTGGAGCTGGTACCCGACATGACGACATCGCCTGTTGACCCGTCTTCGCGCAGCGCGGAGGCTCAGGCGACGCCGCCTACGACGATGCCAACCGCCCAGCCCCTGCGCTTCAAGCGCATCCTGCTCAAAATCAGCGGCGAGGCCTTGATGGGCGATCAGGGCTTTGGCATTAACCCCGACGTGGTGAGTATGGTCGCCGCCGAAGTCGCCTCCCTGACGGCCATGGGCGTGGAAATCGCCATTGTGGTGGGCGGGGGCAATATTTTTCGGGGCCTGCAAGCCAGCTCCAAAATCGGCATTGATCGCGCCGCCGCCGATTACGTCGGCATGCTGGCGACCATCATGAATGCGCTGATTCTCCAGGGGATGCTCAAAAAATCCGGCGTGGACACGCGCATGCTCAGCGCCATCGACATTAACCGCGTGGCGGAACCCTATATTCGACTGCGCGCCATCCGGCATCTGGAAAAAGGCCGCGTGGTGATTTTTGGCGGCGGCACCGGCAATCCGTTTTTCTCAACCGATACGACTGCCGCCCTGCGCGCCGCGGAAATCAACGCCGAAGCGATTCTCATGGCCAAAAACGGCGTCGATGGCGTCTACGATAAAGACCCGCGCCAGCACGACGACGCGCAGAAGTTCGACACGCTGACCTATGACGAAGTGCTGATTCGCGGCCTGAAGGTGATGGACGCAACGGCTGTTTCGCTGTGCAAGGATACGCGTCTGCCGCTGCTGGTGTTTGACTTTAACGAGCCGCACGCCATCCGTAAAATCCTGCAGGGCGAAAAGCTGGGCACGTTTATCGGCGTCTGATGCGCTGGGGTCCGCGCTACCCAGCATCGACGACGCTCAAACCTCATGTAACAATATTGTTTCAAAATGCCTTTTTCGCTTCAGCGTAAAGGCCCTTTTGTCGATTGAAGAAAACACGCGCCCGCGCGGTGTTCAGTCAAGACAAGGGGAAGCGTCTGAATGGCAACTATAGTGGAAAGGCCGAGCGCCTCTGCCCAGGCCCTGAGCGAATACAGTCTGGCGCTGGCGCTGGTGACGCTGGCAGGGGTTGCGGGACTGGCGTTTTTTGCGCCGACGCTTTTTAGCGGCCTTGGTTTTATGGGAAAAAGCGTCGTCGGCAAAGGCGGCGTTGTGACGACAAGCGTGGGCGGCACGGCTATTAGTACGCCCACGGCCTTTGGTCCCAAGCCCCCGCCGGGTATGACCACCGAAAAAATCTGCTTTAAGAACGGCTCGTGTCTTCAATTGCCGGTTATTTCGCAAGGCGCGCGCGTTACCGATACGGCAGGCGGTTTGGGCGGCGACCTGACGCAATACTTCTCGGAAATTCTGGCCAAAATGGCTGAGCAGATGAAAGCCGAGGGCGTGGATCCCGCTACTATTGCCCTGATTACCGATCTGGCCAAGAGCGGCCATGATCTGGGCTCGTTAATCGACATCTACGCCAAAGACCCCGCCAAAGAAGAAAACCAGGCAGCCTCCGGCAGCACCTCGCCCGCCAACGTAGTCCAATATGATTTATACAGGATTGGAAGCTCGACGGGGCAATTAATAAAAGTAGAAACCTGCTCAAACAATACAGATTGCATCAATAGCGTTGTAGCGCGACTCCAGGGGGCTAACCCCGGCCAACAGATCACCTATAACGGACTAGACCCCTCTACCGCCCCTCCTCCAGAACCCGCCATTACAAAAGTGGTCTCGCCGCCGTCTTCGGAAGTCTCGCTGAAAAGCGCGCTGGCCGAGTTTCAAACCAAATTTGATGCGTTGACGACGTTTCTCGATAAAAACCCCGATCTGCTCAAAGACTATCCGCAGGCCCAGCAGGTCATTGAGCTGGAAAGCAAGCAGATTGACGCCATCGCCTCCGGCATTCCCACGGTGTGTACGGCGGCCACCTGTAGCGTGGCCTCCAGCCAGACCTACCCGCTTCAGTCCGAGACAACCGACTATGCCCACCCCGAAACAGGCGCGCCGATGATGTCCACTACGCTGTACAAGGCCGATCTGGGCGGCGGCAATTCGCAACTGGCCTATAAAACCGAATCGTACCCTGACGGCACGAGCAAACTCTACCAGTTTGACGCGCTCAGCGGCAACTGGACAGGGCCAATTCCGTCGCAAGGCGTCAATTTATCCAGCGCGACAATTAATAACTATGTCAAGAATGATTCGACGTCCGCGCTGCCGCCCAAGGTCAACAACGCCACGCTGGTGCATCAGGACAGCAACGTTATCTGTGCCAGCGGCGGCGATACGAATCAGTGCGTGATAGACGTTGCCAAGCCGTAAGCGGTTGACTGCCCGGTCTTCGTTTAAGTGATCGGCTCGCTGGGTTCCGTCATGGCGGTGACCGACAAGAGCTGATCCAGACGTTCTGCGGTCAGGGGCTTGCCATTGTTTTCTTTTACGCCGAGTTTGAGCGCGGCGTCGCGAATCGTCATGCCTTCGCCCAGCACTTTTTTAGCGATATCGGCGGCGGCGGCGTAGCCAATATACGGATTCAGCGCGGTGAGTAACAGCGTGCTGCGCTCAATGCGCTCACTGGCCAGCGCCTCGTTTACGACCAGTCCGTCAATACACTCGCGCGCGAACACGGGCAGGGCATTGGTCAGGATTTTCTGGCATTCGGTCATTTTCAGCAGGATCGTCGGCATCATGACATTGAGCTGCCATTGGCCGTTTTGCGCGCACAGGGCGATGGTATGGTCGTTGCCCTGTACGATATACGACAACTGGTCCATGAGTTCGGGGTAAATGGGATTCACTTTGCCCGGCATGATAGACGAGCCCGGCTGCTTGGAAGGCAGCGCCAGTTCCGCGATGCCGGTGCAAGGGCCCGACGAATACAGCTTGAGATCGTGGGCAATTTTCTCCAGTTCAATCGCCAGACTGCGCAACGCGGCAGAATAATCCGAAAACAGGCCAAAGCTGCTGGTCGCCTGAAAATAATCGCGCGCCATGCGCAGATTGAAGCCCGAGTACTCGGCCAGATAGCGCGTCACCAGCTCGCGATAGCGCGGATGCGTATTAATGCCGGTCCCCAGCGCCGAAGCGCCCAGACCAATGGCGTTAAGGCGCTCGCTGGCGCGCTCAATATTGTCGCCCGCGTCTTCAATGGCGTGCGCATACGCGCCAAACTGCTGGCCCATGGTCAGCGGCACGGCGTCTTGCATGTGCGTGCGCCCGGCGATGAGAATGTTTTTAAACGCCTCGGCCTTGCGCTCAAACGCCGCTTGAAACGTCCGTACGCTTTGCATCAGCGGGCCGTGCATCGACAGAAACGTCAGACGCATCATCGTTGGCGTCACGTCGTTGGTGGATTGCCCGTAATTGGCATGATCGTTGGGATTCACGCGATACTCGCCCTTTTGACCGCCCAGCAGTTCGGTTGCGCGGTTGGAGAGAATCTCGTTGGCGTTCATGTGATTCGAGGTGCCGGTGCCGCCTTGATAGACGTCGACAATAAATTGATCGTCGAATTGACCGGCGATCATCTCGTCAGCGGCGCGCATCAAGGCGTCGCCGAAGTCTTGGGGAATCAGGCCGAGTTCGGCGTTGGCGCGCGCAGCCGCTTTTTTAATCCAGCCATAGGCGCGAATCGCATGCGGGTAGGCCTGCGGCGGCGTCACGCCAGAAATCGGGAAGTTTTCGCAGCCGCGAAGGGCCTGCACGCCGTAATAGGCGTCTGCGGGTACGTCTCGTAAGCCCAGAGAATCTTTCTCCTGGCGAAAAGCGGTTGGCTGGGGGGTCTGGGTCGTCATGGCCCGGTTCTCTCCTCTTGTTCTCCGACTGTAAAGAGACTCCCGAAGGGGCGTTGACGATCACGTTACCCCAAAGCGCGCGCGCAATAAAGCAGATGTCCACGATCTGCCGACGGGGAAATCCGGCAAACAAAAAGCCGCATGACAATCCCGGGCGCGCGCATAAAAGCGCAGCGACGAGTCGCATACGGCGGTGTGATGGTGTTGCGTGTGCGTGTGTGTGTGCGTGAAAGATAAATATGAAACCCCTCGTCGAATCCGGTTCGACGGATGGCTCGCTGTGTGCTGGCTGGCGTGTGGTCTCTCTCTCGAAACTTCTATCAAAACAGGATAATGCGGTCTGGTCCTAGCGCCCGGCTTTGCGCCCGAAACCCGGCGTCAGGGGCCCGAAAAAGCCCTGACTGTCGCCCGGCTGGAATAGCGCTTCGTCAAACGTCATGATACGCGCCGGGGCGAACTCTTGCGGCGGGGCCAGACGCGTAAACGTCTCCATTGCCTTGCACACCCGTTCGCCCAGAGCGCTGGGCGTCGTAATAGCGCTGAAATCAATACGAGTCGTCGTCATCAGTTTTCCGGCCTTTCCCTGAAATTTGGATCACCCAGCATTGCTTCATGGAGAGATTAAATTCAGAAATTAAATCTGGAAATCTCTTACTTCGAATTACGGTTGACAAAAACCCCAGATAAACCCACAGAGACATCAGCGGGCTGTTATCGCTGAAACTGCGTTTGATTTTCTGTGTTTAATTCGTTCCCCTGCGCCGAGGCGCTGCCTTAAATCCCAGTAATCCCACTATAAACGACGATTGACATCTTGTCGCGCCCCTTAATAAAAATCGCCGCAAAGATCTTCATGTTTGTTTACAAATGGAGGTGGCGCCCAGAGTCGAACTGGGGATAAGAGTTTTGCAGACTCCTGCCTTACCACTTGGCCACGCCACCAGCGCCAATTTGTCAGCGCCAGCATAGGCGGAAGACAGGGAAAGATCAAGCGGGGGGCTTCTTCGACGAGGCATCCGCGCGCAGCGTAATATTGGGGGATTGCAGGTACAGCGGCAGCAGCTCGCCCCAGGGCGTCGACGGGGCCCCGCGCGTCACAAGGTCCATCATGAGTTGCGGCGTAAACAGGCCCAGCGACTCTATGGGCTGCATGCGCCGGCGCTCGCCAGTGGAATCGTCCCACGCGCTCGCCAGCGACGCCGAAATCAGCGCGCGGGCTCCGGCAGGCAGACTATCGCGCCACGCGTCGAGGGTCACCAGCGCCGGCGGTTGACGCCACGCGCCCGAGGCATCGCAAATGGCGGCATAGGCGCGCCCTTGCAAGGCGTCCAGCGCAATGCCCAGCGGCGCATCGTCCGGGGGTTGGGCGGCTCGCAGCAGATCAAAGGCCGTAAAGGCATAACACGTCAGCGGCAGAAACTGGCCCATGACGCGCGCCGTCGTCAGGCCGGTCCGCAGGCCGGTGAAGCTGCCCGGGCCGATGTGGACGGCCAGCGCCGTCAGATCCTGCGGCGTCAGGGCAAGCGATTCCAGCATGGTCCGCAGTTTCGCGGCCAGCGCCGCCGAATGGTAGCGCTGGGAGGGAGATTCTTCGCAAAGCCGGGCGAGAATCTCGCCGTTGACAGCAATAGCCGCCATCAACGTTGCGCCTGCGGTGTCGAGTAAAAGCGCGCGCATCTCAGCCATTCTGGGTCTCCGCCAGCGTCTGGGGTTCTTGAGAAGTCTTATGACGTTGCAGCGAAATCACCCGCGCTTCTCCCTGTTGCGGATTTTCTGGTCCTGAAGCCGCCTGATCCGGGGTAGACAGCGCCAGCGAGCGCGTGACAAACGGCGCCAGAAACGGCCCGAATTTCGCCCATTCCACCAGCACCAGCGTACGGCCTTCGGCGATCACGGCGGTCATCTCTTCGGCCAGGCTTTGCGCGGCCTCGTCTTCCAGCCGGTAGAAATCGGCATGAAGGACAGGCATGGGCGCGCCGCGATACTCATGCGTCAAGACGAACGTGGGGCTGACGACCCCGTCGCTCACTCCCAGATGCCGCGCCAGGGCCTGAACCAGCGTGGTCTTGCCCGCGCCCAGATCGCCATCGAGCGCCACGACGTCGCCCGGCCGCAGGCGCATGGCGAGCGCGCGAGCGAAAGCGTCGAGATCGGCCAGACCGGCCAGCGACACGGTGGCGCGCGCGCAATCAAGGGCGTCATCAAAGGGTTTTGTCATCGAAAGCGATCGTGATATGCTCAACGCAACGGCTGGGAGAGCCCCCATTATACGGCGCCGCCAGCGCATCTGCGTCTGCCTCACAGGAATACGGTTTCTTATGATTTCCACCAACGACTTCAAAACCGGCATCACCATCGAGCTGGATAATGGCGTCTGGCAGGTGATTGAATTTTTGCACGTCAAACCGGGCAAAGGCTCGGCCTTTGTGCGGTCCAAGCTTAAAAACGTAGAAACCGGCCAGGTGGTTGAAAAAACCTTCCGCGCTGGCGAAAAAGTCGCATCAGCGCACGTTGAGCGCAAAGAGATGCAGTATCTCTACAACGACGGCGAAACCTACACCTTTATGGACCTGCGCAGCTTTGATCAGCTCGCGCTCAGCAAGACCCAGATCGGCAGCGGCGTCATTTACCTTAAGGAAGAAATGGTCATCAGCGTGCTGGATCACGACGGGCGCATCATTGGCGTCGACGTGCCCAACTTCGTTGAGCTGGTGGTGAGCGAAACCCCGCCGCCCGAAAAGGGCAATACCGCTTCCGGCGGTACCAAGCCCGCCACGCTGGAGACCGGCGCTCAGGTCCAGGTACCCTTTTTCGTACAAACGGGTGATAAAGTCCGCGTCGATACGCGCACCAACGCGTATCTCGATCGCGTGTAACCGGATAGGACGTTAAGAGATGGATGTTGATATCGCCAAAATCCGTGAACTCGCCGCCTTGGCCCGCGAAGAAAAACTCGCGGAACTGAGCGTCAGCGACGGGCCGCAAAGCGTTACCATCAAAGTTGTCGCCGATCCCTCGACAGCGCTGACCATTGTCCCGCCCGCGCCTGTCGCCGCCTACGGTCCGCCGGTCCTTCCCGCTGCGCCGCCAGCAGCGTCGCCGCCCCCCGCCGCCGCGCCTGCCGCCCCGGCCAGCGAGTCGCGCTACACGCCCATCACCTCGCCGATGGTGGGGACGTTTTACGGCTCGCCGTCGCCGGACGCTGACGCCTTTGTCAGCGTGGGTCAGCGCGTGAGCGTCGGCCAGAAGCTCTGCATTATTGAAGCCATGAAGATGATGAACGAGTTAGAATCTGACGTAACGGGCGTTATCGTCTCCATTGAGGCTGTGAATGGTCAGCCGGTGGAGTTCGGCCAAACGCTGATGCTCATCGACCCCGCGTGAGCGGCGCGCGCCGTTGCGTCCTGACGTCAACCGGAGGTCTCGCCTGAATGTTTGAGAAAGTCCTTATCGCCAATCGAGGCGAAATCGCCGTGCGCATTATCCGCGCCTGTCAGGAACTGGGCGTCCGCACGGTCGCCGTCTATTCGCAGGCCGACGAAGAGAGCCTGCACGCGCAACTGGCCGATGAAGCCTACTGCATCGGTCCTGCCGCCTCGGCCCAGAGCTATCTCAACGTCAGCAACCTGATCAGCGTCGCCCTCATGTCCCGCGCCGACGCCGTCCACCCAGGATACGGCTTTCTGTCGGAAAACGCCGACTTTTCCGAGATTTGCGCCGATCACCAGCTTAAATTTATCGGCCCTTCTGCCCAGATGATTCGCATCATGGGCGACAAAGCTACCGCCAAGCGCACGATGGCGGATGTCGGCGTCCCCGTTACTCCCGGAACCGACGGCACGACCGCTGACCCGGAGCTGATTCGCGCTTGGGCGCGCACGGTGGGCTATCCCATTATCGCCAAGGCCACGGCCGGCGGCGGCGGCAAGGGAATGCGCCTGATCGCCTCAGAAGACGAGGTCGAAGATCAGGTCGCGCTGGCGCGTGGCGAAGCCAAGGCCGCCTTTGGCAATGACGCCGTCTATATCGAAAAATTTATCCAGAATCCCCGCCATATCGAGTTCCAGATTCTCGCCGATCAGTATGGCAACGTGGTGCATCTGGGCGAGCGCGACTGCTCGATCCAGCGTCGGCATCAAAAGCTCATCGAAGAAGCCCCGTCGCCCGCCCTCACCCCGCAATTGCGCGAAGAAATGGGCCAGGTTCTCTTGCGCGCCATCCGTAAAATCGGCTACGAGGGCGTCGGCACGATCGAATGCCTCTGCGACGCTGATATGAAGATGTATTTTATGGAAATGAATACCCGTATTCAGGTTGAGCACCCGGTCACAGAGATGATCACCGGCGTGGACCTGCTCAAGGAGCAAATCAAGGTCGCTGCGGGCCAGCCGCTCTCCTTTACGCAGGATGATGTCACGTTTCGCGGCCACGCCATCGAGTGCCGCATCAACGCCGAGTGTCCTGACACGAATTTCCGTCCCTGCCCGGGCAAAGTAGATGGCTATCTCCCGCCCGGCGGCCCCGGCGTACGCGTCGACAGCCACATGTACCACGGCTACACGATTCCGCCGTATTACGATTCGCTGATGGGCAAACTCATCTGTCACGGCGCGACCCGCGACGAGGCCATCGCCCGAATGACGCGCGCCTTAGGTGAATACGCCATCACGGGCGTTAAGACGACCATCCCGTTTCATCAAAAAGTGTTGGCGAGCCCCGCATTTCGTCAGGGGCGCGAAGTCTACACCGATTTCATCGCCCGTCACGCGCTTGCCTAGCGCGTTAAGGCCGCGCGGTCCACACGTGCAGCCAGACCACGCTGTGCATGAAGTCGTTATAATCGTTCTGCCAGTAACCCTCCGGGTGGTATAACGGCCCGAGAATGGCCTGATACAAGGCCTGGCCTCGCGCCGGATCCAGCGCCGCCTGACGCGCAAAAAGCGCACTGCGCGAAAATCCTGAAGGCCCGCTGTTTCGCGGCTCGCCTTTGGGTCCAAAGCCTTCAGGCAAGTCTCGATGGGCCAGCCAATGGCGCCATAGCCCGTCATGGGCCGCCAGATAGGCGCGCGCCTGCGCAGAGCCGCCTTCTTCGCGCGCATCCATCGCCATCCGCCAGAACACGCGGAAGGCGTCATAGCCGAAGTCGCGCGCGCCCTCGCCCTGAACGTCCGAAAACCCGATGGCGCCGCTCTGATAGTTGACGGCACACCAGTTCGGCGGCAATTTAAGTGCGCTCAGCGCAGAACAAGCCTCCAGCGCAGGATAAACGTCGTTGGCAAGCGCGCGCCAGCCGTCGGCATGGGCCGCATCGTACCGGGCAAAGGCCCGATAGACATACGGCGCCATATAAGACGGATTAATCGTCAGCGCTTCGCCTTCCACAAAAGGCGGCCAGTCGCCCGGATCCAGATAGTACCGCCCGGCGATGCGGTGGACGTGGCGTTGCCAGAGTTCTGCGATCATGGCGTCGGCGTCCGTGCGGTACGCCGCATCGCCCCAGCGCTCGAAGGCCAGCAGCAAGGCGTAGGCAATGTCTTGATCCGCGTCTGTCGCGTTCTCAGACGCAATCAGGCCATAATGCCCGTCGTCGCGCTTTCCCCAGCGCCAGCCGGGCAAAACGCTGTCCGGGCGGGCCATATTGCGTCGCGTCCAGCGCCAGGCGGCATCAAAGGCCGGGCGATCGCCCATCCAGACGGCTTTCATCAGCGCGTACGACTGCCCTTCGGTGATGGATCCGCCGTAGTTGTTGGATTCCACCCGCTCGCCGCCGGGCATAAAGCGCTGTTGGTAGAAGCGCCACGACTGCCGCAGCGTCTGATTCAGGTCCATGGACTGCGCCGGACTGTTAAAGCCAATCATCAGCGCGCAAATCGCAATCAGGGCAGCGACGTTGGCGAACGGGGCGACGAAACGACGCAGGCCGCGATTCATGGGGAATCTCCTTCTCTATTGCGTCCCTTTTGTGCGTCCCTTTTGATGGAAAGGGTCGATACATGTAACAACCACAGAAGCCGGAAACAGGCAAGGGGGTAACAATCGCTTCAAGAAAGCCCGTCTGGTGACAATTAGCAGACTTCACAGGCGTTATCGACAGAGACATAGCGCCATGGGTCCTGATCCAGATTTTTACTCTGGCTTTACTCTCGTTTCCTCTTTTTATGCAACGTCTAAGGCAACGTCCTCAAACCGGCAACGGTGGAACCTCCCTATGACGGTTTCTTCCCCGACCTTCGGGCTTGCATTTCAAACGCCCGACGCGGGCCTCGGTCCGCTCACGCGATCCAGCAAGTTTCTGATGGATCCTGTCACGGCGCGCGAGCGCAATGTATCGCCCGTGCCGACGGATACGCTGCTGGAGAACCCCAATTTGCTGCGCCGATTGGGATTTCACGCTCAGACCCTGCTGATCACGCTGCCTAAAACCGTTTGGAAAGGCCTGCGCGGCGATACCGATATTACGACCGCCGATTTCGCCTTGATGGCCAAAGTCCCTTACGTCACCGCCGGTTTGACGATGATCGGCGCGATGGCCCTGCGCCATCACAAACCCGCCGCCGCAGGACGTATTCTGGCGGGCGTGGCAATGTATTACCTCTCGGTCGCAGCCTCAAACCGCCTGGTGAATAGCTTCTACCGCCAGAAATTCGGTATCGATCTGACGCTCATGTTTCGCACGGCGGAAGGCGGCGTCGATTCCGTGTTCCGAAATGCGGAGTCGCCCCGCTTTGATCTCCTAACGCCCGCCCATTACCGCCGCATGCGCGAAAAAATGGGCATTCCATCCGATTTGGCCAGTCCTGACGCGGCTTGCCGTGAGCAGGCCTTGCGCGTGGTGAACGCCGCCGACTCGCTCAAAATCATCTGGAGCCTGATGTTTGCGCTCTTCGGCATCGGTTACGTCGCGCGCTCTGACGCATGGGCCGCCCTGCTGGAGAAACGGCGCTCGCCCCTCTATCTGCTCAAACAAATCCACACGGGTGAAGTATGGCCCAAGACGAAAGAGCTTGTGACGCGCGTCTTCCATGACCCAAAGCTTTCCGCGCCGCGCCCTATCAGCCGATTAAGCGCATGGGGCATCCCGATCGGGCTTGCCTGGGGCGTGTATGAGTCGATGCGCGTACTGACGCCCAAAGAATACGAATCGTCTCCGGTTCAGTTCCAGCCGTGGCAACGTCGCTACGACCCCGACGCGCCGTCGCCCTTTCAAACCATGATGCGGTATCGCCATGCGCAGCTCTAGCCGTTACGCGCTATGCGGGAGAACCCGCCCATGAGCGAGAACGTCATTCCTCGCCGCTTTGACGCGCCCACCTATGCCGCGAGCAGTCTGGCCCCGCCGCAGACTTTTGTCGAGCGCTTCTCAACGCCTGTCCGTACGGCGTCTGCGGTTATCGGCGGGCTACATCACAAGAACGCCTCCAGCAGCGCGCTCAGTCCGCTCCAGCAATCCATCGCGATGGGGGGCGGTCTGGTTCTGGCGACCTTCGCCACGCTCACCGACCCGCGTAAATCTCTGGGGATGGGCCATGCATTGGCGGTCGGCAGTTGGGTAGCCGCCCTGTACGGCGGTAAGTGGGTCCATAACGCGCTTGCCAATCTCAAAACCGGTCTTAATCTGAATCAGGGCTATTTCGACAGTTCCGGCCAGCGGCGACAGCTCTTTGAAAACCCGCAGGCCATTCCTTTTCAGCTTATCCCGGAAGAGCGCTTCAACTGGACGGGCGATCGCCTTGGAATCCCCTACACCCAGCAGCGCCGCCGCCTCATTGAGGAGAAAATTCAGCAAACCACGGTGCAGAATCAAACCTGGTGGTTGCTCAGCGCCGGGCTCGGTCTGCCTGTTTTCACCATGGGCCTGCGCGATTTGCTGCAGAACGCCGCGCAAGGGCTCGCGGGCAAAGTGATTTCGAGCTATCACCTGACGCGGGCTCGTCAATTCCGCGAAGCCCCTGTGCTGGCTGAGCGCAGCCTTGACGCCTATCTCGACCAGCAGTTGGGCGCGCATAAGTTCTCGTGGTTGTCGCGCTGGCGCAAGCGCTTTGAGGAGACGCTGGTCAAGCGGCTAGAACTGCCCCGGCATATCGGGCTGAAAAATGCCCTGCGCCTCGACGACAAGGCCCTGTCTCAGGCCATTCGCTCACGTCTGGAGAGCTTTCTGACCCAACCCGATCAACGCCTGTCGCTCATGGCGATGAAGAGCTTCCTTAAAGAAGAGACTGAGCGCCTTGATGCGATGAATCACAACGTTGTCAACCTCAAGGCCCTTCGCGCGCTGCCCCCCGAGCTGTATCACAAGGCAGAAGCGCGCTTGCTGCATGAATATCACCAGGCGCATAGCCACGTCAGCCGCTATGCCACGCTGTTTGAGAAACTGTTGGAAGGCGATATGACGCCGCAGGCCCTGAATCGCCAGCTAAACGTGATTGGTTCGACGCGCTGGCTCAAAACCGTCGCCGCCGGTCGTCTGGATTTAGCCGCCTCGGGCGATCTGATGCCCGACGCCTTTACCAAGGCGCTGACGCGACTCCAGGCGACGCAAGGCGTGGGGCTCGACAAGATGATTTGCGAGTTGTCCGACCAGGCCGGGCCTGTGATTCGGGATCATTTGCTGACGATCACGCGCAACGGTTTCGACAAATTCCTTTGGAACCGCCGCGTTTTCGGGCTGATGGCCGGGGCGCTGACAGCGGCGACCGCTCTCTATTACGCGCTAGTGGTCGGTGAAACGCAGCCTCGAAGCGGAGGACGCCCCTAGTGGGGGCTGTCTCTGCCGGCTCTCCTGGATTTCCGGGGGCGGGATGGGCGTCGCCCTATGCGGGCGTTGCGCCTTATCGCCCGGATTTGCTGGCTGGCTCAGCGCCCCCGGCTCAGATAACGCCTCCGTCGCCAAGGTTTCCTGCGCAGGCTTCTCCGGGTATGGCCGCGAATGGCTTTAGCAATCCATGGGCCATGAACGCATGGCGTTATCGCCCGCTCACGCAGGCAGCGCCGGTTTCAACGACGACGACACACAGTCTGCCGTGGGAAAATCGCCTTAAGCAGATGTTCATGCGCAACGAGGCCGTGGTCTACGCGCTGCTAATCCGCACGTTTGCCGCCAGTGACGCCAATCATGATGGCGTCATTCAGCCCTCGGAGTCTGGCACGTTTCGCAAAGCCATCGAACGGCTGGACGAATTCAAAGCGTTGGGCGTCAATACCCTCCATGTGATGCCGATTCAGCCGGCCAGTCGCGAACGGCGCATGGGAGAAGCGGGAAATCCCTATGCGCCCAGCGATTTACTGGCCATCAACCCGGAATACCTCGATCCAAACAGCCCGCTTACGCCCGCGCAGCAGGCGCGCCAGTTCGTGGATGCAGCCCATCAGCGCGGTCTGCACGTGATTCTGGATGTGCCTATGTTTGCATCCTACGATTTGGCGCGAAAACATCCCGAACTGATTGCGCGGAACTCTCGGAATGAGCCGATTCAGCCCAGCCAGTGGCGCGATATGCTGCTGTTTGAGAACAACAAGGCCCTGGTCGATTACTACGACCGCTTTTTCGAGACGACCTCCCGCGATTTGAACGTCGATGGCTATCGTCTGGACGTCGCGCGATCGCGTCCGCCTTGGTTCTGGGAGTTTTTCACCCGCAAGTATCCTGAGAAGCTCTGGCTTGCTGAGAGCTACGGCATTCAGGACGCCTCCCCGCTTAAGAATATTGCGCCGGACGACCCCGAGCTGCTCCTGAAAGCGGGTTTTGACGCCACATACGGGGAATTCCATCAATTTCCCGAGATGCGCGACGCCAATATCTTCATGGACTATCTCACCAGTCGCCATGGGATGATCCGCCGTACCGGCGCCGGGAAGTCCTTTCTGGGCTCGTATTACACCCCTTACGATTTCAGTTTGATGACGCGCGGCGGCGTACCCATGGCGCTGCTCAGCGTGGGGCTGATGGCGCTTCAGCCATGGACCAACCCCTACTTCGTCGATGGCTTGATGACTGGCTTTGAGCGACCCTTCGATCTCTTCAACTACCGCCCGCGCCCTCAGGGCTCTCACCCCGAGATTGGCCGCTACGCGCGTCAGATGCTGGATCTGCGGCGGCGCTACCTGCCCCTTATCAGCGAGGGGCTGTTCATTCCGCTGGATGTTAACCGGGCGGATGCGCCGCAAATCATCTCGTTTGCCCGGCATCATCAGGGTAAAACCTTGCTGATCGTGGCGAATCGCGACGTCAACGCGCGCCACTCGGCGGTGATCAGCGCTCCGGGGCTGCGCGCAAATCAGCAACTTGCGGATCTCGCGCCGTCTTACGGGCAAAGCAGCAAGTTCATCGTCGATACCAATAACCTGAGCGTGGATCTGGCTCCGGGGCGCTTCCATGTCTTTGAAATCGACGCGCCAGCCATCGCGCTACACGCGCGGTCTTACCGGTAAGGCGTTTTGAGCGGAATTGGCATCGGATAGCCACTCCCAGAGACGATCTCCCGAGGCAAACGCGTGCCGTAATTGCAGACGATGGCCATAAGAACGCCTTAAGGGCCCAACGCTTTTTGCCGTCTCGCCGAAGGCGGCGTCTTCCAGCAAATAAACCGCTGAGAAGGCGGGTTTCGACCGGGCGGCGAGGTCGTCGAGGTAGCGGGCAAAACGCTCAGGGCGGGCTGTAAACGGGAATGCTGTGGAATGACGGCCGCTATAATAATACGTTACCGGGGGTTTTCGGCTGACAATCAGCGTTTGGGGCGACGTATTGGCGGCAATCCAGCGTAAAGCCTCGTAATAGGCCCTATTTTCGGTCCGGACAGAAGGCCCGGCGTGGGCGGCGTTGATCTTCATGCCCGCGCGCACCCAGCGGATGGTTTGCGGCAGATGCCCGCCAAAGAGCGTTAGCGCCAATAGACACGCCAAAGCGATCCGTTGAAAGCGCCACTGGCCGTCATCTGGTTTGGAAAAGCGACTCCGCAGCAGCTCAAGCCCGTCTGAAATCGCGCTATAGGCCAGCGCTGGCAGAAATGGCGCCACAGGGAGCAGAAAACGCGGCGTCGTATAAGGATAAACCGTTAAAATCAGGCCGTAAATCGGGAGATAATAGGCCAAAACGCCTAGTTTACGGCGCGATCGCCAGTAGCCAATGGCGATGAGCAGCCAGATCAAGGGCCCTGCCCAAGCGTCCAGCGGCGGCGGGACGAACAGCCCGGCCATCCGCTGGCCATAGGCGTTCAGACGCGAGGCGGCGAGCGTGATATATTGCCCTGCATCTTGCGCAACGGCTGCCCGGTCTTGTGAAACAGGATTCTGAACGGCGAAATGCTTGATAAACTCAAGCTTGACCGGAGACTTCGCCAGCGTTTCGCGAACCCCTGCCTGATTCAGGGTCGATTCGGCAAGGGGGTACGCTTGTCGATACAGATGTTCTATCGCAGGCCACAGCGCACAAGCCGCGCCCAGCGTCAGCATCGCGACGATCAACGCCCGCCAGCGCCGCTGCGCCGACAGAGACAGCCAAATCGCCGCCGCCAGCGCCACCCCGATTTGTCGCGTCCACACGCCACAGGCGGCCATCAGCAAGCTTGCCGCAAACCAACGGCGCTTGCCGCAAGCCTGCCAGCGATCCATTGCGGCGACAGAAGCCATGGACAGGGCCCAATACGGAACATCTGACAGAATATCCGCGCCGCCGTAGCGATACATCAGCGGATTCAGCGCAAGCAGCGTTGTGAAGGCGACTGCGGGCCAAAAGTTGAAGCGTTGCCGCGCCCAGCCATAAAACAGGGGAATCGAGGCGTAAAATAGCAGGTGAATCCAGTTCTTTACCGCGACTTGCAGCGCTTCGGGGCTATCAAGCCCCATCCACGCCAGAATTTTGGCGATTAGCGCGATTTGCAGCGGCAGCAGCGGCGGAAACGTAAAATAGGGCTGCGGCGCGGGCTCAGAGAGCAGCACATAGCCCTTGCCGCCTGCCAGCGCCTGCCCCAGAAGCGTGAAAATCGCGCTATCCAGATTGACGACGGTCACCCAAGGCGTTCGCGCAAGCGTCGTCAGCGTCGCAGCGACAAAAACAAGGGAAAGCATTACCCAGAAATGTTTTCCGGGCTTTAAAAGGCTCAAGGAATTGCCCAGGCTCACGCCTTGCCGCGAAGCTTTCTTAAGAACCAGAGCACCGGGTCGTAATAGCGATCCACGACCCGCTCTTTCAGCGGAATAATCGCGTTATCGGTGATATGGATATGCTCCGGGCACACTTCCGTGCAGCATTTGGTGATGTTGCACAAGCCAGAACCCGCTTCCTCCTTGATAAAAGGAATGCGATCGGCGGCGTCCATCGGGTGCATCTCAAGCGAGGCAAGGCGAACGAGGAAGCGCGGGCCCACAAAGGCGTCCTTCTGGTCATGATCGCGCACGACGTGGCAGACATCCTGACACAGGAAGCATTCGATACAGCGCCGAAACTCCTGAACCCGGTCAACGTCCTCCTGTCGGACATTCCAGGCGTCCGTATTCTCGTCCTTGGGGGTAAAAGGGGTGATGCGCTTGTTCTGCTCGTAATTCCACGACACGTCGGTGACGAGATCGCGCGTCAGAGGAAAGGCTTTTAACGGCGAAACGCGCACGGGCTCATCCAGCGGCAGCGCATCCATACGGGTTTTGCACATCAGAGAAGGCTTCCCGTTTACTTCGGCGCTACAAGAGCCACACTTGGCGGCTTTACAGTTCCAGCGAACGGCTAAATCAGGCGCAAAATGCTGTTGGATGTAATGCACGGCGTCCAGTACGACCATGCCTTCTTCTACAGGAACCTTGAACTCCTGAAAGCCCTGAGGCTCTTCCGCAGAACCGCGAAAGACCAGAAACGTCGCAATGGGCTGGGTTGATTCGGATGTGGTCAGTTCAGACTCAGGTGTCATCAGGATTACACAGCCTCCTCAAACAATTTGGCCAATTCTTCCGGCATTTGCGGCAGTTCGCTGACGCCAATACGCATGTCGCCGTTCTCTTGTCGGACCGTCGAGTTATGGCGCGCCCAATAGTCGTTGTAGCCTTCATGATCCAGTCGCGTGTGGCCGCCACGGCTTTCTTGACGCTGTAACGCGCAATGAGCCACAGCCTGAGAAGCGAGAATCATACTGCCAAGGTCGATCGCCAGGTGCCACGCGGTGTTAAACTGACGCGATCCCTGCACCGACACGCGCCGCGCGCGCTCAGCCAGGCCCTGCAAGTCGGTGAGCGCCGATTGCAAGTCCGCTTCCTGACGCACGATGCCGACTTTGGCCTGCATCATGGTCTGTAACTCGCGGTGCAGCTCGTAGGGGTTCTCGCCGTTTTCCTGTTCAAAGGGCGTAATCAACTCGCGAGCCGCTGCGTCCACGTCTTCGTCACGAATGACGGGCACGCCGGGGTTCTGGCGAATGTAGTCCGCCGCGCCGATGCCCGCGCGCCGGCCAAACACGAGCAGGTCGGACAGGGAATTGCCGCCCAGGCGGTTGGCGCCGTGCATCCCGGCGGCGACTTCGCCACAGGCGAAGAGGCCGGGGACAGTCGTCTGAGCGGAATCCGCCTCTACGCGCAGGCCGCCCATCGTGTAATGGGTCGTCGGGCCCACTTCCATCGGGCCTTTCGTGATGTCGACATCGGCGAATTCCAGCAACTGGCGGTACATGCCTGGCAGTTTCTTTTTGATGAACTCAGCGCCGCGATGCGAAATATCGAGGAACACGCCGCCATGCGGGGATCCGCGTCCCTCTTTTACCTCTCGGTAGATAGCTTTCGCCACGATGTCGCGCGTGGAAAGCTCCATGCGCTTAGGATCTACGTTTTTCATGAAGCGCTCACCTTCGCTATTGGTGAGCTGGCCGCCTTCGCCCCGCACCGCTTCGGTGATGAGCAGGCCCTTAACGCCGTTGGGCCACACCATGCCCGTGGGGTGGAACTGGACGAATTCCATGTCAATGAGTTCGGCGCCGACGCGATAGGCCGCCGCATGGCCGTCTGCGGTGTATTCCCACGAATTAGAGGTGACAGAGTAGGCTTTTCCGATGCCGCCGGTGGCAAGAATCACGGTCTTGGCGCTGAACACGATGAAGCGTCCGCTCTCGCGCCAGTAGCCAAAGGCCCCGGCGATGCGGCCATTGTCCATCAGCAGGTGGGTGATGGTCGCTTCCATGTAAACGTCCATCCCGCTGTGGACGCCCTTGTCCTGCAGGGTGCGAATCAGCTCAAGGCCGGTGTGATCGCCAACATGACAGAGCCGACGATAGGTGTGGCCGCCAAAAGGCCGCTGCAAAATCTTACCGGATTCCGTCCGATCAAATACCGCGCCCCAGCGCTCCAGTTCGCGAATCCGGTCGGGGGACTCCTGCGCATGGATTTGAGCCATCCGCCAGTTGTTGAGGAATTTACCGCCGTGCATGGTGTCTTTAAAGTGCGTCTGCCAACCGTCTTCGCCATCGACATTGGCCATCGCCGCCGCGACGCCGCCTTCAGCCATCACGGTGTGGGCCTTGCCCAGCAGGGATTTACAGACCAGTCCCACCGACAGGCCTTGCGCAGAAGCCTCGATGGCGGCGCGAAGGCCCGCCCCACCAGCGCCGACGACTAATACGTCGTGATGGTGGCACTCATACCGGGTTTCGTAGTTCTGAACCATCGTTGCAAACGCCTTTTCTGTCTATCGTTGGAAACCACACGCCAGGTTAGAAGAGAACGATATCGCGCCACACGCCCATCGCGCACAGGCGGATATACAGGTCGGTAAAGGCGACCCAGAACAGGCTAATCCACGCCAGCAGCATGTGATGGTCGTTCAGCGAGGATTGCTTGCGCCATGCGTCATAGCGGGTTTTGGTCCAGCCGCTGCACGAGAAGCAATCCAGCTTGCCCGCGAGCAAGTGCCGCCATGAGTGACACGAAAACGTGTACAGGCCAAGCAAAACGGCGTTAATAATCATCACCAGCGAGCCCACGCCGACGTGGAACGCGCCGGGACGTGACGATCCAGATGCTTGCCAGCCGATCAGCGACCAGACGGCGTCAATCGACAGAATCAACACGAACAGCGCAGCAATGTAGAACGTGAAGCGGTGCAGATTCTGCATGACCAGTGGAAAAACCGACTCGCCCTTATAGCCGCCCGCGCCCTTGCCGCGTCCCAGCAGGCCCGCCAGCGGGCTGGGCTGGGCCTTGACGGCGCAAGCCGCCGGCGAGGTGAAGAACGAGCGGTAGTAAGCTTTTCGGTAGTAATAGCACGTCGCGCGAAAAATCGCCGGAAACGGCATGATCAGGATCGCGGGCGACCAGCGAAACCAGCCCATCGCCTGCGGGAATAACGCGGGCAGGTCAGGCGAATAGAAGGGCGAGAGATAGGGCCGGACGCCGTCTGCGCCGAAGCGCGCCAGATCATGAAGCTGGTAGAAGTCCGCCTGAAGGGCCGCCCACGTCGCATAGACGCCAAACGCGGTGAAGCCCAGAAAAATCAGCAGGGGCTCTATCCACCAGACATCGTTCCGTTCGGTCTGATCCGCCGTATCTACGGGAATCAGCGCACATGCCTCGCTCACCAGCGCTCCTCCATTCTCTTGCCAGAATCTGTGAATCCGATCATCGGCAGGCGCCTTGTCCCCGCGCGATAAGCGTTCGCTATCATAGGCCAGTCCCTGCGTAATAACATTGAGGAATCTCATAGAGGCTTTCCCGTTTGCGAGAAGGTGAGGGCCGCACAAAATTTCGAAACATTGTTTTTAACCTCTTGTAATCTATTGATAGTGGGCAGGTTGGGTTTACTTGCATTGGGTTGAAACAGGAGGATTTATGCCGGCTAGCGCGAGCAGAGAATTTAACGCCCACCGGAGTCCGGTTGCGGAGACGTGGTATTTGTACGGAGAAACGAATCGGGTCACGATTGCCGCCTCTGAAAAAGACATTCCAGTGGTGATAAATCTTGAAAGTCAGACCGGCGGTCAGGAGACGTTTCCGGTTTATCAGGAAACAGGGTTGAGATTTATTAAACCGGACAGTTCCAATCCGCACGAGAGTCTACTGGCTCTGGAAGCAACGGGCGTTCCGGAGAATCACCTGACCGTGACGGCCCCGCGAGGCGCTAATAACCTGGCGTGCATTGAAACAGACGGAATCATTGTACCCGTCAACAAACCCGTATTAGGCTCCCCGATGTTAGGAGCGCTCGTAAATAAAGTCGCCAGAACGTCCGAGTATCTGACTCCCGGTGGAAAGGTGACGTTGGAAGGATTCTCAAAAGATCAAATCAAGTTTAACTGTTTTCAGCCAGAGAAGCCGGAATCGTCCTCGGGGAAGCTTTGGTTCTAGAGAACCTGCGCGCAGAGCACGCAGCGCTTAGCCGCGCGTGCGGCGCTGGATTTCTTCCGGGGTGGCGGGCGGATCCGCGCCGCGACGGATGGGCAGCGCCAGCACCGGGATGCGCGTGTTCTCAGGCAAGGGAAAATGCTTGCTCATAACCGACGCGCGGCATAACGGATCGCGAGAATTGGTGTCGAGGCGGCCCGATCGGTAGAAATGGATCGTACTGCCCAGCGGGCACTGGAATCCGCCGGTTTGCAGCAGATAGTCGCGGCAGGATAAATACCAGCCGTACCAGTCCACCGCGTCGCGTTCCTGGACCATCGCCTGATCGAGCGTACGGACCCCGCCCTTGAGAACAATGGGCGCGGCGGGTTTCGCCACGGGCGGCGGATTCAGCGGCGCCAGCGACGGGTCGACCTGGAGTTCCTGCGCATGCAGGCTGACGCCCGCCGCGCTGAGCGCCACGAGCGTTGCAGTGAGAATCGTCGCCAAGCGACGTGACATGCGCCGCACCCCCTGTGTTGGGCTTGTCTAAGCTGGCATAAACTAGATATATGGACGACGCGTTTTAGCGTTTGTTCCCGCCGTCAGGCTTCTTGCGGATAGAGGAACATGGCATAGCCCAGACGCCACAGGCTGCGGAAGAAGTTGCGGGCGAAGGCCGTGAGATCTTCCGGCGAGCCGGTCAAGCCCGCTTCTTCAAGGCACTGGCGGACGTTCTTCTTGCCGTCGATGCGGCTGTAAACGGCCAGTTGCGCAGGCGTCAGAGGCACCGGACGATAGGGAATCCGCTCGATCATGGCCGGGCGACCCTGCTCCTGATCGGGCTGGTGATAGCGGTTGATGCGCGCTATGGGGACGTAATCCATAAAGGCGTCGCCGTCGAAGTCCAGCTTGTAGCCTTTGGCGTCGCGATCCTTGCGGCACATATAGAAGGTATGATTGCGCAGAACGCCGTTAAACAGCTCCATCACCTTCCACATATCGTCTTCCGGCAGTTTGCCGATGCGCTCATACAGCGGATGATTCGAGGGGACCTGCCCTTCGGGATAGTAGGGGAAGTTGTCGAGCCAGCCCATGAACGACAGGCCGCTGTTACGGGCGAACTGCAAGCAGCCCTCTACCGTGAAATTCCGGCCTGCAGAGCGCAGGAAGCAATCCACTACGCCGGAGTCGAGTTGCAGATCGGCGATATTACGGTTAAACGCCTGAACCGGATGATCCGCATCGAGGATCGCCAGCGTTTGACGGACAATGTTGACGTCTTCGTTGCTGAAGCCCATATCCAGACGGTGAAACATCTTTTGCAGCATGCCCACGCCCAGACGGCCATAGACGCCAAAGAGCATCACCGCGATGACGCCATCGGGATTGAGGCGCGTCTTGAGGGCCTCCATACCGGCCAGCGGGTTTTCGAGATGATTCATGACGCCGACGGCTTCGATGAAGTCGAAGGTTTCATCGAGCGTGCGCGCGTCTTCAACCGGCATCTGGTACAGGCTGAGGTTTTCCAGATTATGCTTGTGCTTGAGGCTTTCTTCGTGGGCCAGGCACGAGGCGCTGACGTCAATGCCAACGACCCTGGCTTGCGGATGCTCAAAGGCGTAGCGCGCGGCGGCGTTGGCCCCGCAACCCGCAACCAGAATGGAAATCTGTTCGCCGCCTTCGCGCTGGTAGCGGCCATCGGGCCAATACAGCGCATGGGCCATTTGAGGGGCGGCGGCGTCAATACGACCGGAGTCGTGGTACGCCTGTAAATCGTACAGGGGGGCAGGATAGACCCATTGCTCGTAAACGCCGGCAATTTCTTCGGGTTTGCGTTTGATATCCGCCGACGGGGTTAAATCCTTGTCTGCCTGAGACGCTTTGGCCATGACGCTTGCTCGCTCCCTTTTCAGCTGGTCCTGATCGAAGCGCGTTCGGACCTGAGCCCGGACGCTTCCCAGTATTATGCCAGTAGCGCGCCCATCCAGTGAACCACCGGATGATGGAGTTTGACGTTATGAAGGCGAATCATCCGCGCGCCGGCGTGTAAGGCCAATGCCGCCGCCGCCGCCGAGAGCGCGTCGCGTTCGCCCGGCGCCAGCGCCGCCCGGCCCTGATCGTCCAGCGGCGAGAGGAACGTCTTGCGCGACAGGCCCGCCAGCACCGGAAAGCCCAACGCGACAATATCGCTCAGATGCCGCAACAACGCCAGATTATGGGCGCGGGTTTTCCCGAAGCCAAAGCCGGGATCCAGCCAGATGCGCTCGCGCGCGACGCCTGCCGCTATCGCCGCGTCGGCCTGCGCAGCCAGAAACGCCCCAACTTCCGCCACGACGTCGCCATACTGCGGATTCTGCTGCATGGTCGCGGGCTCGCCCTGACTGTGCATCAGGATCAGGGTCGCGCCCGATGTCGCCGCCGTGCGCGCCATGAGCGGATCAAACTGGAGCCCCGAGACATCGTTAATAACCGACGCGCCTGCCTTTACGGCTTCTGCGGCGACCTGAGCCTTGCGCGTGTCGACGCTGAGCGGCGTTTGTGGGAAGGCCGCATGCAGCGCAGCAATGGCGGGGAGAATCCGCTCGCATTCTGCTTCAGGCGAAATCGTGGCGGCGCCCGGCCGCGTGGATTCCCCGCCGATATCGAGCGCATCGGCCCCCTCTGTCAGCAATTGCCCCGCCGCATCGACGATCTGCGAGACCGGCGCGCCTGTCCAGCGTCCGCCATCGGAGAACGAGTCCGGCGTGAGGTTCAGCACCGCCAGAATTCGTGCGACGCCGCCTTGATCGGAGGCGAATGGCTGGCCGGTCAGGCTCATGCGACGTCTCGCTATTCTTTCAGAAGGCTGTCGATGACATTTTCAGGATCCACGGCGCGATAATGCTTTTCTAAAGCACTATGCCTAATTGCGTACACAAAAGGCTTCGAGAAAACTTGTAGCATATCAAGTTGCCTCTCGTCTAATCTACCTATAGAGGCTCGAAGTTCAGCGGCGGCGGTTTGGTATTCTAAAGTGTTGCGTTGGCCTTTAAAGGCCAGAGGTATCATTTTGCAAATAAGCTTTGGCGCATCGTCCTCCTGACCAAAACGCGGAGATGCCGGCTTTTCAGGGCGGGTGAAAGCGGGGGAAAATCCAACGGAATGCATGGTGAATAGGCTCCTATTGCTTGTGAGGGGGGATTAATCCGGGTAGAAGGGCGTTTAAATCAAACGGCCGTTGCTGATGCCAACGCGCCAGCGCCTGAAGCTGCGAATCGAGGAGAAGTAACTCCTGCGGCGCCGCCGCTGCGAGCGCATCCTGAAAGGTTTTGAAGTGATCTCTGAATTGCGTTGAATGCATATCGCCAGATTTCATATATCGATAAACCTCAAGCGCCAGTGAGAATAAACTGGGCGGCGACGATGGGCATTTAGCCTCCCTTAAACAAAGCTTTGGGGTCACGGATGTCATCAGACGGATTCCACATGAATATTCCGGGGGGTATGAGGCTTTAAACGCCGGGGGCATGGATTTGTTGCGCGCAAAGGCGGGCGATCGTGGCGCGATCCCCCGCTTCGGGCGTCAGACTTTCAGAACGGCGCAGGCGGGCCGCGTTCAGCGGCAGGCAAACCGGCTATCGCGGCCTGATGCGACTCAAAACGCAGGCACAATGGGGTCGGATCGCCGAACCATTCATCGGCAAGGGCCTGAGCCCAGAGAAAAAGATACTCCGCTTCCAGTTGGGCGGCGTCTGGACGCGCGCTCGTCAGCGCAATAACAGCCGGAGGACGCTCGGGCGGGGATTGCCCTGCGAGCGAATCGAACGCCTCGTCGCCTGCCGCTCCAGGGGCAAGCGGGGGGTTGAGAACGGCAGATTCGCAGGGCGCAACAGACGCAGCCACGACGGGCGCGCTGAGCCCGGCCAGCTTTTGCGCCAGATAACGCCGTAAAAACCGTTGGGGAAAAACAGGATAGCGCGCATGCCCAGACCCGGCAGGCGGCGGCGTGTCCTGCGCCTGCGGCGCGCGAATCGAGCGGGCGAACTGCGGCGGTTGGGGCTGATGCACGTCGAGAATGCCCAGTAATTCGCTCAACGTCTGCGCATCAGCTTCGGGAGCCGCAGCAGCCTGCGAGGCCTGCGCCTGAAACAGCGTCGCCACGCGATTCAGGCGCGAGACGCAGAAGCGTCCGGCCCACGTCCGCACGCTTTTCAGCGGGGCTTCGAATAAGGCGCGCATCACGTCGTCGAACAACGTCGCGTTTTTCATCAGCGTGAGGAAAAACGTCGTCGGTCGCGAAAATGGAAGCACGCCAGACACGTCAGGTTTCCTTCGTAGCGTTTACTTATATCTAAAATATATCACACTATCGGCCCCTCGTCAAGGGGTTTTTCCCATTTTGCCGGGGAAAATTCAACTCCCAGCGTACGCCTTATTGCAAGGATTGAAGATTTTGCCGGTTTTGCCGATGCTGGGCATAGCGATGAAAGATTCTGAGGAGCGTCCCGTCATGAAACCGACTCGCGTCGCCGCCCGCGTCGTTTGCGTTGTCACTGGCCTTGCCCTGCTGCTGACAGTGGGCGTCTGGCCAGCGGACGCCAAAAAGAAGAAGGGCGGAGGCGATCCCGCCGCCGAAGCCAAACTCAAGGAAACCGTCGACGGGCTCGGACCGACGCTCTCCAAACTGCTGAGCAAGATTCAATCGCGCTATCTGTTTTCGCCCGAGGATTCCGGGCAATTGGCCGACGCGCGCTTCAAGCTGATGGACCTGATGCAGCAGTTCCCCAAAAATCCGCTGCTGATTCAACCCGTGTATCAGGCGGCGGTGGTCTCCAAGAAGCGCGAAGACTACGACGAAGCCTTTGAGATGTTCTCATTCCTGTCGGCGAATTTCCCGGATAATCAGTACGGCTTGCGCGCCCAGGGCGAGATTCAGTCGATGCGGCGTCTGTTGGGCGAGAATTATTTCCCCAAAACCTCTATTTTTGAGGCGCCGGGCGCCGCTTCTGCCACGCCGCCCGGCAAAACCCCGCCGCCGAAAAAGAAATAACGCGCCTTAATAAATCAACGCCTGTCGACCGGAAATTTCCAGACGATGCCAGCGGCCCGGCGTCAAGGCTTTGCGCTCGGCAGCCAGCCAGAGATGAGGCGAGCTCCCGGGCGTGACGCGCGCGCCCGCCGGGCATTCAAGCGAGGCTTCAGCGGCAATTTCAAAGCATCCGGCGCCGATTTGAAGACGCCAGCCGTGGGACGTGGCGCGCAACCCGAACGGCGCATCCCGCAGGGTTAAGAGCGGCTTAGGGGTGGCATGAAGGGCCTGGGTCAGAACGCCATCGACGCGGCGCTTGCCCAGCGCGGCCTTGAGACCCGCAACGCCGATAGCGCCTTCAGGCGGGGGCGTCACCACGGCAGCCAGCCGCCAGACGCCTTGCTTTTGCAGGTAATCGGCCAGCGTACGGCCTTCGCGCGCGCGCAAGGGCTGCGGCAGAATCAGCCAGGGAGGCGCCGCGCCGGGCGGAAACGCCAGCAGGGCCGCCGATGTCTCAGAGAGCGGAATCCAGTCGAGTCGCGACGTGTCGCGAGACTGCCAGCGCGCCAGCGCAAACGGCGTCAGCAGGAGAATCGCAACGCCTGTCGAAACGAGGGCGACGCGCGTCGAACGCAGCCGCACGCCAAACGCCAGCGCCACCGCCAGCCCGGTAAGCGCGGCATAAAGGGCAATCAGCAGCCACAGCGGCGGGGAAGCGGGCGTCAGCAGGGCCCACGGGTTAAATTGATTGCCGAATGCGACAATCCACAGCAAGGCGTGAATCAGCGGCGCGCTGGCCCAGGCGATAACCTGCCCCAGCGGCGGCCAGATCAGCGCGCCCAGCGCCGCGATAAAGCCCATCGCCGTCAGCGGGACCACGAGCGCCGCCGCCGCGATATTCAGCGCAATGGCGTGCAGGGGGGCCTGATTAAAATAGAAAATCGACACCGGAGTTACCCACGCTTGCGCAATCACCGGCGCGAGCAGGGCGACGACCATCCAGCGCGGGGCGTAACGCGACAGGCGCGCTTGCAGCGGCGGGGTCATGGTAATCAGCCCGAGCGTGCTGAGGACCGACAACTGAAAGCCGATATTCTCTGTAATAAGAGGATTCCAGAGCGTCATCGCGGCCACGGCCAGCGCCAGCAGCATCAGCGCGGACAGCGTGCGGTCGGCGAGCTTCAGACCCAGAGCCATCAGGAGCATCACGCCTGCGCGAACCACAGAGGCGGCCATGCCGGCAAGCGCCATATAGAGCGCCACGCCCAGCATTGCCAGCGGCAGGCTGACGCGCGCGGGCCAACGCAGCCAGCGCGCCAGTCCCAGAAGGCAGGCGGCGATGACGCCAACATTCATTCCCGACGCCGCCAGCAGATGAATCAGCCCGGTATTGACGAATTCTTGCCGCGTCTGCGCGTCGATGCCGCTGGCGTGACTCCCCAGAACGATTCCGCCCAGCGTTTCAGCCTCGCGTTGGGGCAACGCGCGATGAAAAGTCTGGAGAATTTGATCCCGTACGGCTTCCAGCCAGCGCAGGGCCGCATCGGCGCGCGTCAGCGGCTGGCGACGCATGACGCGCAGCTCGTCGACGCGAATCATGACGGCGCTGACATTGCTTTGCAGGAGCTGGCGACGCTGGTCATACCCGCCGGGAAACCAGGCCGACCACGGACGGACGACGTCCCCATGCGCCAGAACAACGCTCCCGTAAGGCGGAAAAGTTTCCCGCGAGGTTTTGACCTGAACGCGGCCTTGCGCATGCAGACCGTTAACGGTCAGGACGCGCAGCGTCGCGCGGGCGCGCGCCGGTTCGCGGTTTTCAACCACGCCTTGAATCCAGGCGCGAGGAGCCGGGGCAAAGCGGCTGACGTCGTACGGGGCCTCGATTGCCAGTCGCGCGTAGGCATACGCGCCGCCCAGCGTCAGCGCGAGAATCCAGAGTGCGCCGCGCGTAGTCCACGGACCGCCGCGCAGGGCGATGACGCCCAGCCATATCAGCAGCGCAATCGCAACCGCCGCCGGATGAAACACCGCGCCGCCAGGATAGGCGTTGGCAATCAGAGCGCCCAGCGCAAAGGCGAACAATGCCGGAATCAGCGCGTGGCTGTATTGGCTCAGCGCGCAATTTCGAACAGCCGCCCATAAGGCCATACAGGGACGATCTCCGAGGCTCTCTCTAACGCGATGACGCCATTATAGGCAAAACGCGCCTGAGAGGAGAACGCCGGCGATCGCAAACTTCAGTAATTCTACCGACTCAGGTTTGACGCGCGCGAAACGATACCTCCACCAGATTCCCGATGCGGACGTCTCTACGGATTGTTTTTACTGGAAACGATCTCAAGGCCCCTCTAAAACGGGTTTTGCGTTTATAATTTTTGTTAAGTGTTTGAAGGAGGACTCCTGAATGAAAGCATCAAAAGGTTTTACTCTGGTTGAATTGGCGGTCGTTATTGCGATCGTCGCCATTCTGGCCGCTGTCGCGGTACCCCGTCTGGTCGATTCGACGGATTCGGCGGAAGAAGCGGTTGCCAAAGACTTCGTGTCGCAACTGAACAGTGCGGCCGCGATGTATACGGCCAAGCAAATGACCTCGCCGATCGGCTTCACCAACTTTGTGAAAGCCGCCGCTCTCGCCACCGGCGATGCGCAAACCATCAGCACGGCGACTCTGGGCAAAGGCGGATGTACGGTTGCTGCGGCGACCATCACCTGCGCCAAAGGCACCACGTTCAGCAAAACCAACGCGGTGTACACGTGGGACAACGGCGCCATTACGGCCGCTGTCACCCACTAACCCCAGATTATTCAATTTACGTCCGGCCAGTGGATTCGTCTGCTGGCCGGATGTTTTTAGGGGGGCGGAAGGCTATGCTCGTAAGACAGTCCCGTTAACACGAGAGACTCTCGCCTTTGATGAATCGCCTGAACGCGCGCACGATCCTCGCTCCCCTGCTGGTGATGCTGATGCTCACCGTGGTGGTCGGGTATTCGGCGTATGAAATGACCCAGCGCTGGGGGGCGGCGATTCAGGGGACGACGCTGGGACTGGCGCGCGCGCAAGCCCTGAATAACATCCAGTGGCAATTGCGTCAGGCGCAGGCGGCGATTAACAGTCATCGCGACGACGAAGCGCGCGCCTACTGGGCCGAAACCCAGAAACAGGTCGCCAGTATGAGCGGGACCCTGACACTGCCCAAGGCGCTCACGCTGTTCATGAACGACCCTGAGAACATGGGGCGCATTAACGCCATGTTGCAGGCGGACTTCTTCCAGTTTAATCCGGAGCGTACGCAGCAGACGTTGGTGGATGTTCAGCGGACCTCGGGCAGCGTGACGCTGATGATTACCATCAGCATGGCTGTGCTGGGCCTGCTGTTGATGGGGGTGACGGCGGTCGATCTCACGCGTCTGTTTAAACAGCTGGCGCGCTCGCGCGACCTGGCCATTACGATTCAGGAAGAAGAACGTCGGCGCATCTCGCATGAGCTGCACGATGAGATTATTCAGGGGTTGATTGAACTGAGGCGATCGTTTGAGCCGCATAAGGCCGACGCGCTGATTGACAGCGTACGCCGCATCTGCCAGAACCTGAAGCCGCAGGCGCTGGAAGATCTGGGACTGGCCGACGCGCTGGCGCAACTGGCCGAACCCTTGCGTCAGGAAGGCGTGACCGTCACGCTCAATCTGGATCCGGCGGAAGCGGCGGCGATTCCGCACGGCTACGACCTGCTCGCGTTTCGCATTGCGCAAGAACTCTTCCAGAATATTCGCCGTCACGCCCAAGCCACGCAAGCATCGCTCACGCTGATTTACGACCCGAAAGAAAGCCCCTTGCTGCGCCTGTATATTCACGACAATGGGGTGGGCTTTGACCCGCAACGCAGCGGCGGCGGCGGCCTCGGGCTGCCCGGCGTCCATGATCGCGTGTTGCAGGCGGGCGGACGCCTGGTTATTCGCTCGGCGCCAACGCTGGGATCGACGTTCCAGGTGCTGATCCCCGTCTATATAAGGCGAAAAGGCGATGTCCCAGCCCCCTCCCGCGTCTAGGGCGCGGGTGATGATTGTCGACGACCACGCGGTGGTGCGCCAAGGCACGCGCAATATGCTGGCCGCGCATCCCGGCATTGAAGTCGTCGGCGAAACGGCTTCCGGCGAGAATCTCGAAGGTATGATTCGTCTGAAACGGCCGGACGTGCTGCTATTGGATATTCATTTGCCCGGCGAAAACGGGCTGGATATTCTCCAGCGCATGCGCCGCGACTTCCCGACGCTGAAAATCCTGTTGTTTTCGGCGCATGTGGATCCGCAGTATATTCGCCGGGGGCTGGCCCTTCAGGCCCATGGGTTTCTGTCCAAGACGATTACAGAACAGGCCTTGCAGACGGCCGTCCTGTCGTTGATGGGCGACGCCGCCGATGTCCCGCTGTTGTGCGAGGAAACCGCGCAGAAGCTCGCCGCCGTTCAGGGCGAGGCCAAAAGCGCCGGTTTGAGCGCGCGCGAGCATGAGATTCTGATTCTGGTAGCTCAGGGGCTCACGAATCGCGCCATCGCAGAAGCGCTGGTCCTGTCTGTGAAAACCGTTGACAGCCATGTCGCCAATCTCATTCGCAAGCTCAATGCGCACAACCGGGCGCAATTGACGGCCTACGCGTATGAACAGGGCCTGCTCTAGGCGCGCGACGCAACGCGACGGGTCTGGTACAATCGATGTGGCAAGACGAGAGGACCATTCAGACGCGGTGGGCGGATTTCTGAAATTTCTGACGCCAATGCGCGAGCGCTTTTTCACAGGACGCGACCCCGCCGGAACCGTGGCGGAATTGCAGCCCTTCTTAAGCGATCGCCGCCTCCAGCCCGAAGAACAGCGGGCGCTGACCGATCTGGCGACTCTCGCGCTGCGCGAGCAAAGCCGCTATGACGACGCCATGCGCCTGTATACGGGCGTCAACGACTGGTTTCAGGCAGGTTATTGCGAGATGCTCAAGGGGAATCTCGCTGGAGCGCGCCATTACTGGATGAAACTGGAGGCCCTTCGTCAGAACCATTGGGCAGTGACGCTGTTTGGACTTGTAACGCGGCAGTTGGCCTCGTGTCCGACGCCGTTTCAGATACGCAATCATCTGGAATGCGACGTCACGAACCTGATTCAGGCGGGCCAGTTTGAGTTTCTGGAGAATCTGCTTTCCCATGCGGATTTTCTGGTTCAGGTCAACCCGGAAACTTACAAGTTTCTGGGGCGTTCGTTGATGCATATGGGCTGGGGCGACCGGGCCGAGGCGTTTTTATTCGAGGGGCAGCGCATGCTGCCTAACGACCCTGAAATTTATTATCATCTGGGACAATATTGCTTTCAGCGAAAGCGTTACGACGATTGCCGCGTGGTTCTAAGCCAATGTCTACTGATCAGCGCCGCTTATAATCCGGCGCGTGAATTGCTGGAGAAGATTCCCGCTTCAGGCAGCGTCTAAAGCCTGCCCTTCAGGGCTTGGCCGCCAATAGCTGCGCGCGCTTGGCCAGAATAATCTGTAATACGGAAATATCGGCGGGCGTCACGCCCGTAATGCGGGCCGCCTGGGCCAGATCGACCGGGCGCAGGCGGCCCAGCTTGTCGCGCGCCTCATTGGAGAGCTGGGCAATTGTCGCGTAATCAAGATCATCAGGAATCGCCACGCGCCCGGCGTTTTCCAGACGTCGGATTTCCACTTGCTGGCGCTCAATATAGCCGCTGTAACGAATTTCTGTCTCGAGGGTCTCCGCCACGTCGGGATATTCGTCGCAGAGGGCGGCGCAACCGGCATCCAGCGCCGCCAGATGAGCCAGCGTCACGGCAGGGCGCTTGAGAAGCTGCGCGAGCGTGGTTTTTTCGGAGAAGCGTTCGCCGCAGGCTTCGGCCAGGCGATCGCTTGCGCGTTGATGGTCATCCGGGGCCAGCAGCGTCGTTTCAAGGCGGCGACGTTCGGCTTCAAGACGCTCGCGGCGAGCGGTAAAGACCTCCCAGCGCAGCGACGACGCCAGGCCAATATCGCGCGACAGGGGCGTGAGCCGCAGGTCGGCGTTGTCCTGGCGCAGGAGCAGGCGATATTCACTACGGGAGGTGAGCATGCGGTAGGGTTCGAGAATCTCGCGGGTGACGAGATCGTCAATCAACGAGCCGATATAGGACGAGCCCCGCGACAGGATCAGCGACTCCTGCCCGCCGGCGAAGCGCGCGGCGTTAATGCCCGCAAGCAGCCCCTGAGCCGCCGCCTCCTCGTAGCCGCTGGTCCCGTTGATTTGTCCGGCGAGAAACAGGCCGGGCGCGTCTTTTGCCATCAGCGCCGGGGTGAGCTGGCAGGCGGGAAAATAATCGTACTCCACGGCGGCAGCGGGACGCAGGATGTGGACGCGCGACAGGCCGGGCAGCGTGCGCGCCATCGCGACTTGAATTTCGTAGGGCAGGCAGGTCGAAAAGCCCTGTAAATACACCTCATAGGTGTCGCGGCCTTCGGGCTCGATAAACAGGTGATGGCTATCCTTATCGGCAAAGCGTACGACCTTGTCTTCGATCGAGGGGCAATAGCGCGGCCCGCAACTGTCGATCAGGCCGGCGACCATCGGCGAGCGGTGCAGATTCTCGCGAATCAGGCGATGGGTGTCGGCGTTGGTGCGCGTGAGATGACAGGGCAGTTGCGCGCGATGCGGGCGATCCGGCAGAAAGGAGAAAAACCGCAGGGTTTCATCGCCCGGATGCACTTCCAGACCGGCGTAATCAATTGTACGACCATCGAGACGCGGCGGGGTTCCGGTTTTCAGGCGACCTGATCGTAGACCCAGCGCTGTCAGACAACCCGTCAGGCCCGTCGCGGCGGATTCACCCGGACGGCCGCCGCCGACGCAGGTTTCGCCCACCCAGAGCTTGCCGTTCAGGAATGTTCCGGCGGTAATGACCAGCGCAGGGGCGTGATAGGCGATTCCCAGCTGATCACGAACGCCCAGAATCGCCCGCGTGCGTGAGTCTTGCAGGATTTCCACCGCCATCGCCTGACGCAGGCGCAGGTTCGGTTCAGCCTCGACGACGCGTCGCGCGACGCGCCGATATTCCGCCTTGTCGGATTGGGCGCGCAAGGCCCAGACGGCAGGCCCCTTGCTGCGGTTCAGGGTTTTCATCTGTAAATAGGACGCGTCGGCGCATTCGCCCATGACGCCGCCCAAGGCATCGATTTCGCGGGTCAACTGGCTTTTGGCCGGGCCGCCGATGGCCGGGTTACAGCTCATCTGGCCGATGACGTCCAGATTCATCGTCATCAGCAGGGTATTGCAGCCCAGACGCGCCGCCGCCACCGCCGCTTCAATCCCGGCATGGCCGCCGCCAATAACGATGACGTCCGCATGGACGTCGCACCCAGTATCATGACTACGCATCAGCGATGATTGTAGTTAAACCCGGCCGCGCCCACAAGCCGCGCCCGCACGCCCATCTGATGACGATACTGCCGCGACGCCTCAAAACGTCCAGGCTATCGCCATACGGCGGCCCGCTGCTTCACGCTTTTCGCTCCTCCTGCGCCGATACGCGCCCGCACGGGACGCTACGCGCCTGAGGAGACGCACTCTCCACATATTAATGTCAATTTAGAAATGCCAACTCAGAAATGCCAACTCTCACGGCTATCATGCCCAGGGAGAGATAACGCGCGCTGTTATCCCAGAAGATCGAAGGGGTTTTTCACCGTAGGCGTGTCATACAGCGCGCCGAAGCCGCCGGGTTTCGCCAGGGCGTCCTTCTTCTGGAAGATGAGCGATGCGTCGCCAGTCGTCTGCCGGGCGGCAGGCGGCGGGCTGGCCTTTTGCGTCAGCGCCAGTTGAAATGGGTTGTTGCCGACGTTGATGCTCATTGGGGGCGTCCTTTTGGGTCTCTCATCTAAACCAATGTGAAAACAAGTAGCTTTTATCTATATAAATAAAAACAATATTAAAAGGGGAATTGCCATCGCAACGGATTTCGATCCCGAAATTTCTCTAAACGCCCTCGGGGCGTGACGCGGGGGAATTAACAATTGTATCGGGACCCGGCCTCCTGCTAGACTGAGGCCCATGGCGTCGCCCACAACCGAATTTGCGCTGATTGAAACGGTCGTGCCGCTCCTGCTGCTCGGGACGGCGCTGGCCTTTGCGTGTCATCGGCTCAAGCTGCCCAGCGTGCTGGGGTTCATTTTGACGGGATGCCTGGCGGGTCCGGGCGCGCTGGCCTGGGTGACCAGCGCGCGCGATATCGCGATGCTGTCGCATTTGGGCGTCATCTTTCTATTATTTGTCGTCGGGCTGGAGATGTCGCCGGACTTCCTGCGACAGATTCGGGCCCAGGCTTTATTGGCAGGCGTCTTACAGCTTGTCCTGACGACAATAGGTCTCAGCGCGCTGTTTTTTCTGGCGGGCGCGCCGTTGCAGCTGGCCTTCCTGCTGGGGGGCATCGCGTCGCTGAGCAGCACGGCGATTGTTCTCAAGACGCTCGAAGAGCTGAACGAGGGTGACACGCTCCACGGCCGCCTGATGCTGGGCATGCTGATTGTTCAGGATCTCTCGATCGTCCCGCTGATGGCCCTCCTGCCGACCCTGAGCCGCCCCCTCACGGGCAGCGCCGGGGATATTCTGGGCCTTATTGGCCTGGAGTGCCTGAAGGCAGTGATTGCGCTGGGGGTCGCCGTGTGGCTGAGCCTCAAGCTGGTTCCCTGGGCACTGGATCGCGTGGCAAGCGCCAATAATCGCGAGATTTTCACGCTGGCTGTGGTGGGTATCGGACTGGGCATTGCGCTGGCCACCGGCGGGATGGGCCTCTCATTTGAGGCGGGCGCCTTTATCGCCGGTCTCTCGCTGAGCGGCAGCCTGTTCAGCCGCCAGATCGTGGCCGACAGCCGACCGTTTCGCGACGTGCTGGTAACGGTATTTTTCGTCTCGATTGGCCTGATGCTGAATATTCCCTTTTTGTGGGCGCACTGGCCTGCTGTGCTGGGCGTCACCCTGGGCATTCTGATTCTGAAAACCGCGCTGGCGGGTCTGGCGGCGCGCTTATTGGGATTCTCAGTGCGGAAATCGCTGTGGTGCGGCTTGTCGTTGTTTCAGGTCGGCGAGCTGTCGTTCGTGTTGCTGCAACGCCTGCAACAGGGCGCCGCGACAGAATCGCCCTGGCAGGGCGCGATGGCGTGGTGGGGGCCGTTGCTGGTAAACGCCGTGGTGCTGTCGATGCTGCTCACGCCTCTGGTGATGCGCCGCTTGCCCGCGTGGCTGTCCCAGAAGCGCTTCCCTGTGCCGGACATTGACGCCGAGACCATTCAGAGACTCTCGAATCAGGGCGAGGGCGGCGTCAAACGCGCCATTATCGCCGGATACGGGCCCATCGGACGCAATTTATCGCGGATTCTGACGCAACAGGGCGTGGCCTGTACTGTTATCGAAATGAACGCGAAGACCGTCAAGCGCCTTGATGCCATCGGCATGCCCGCCGTCTTTGGCGACGCCTCACATGCAGACGTGCTGGAAGCTGCCGGCGTGCAGGAGGCGCAGTTGATCGCGCTGACGCATCCTGACGTGCGCAATGTCGAACTGGCGCTTCAGCAGGCGCGGCGTCTGAATCCCTCGATTTACGCGCTGGCGCGCAGCCGTTACGCCCCGCCGGTCCAGCGCCTTCGACAAGTCGGGGCCAGCGCCGTCATTTACGAGGAATTCGAGTCGAGCCTGAGCTTTGCGTTTCTTTCGCTGTCGGCGCTCGGTTTTCCGCGCGAGATTACGGCGTCGCTGATTGCGCAATTACGCCAGCGCAGCGACCCGCAGGCCGCCGATCCCTTTGCGGACGACGCTCCCAGCGCCGCCGGCCGCTTGAGCATCTTCGCCGACGCGCAGATTGAATGGCTGACGCTGGCCGACGGGAGTCCGCTGGCAGGTAAAACGCTGGCCGAATCGGCGATTCGCGGCGAAACCGGCGCGAATATTCTGGCGCATCTGGATGCGAGCGGGGCGTTTCAGCAGAGCCCCGATCCGCAAACCTGCCTGAAACCGGGCGATATTCTGGTTGCGATGGGCGCGCCCGAGCAGCTCAAGGCGCTGGAAAGCCTTATTGCGCCCGCCTGAGCTTACGCGCCCAGCGTGCCGTTGAGAATCCGCTGAGCCTGATTCGTCGGGCGAAATAACTCATCGGTCAGGTTTTTGAGGAATTGCAGCGCCTCAATCTCGCGATGAATCGCGCGTCGCAGTCCGGCCAGGCGGGCCGGGCTCATCTGCAGGACCTTCTCGTTGACCACGCCCTGATGCTCGCCCATAAACGCGCGGAATGTTTCCTGTTCCTGGGCGTCATAGCCGGGCAACCCTGCCAGAAACGACAGCCAGTGGTGCAACTGGTGCGCCATAAAGCCAACCGTGAAAAGGGCGTTTGGCAGCGCGAACGCCCCATGGGTAAAATCCACGCCCGGGCGGACGCCCAATAGAGAGGTTAAAACCCCGCACAGCGCCCGGTAGCGTTTGATGGTTTTGGCAGGCGGCGGCGTGTCGCCATCGCTGGCCGGGGGCGGAATAAAGCCGGCGTCGTAGCCCAGCGCGCGAATGGCAATCAGGACGATCAATCCGCGCAGGCCGCCGGGAAGCGTATAAACCGGCGTGCCGTGCGCCTCGATAAACGCAGCCAGCGCCTGCGGGTCGCGATAGCGAGAAGTAATGGCCTCGCGGGCGCGCGCAGCCACGCGGCGCACTTCCTGCTGGGTTTGCGCCACCAGCCGAAACGTATCCAGAATCGCCGTATCGAGCGCGACTGGCGCGTTAATTGGCGCGTTAAAAGCCCGAGCGCGCCTAGCCCGTTTCTCCGTCATGCGGTCGCTCCCATTACTCCCCGTATAACGGCATTAAAACGCGCGCGACGATTTTGATGACAGACGCGCGCGTGATTCCGTTGAATCGCAATAGAGCGCGCGGCTCAGGCGGGCGCTCTCATGAGGATGGGACTTCGGCTGTTATTTCGCCGAAGAGGCCGGTTTGACGTTCTTATAGATAAAGACCGGGCGACGGCAATGCTCCATGACGCCGCTGCTGACGCTGCCCAGCAGGATTCGGGCGAGACCTGAGCGACCATGTGAGCCCATCAGCACTTGATCGGCTTCGATGGCGTCAGCGTAATCGCAGATTTCCTGAACAGGGTCGCCTTCGGCGTACTCATGGCTTCCCACGTGACAGCCAGCGGCTTTCAGCGTCGCCTGAGCATGATGCAGCACCGTAATGGCGTCTTCCACCTGATACTCTTCGGTCACCAGTTCGGGAATGCCGCGCGGAATCACATAGAACAGATGAAGCTCGGCAGTGGCTTTGTCGAGCGTTTGAGCCGCCCATGCGAGCGTCGCGTTTGAACATTCCGAACCATCGACGGGGATCAGGACTTTCATGCGCACGATTCCTTCTGGTTTCAAAGAGAGACGGGTATCAGCATCTTGGGAAGCATCATGAAAAAGCGTTGTAGAAGCGTTGGGGCGCAGACGGGAGGCCCTCGCCGTTTTGAGTACCAGCATACGGGCTTTAAGGGCGGGCGTCAAACACGCGCGGCGCTTAAAACGTCGGTAGTTGAACCGCTTCGCGCACGCCTCGCAGGGTATCGCTTGCCACCGCGCGGGCTTTTTCGCCGCCTGCGCGTAACAGGCGATCCAGCTCGCCCGGATCGTCGGCCAGCGTACGACGTCGCTCGCGAATAGGGCGCAGCGTCTCGTTGAGATACTCTGCGAGCAGCTTCTTGCAGTCGACGCAGCCGCGCGCGGCGCTGCGACACTCGGCGGCCGTCTGTTCGACGGCATCGGGCGGCGCAAAGAGGGGATAGTATTTGAAGACGACCTGGCATTGCTCCGGGTCGCCCGGATCCTGACGGCGCTGACGGGCCGGATCCGTGATGGCCGTGCGGATTTTCCGGCAGGTCTCATCGGCGTCGTCGCTCAACAGGATGGCATTCCCGGCGGATTTCCCCATTTTGGCGCCGTCGAGGCCCATCATCAGCGGTTGTTGGGTCAGGAGCGGGCGCGGCTCGGGGAAGTAATCGCGCTGGTACACATGATTAAAGCGGCGGGCAATGTCGCGAGAAATTTCCAGATGTGCGAGCTGGTCTTTACCCACAGGCACCAGATCGCCGCGCATGGCCAGAATATCCGCCGTTTGCAGAACCGGATAGCCCAGAAGACCATAGTTCAGCTCTTCATGGAGCATTTTAACCATGTCTTTGAGCGTGGGATCGCCCTGCACCCAGGGCAACGGCGTCAACATGCCGAGTATCAGCGAGAGTTCAGCAATTTCCGGCACGGAAGACTGAACATAGACAGTAGCGCGCGCGGGATCGACGCCAGCGGCCAGCCAGTCGGCGAGCATATCGCGCGTGTGGGCGCGCAGGTCGGCGGTTTGATCGTAGCGCGTGGTGAGCGCATGCCAGTCGGCGACCATAAAGAAGCAATCGTACTGCGCCTGAAGGGATTCCCAGTTCTTGAGAACGCCCCAATAATGGCCTAAATGCAGCCGACCGGTGGGCCGCATGCCGGACATTACGCGTTTGGGGGCCGAAGCCTTGAGGTCAGAATCAAGCGTCATCCTGGAATTCTATCTCAAAGACAGGCGAATTTATTCAAGCTGAAAATGCGCTTGACGAGGGCATTTTCTCCTGTCCGGGCACAGATGGGAGGCGGGCTTTATGTGCGATTCGTTACAAAGCCGACGGGGAACCATTCAGTAAAGCAGGCGCTTGACGATACCATTTATGTGAGCAATAGCCCCAAGGGGTCTCGACATCAGGGTGGGAGTTACCCTGAAAAACAGACTGACCAGGCTTTTTAAGAGGGGCGTTTGAAATCGCGCCGTCCTTGCGACTGTTTTGTCGCGGACGCGGATTCTCAGGCGCGATTGCAGAGGACTGCGACATGATGATGATGGCAGCCGCCTGTACGGGCGGTCCACTTTCGCGCGCCGATGTTCTGGCGCATTATCAATGCAACGGGCAGGCGTTAATCGAGGGTTGCGCAGGCTATCCACTGGTTCTCAAGCGTTACCCGGAAGGCGCTCAGGGCGATTATTACTTCGTACACCGTCAATCGCAGCTCCCGCCGGAAATCCGCGAGCGGCTGACGTATCGCGACGATGACGCGATCCTGATCCCGGACGCGCAGACTCTCTACTCGCTTGTAGAAGCGGGATTCTGGACAATTCAAATGGCATTGCGCCCCGCCGACGAAGGGGATCCCGCCATTCGCCCGCTGTGGGTGGGATGGCAAGCCTGCGGCGCCAATTCGGGCGATGAGCCCCTGGTGATTGAGACGATTTTAAAACTGCGCGACATGCTGCGCGACTGCGGCCATGCAGGAGTCGTGCTGAAGCCAAACGCCCGCCACGGCTGGGATGCCATGCTGCCGTTGCGGCGAGCGCTGGACCCGCCGGACGCGCAAGTCTGGGCCGATACGCTGGCGATGCAACTGGCGTCGGACTCGCCACAATGCCACTGGGCCGAAGCCCTGCCCGATGAAGCGAGGCGAAAAGGCCGACGCGTCTATGTGGCCACGTCCTGTAATCGGCCCGGCATGGGGCTCATCGCGCCCTGGAGCTTGTGTGACCCGCTGCAAGGCGTTTTCTCGATCCCGCAAGAGCCGTCGGCGTCTGACTGTTAGACGCGCTCAGGCGGGAATCTGGCTGCCTTTGGGCACGACCGTGACCCCGCCCGGCGAGACAAAAAAGCCGCGCGCGCGATCGTCGTCGGCGTTGTAGCCAATTTCGACGCCAGAGGGTACAAAAACGCCCTTGTCGATGATCGCCTTGCGAATGCGCGCATGGCGTCCGACGTTGACGCCGCGAAACAGCAGGGATTCATCAATCTGCGAAAAACTGTTGATGCGCACCCATGGCGACAGAATCGAGCGGCTGATGCGCCCGCCGCTGATGATACAGCCGCCGCAGACCAGCGAATCGGTCGCGACGCCGCGCCGCGAGTCTTCGTCGTGGACAAACTTGGTGGGGGCCGCCTGATACGACACCGTGCGCATTGGCCAGTCCTGATTGTACAGGTTAAAGACCGGATCGACGGAAATCAGGTCCATATGTGACTCCCAGTAGGAGTCGATATCGCCGACGTCGCGCCAGTAGCCGCGCTCGCGGTCGGACTGGCCCGGAATATGGTTGGTCGTGAAATCGTAGGCAAACACGCGCCGACGGGTAAACATCGAGCGGATGATGTCATGGCCGAAATCATGGCCGGAATCGTCGTTGAGCGCGTCGGTCGCCAGTTCTTCAATCAGCACGTCGCGATTAAAGGCGTAGTTGCCCATAGACGCCAGCGCCCAGCCCGGACGGCCAGGAATTTCGGCGGGTTGCGCGGGTTTTTCCTGCCAGCCGATAATGCGACCGTCGCCGTCGACTTCCATAATGCCGAAGCCCTGGGCTTTTTCGACCGGAACCGGCAGCGCCGCGATGGTCAGATCAGCGCTTTTGTCCTCGTGGACGTCCAGCATCTGGCGAATGTCCATGCGGTAGATGTGATCGCCGCCAAAGATGCAGATTTTCTGCGGCATTTCGTCGTAAATCAGGTTTAAATTCTGGTAGACCGCATCGGCGGTGCCCTGAAACCAGTTTTGACCCGTGCGCATCTGCGCAGGCACGAGATCGATAAAATGCCCGTAGGTCGGATTCATCGGCCAGCCGCGAGAAATATGCTGATTCAGCGAATCCGATTTAAACTGGGTCACAATCTTGATTTTGAGAATATTCGAGTGGATAAAGTTATTGAGGACAAAATCGATGATGCGATACTTACCGCCAAATGGGACGGCGGGCTTGGCGCGGTCCTGCGTCAGCGGAAACAGGCGCCGCCCTTCGCCGCCTGCTAGAATCATACCCATCACATCAGTTTGCATCGTTCGTATATTCTAACCCAAAATAGGGAGATGGCCAATGCGATAGCGCAAACAGAGGGCTAAAATCCCCCGAAAAAATGGCTTTTACTGAGGCAGTTTCATTAAAAGGCCCGTGTCGATGGCATTACCTGAAACGCTCGCCGCATGGCGCGCAGCCGAACCCGCTCTCAATACGCTTTGCGCACAGGCGCAGGCGCTCGGCGCGCATCTGTGGCTGGTGGGCGGGGCGGTTAAGCGCGCGCTTGCCCAGGCAGACGCGCCGCCGGAAGATATTGACGTCTGCGTGGTCGGCGCATCGGCGCAGAGGCTCACGCGCACGCTGGCCGACGAGACGGGCGGCCATTACCTTGCGCTGGATCCGGCGTTCGGCATTTATCGCGCGGCGCTGGGCGCGCGGACGTTTGATCTGGCCGAAGCGCTTCACGACGACATGAGCCTCGATCTGGCCCGGCGCGATCTCACCATGAACGCCATGGCAGTTAATCTGGCTGACGGCGCCCTGCTGGATCCGTTTGAGGGCGAGCGTGACTGGCGCGCGGGCGTCATTCGCATGATTGACGCGCGTAACTTCGACGACGATCCGTTGCGCTTGCTGCGCGCCTTCCGCTTTATGGCGCACGCGCGCCAAGGCCAACTGGATGGGGCGACGCGCGAAGCCATTGCCGCTCGCGCCGCCCGCGCAGCCGAACCGGCGGGCGAGCGCCTGCATGTCGAATTTCTGAAACTCCTGAGCGCGCCCCAGAGCTTTGACGCCCTGGCGGCGATGGCGCAGAGCGGCGTTCTGGAAGCCCTGTTGCCGGAAATGACGCCAATGCGCGGCGTACCCCCCAATGCGCATCATCATCTAGGCTTGTTTGAGCATACGCTGGAACTGGCGCGACAATGCGAGCGCCTGCTGCCGACGCTCACCGGGGAGGCCCAGGCGTATTTTGATCAGGCGTTAACGCCGTTTACGACTCGCGCGGGGCTGGTCAAGCTGGGCTGTCTGCTGCACGACGTCGGCAAACCGCAGACGTGGGTGATTCAGCCCAACGGGCGGCATACGTTTTACGGGCACGACAAGGCTTCTGAAACCATGGCAGAGGCCGTCGCGCGGCGCTGGAAACTGAGCCGCTCTCTCACCGAGCGACTCAAGAAGCTGACGCGCTGGCACCTGTACCCCTGTCAGTTCGGACCGGCGTCGTCGCGGCGCTCGATTCTGAAGTTTCTGCGCCGCTTGCAGGACGACGCGCTGGACGTGACGCTGCTTGCGCTGGCCGACCGTCACAGCACGCTGGGGCCGGAAATCACGCCGCAGACGCTGGAAACCGCCGATGCGCATCATCGTTGGCTGATGGCGCAAACATTCGCCGAAGCGGAGACGATGCGACTGCCCCCCCTGCTCGATGGCAAGACGGTCATGACGCTGCTGGATCTGGCGCCGGGGCCCGACGTGGGGCGGGCGTTGGCGGCGCTCAGCGAAGCGCATCAACTGGGCGAAATCGGCGACGCGGATCAGGCCCGCGCCTGGCTGCTGAAGCGATTCAAGCCGGAATAACTCAGGGTTTGGTCGGGGCCGGGGTTTTATCGGTGGCCAGCCCGGCCAGCACCAGCGCCTGATGGGTCCAGTCGAGCGCCTCAAAATACAGATCCGGGATTTGATCCGGGTCGAGCGACAACTCGGCGCAGATTTCCTCAATCACTGGCCAGTCGGCCTTTTCGTAGGCCTGTACGAATTCATAGACATAGCCGTATTGGTGTTCCTGCCCGCTGAGCGTGGTTTTGATATCCTGCGAGAGGGGAATTTCCTTGAGAATCGCGTCGATGGGCATATCCATAATGGCGTCTACGCGCGAAAACAGACCCACGAGAAACAGGTCTTCGGCAGAGCGCGGCATGCCCATTTTATCTGCCAGCAATTCGCAGAAACGCGCGCGCAGCAGGGCGTTATACAGGATTTCGGAGGTTTTTTCCTCGCCTAGCTCGGCCATGGTTAAAAACGTCACCCACTTGCGCAGCGCCTTGACGCCGAGAAAGACCACGGCCTGATGGATCGATTCGACTTCCTTGCTGAGTCCGAAGGCGGCTGAATTAATATAGCGCAGCAATTTATACGTCAGCGACATATCATGGCGAATCGCCTCGGTGACAGCGTTAAAATCGGGTTCAGGGGCGTTAATGGCCTTGATGAGCTGCATCTTGCTCAGGCGCGATTCGGGCATGCGGCGGCCCTGGATGATTTCCGGCTTGCAGAAAAAATAACCCTGAAAATAGACAAAACCCTCTTGCTGCGCCAGATGAAATTCTTCGAGCGTTTCGACCTTTTCGGCCAGCAGCTTGATATTTTTACCCGCCGTCCGCCGAATGATTTCCTGACGCTGCGCGGCGTCGCTCAGGCGGTAATCGACCTTGATGATGTCGCAGCAGTCGAGAAACGCCGCATTCTGCTCGTCCAGGACGAAATCGTCCAGCGCCACGACGTAGCCGCGTTCACGCAGCCGCTGACACGCCGCCAAGGCCTCGGGCGTAGGCGGGATTGTTTCCAGCACTTCCACCACCACCTGATCGGCGGGCAGGTAAAAGGCGAAATCGTGCAGCAGCAAGGTTTCAGAGAAATTGATAAAGGCGCGCTTGCCCTCGGTGACGCCCTTGACGCTGTGCATGATGAAGGCGTCCATCATCACGTTGCACGAGGCCGAATCCGGGTCGAAGTCCGGGAATTTGTTTTCGAGCCCCGTACGAAACAGAAGCTCGTAGGCGTAGACGTTCTGGTCCTGATCAAAAATTGGTTGTCGAGCGACAAAACTGTCCACGCGGAACCCTATCCTGCTTTAAACGCGCCTGTTATCCGGTGGGAGACAGACGCATGACTCTCGCATGATCCCTATCGACCATTATAGAAGAAAACTTGAGATGTAACCGCCCGATGCGCGCATCGCCCGTGATAGGGCGCGCGGGCTCGTGCTATGATTCCAGCGACGTTTTCTCGCCCCTTGCTGACGTTTGATGGCGGCTCGGGCGGCGTCGGGTTATATCCACTCACGAAAGGAGTTTTTCGCCATGTCGGCCTCTCGTCATCAGGTGCTTATCATTGGCTCGGGCCCTGCCGGGTATACGGCGGCTTTGTATGCGGCGCGCGCGAATCTGGCGCCCCTGATGATTTCAGGACTTCAGCCTGGCGGACAGCTCACGATTACGACCGATGTTGAAAACTTCCCCGGCTTCCCCGAAGGGATTCTGGGGCCGGACCTGATGGACAAGTTCAAGGCCCAGGCCGAACGCTTTGGAACGGTGATTCGCCATGAGACCGTGGAAAGCGTCGAGCTGGGCGCCCGCCCCTTTGTCGTGCAAACCGACGAGGCCCGCTACGAAGCCGACGCGCTCATTATCGCCACCGGCGCCTCCGCCCGCTGGCTCGGCATTCCCGCCGAACAGGCGCTGATGGGCCATGGGGTGTCGGCCTGCGCGACCTGCGACGGCTTTTTCTTTCGCGGCAAAGACGTGCTGATCGTTGGCGGCGGCGATACGGCGCTGGAAGAAGCCAATTTTCTGACCCGCTTCTGTTCTCGCGTGACGGTCGTGCATCGGCGCGACGAGCTGCGGGCGAGTAAAATCATGCGCGATCGGGCCATGGGCAACCCTAAAATTGACTTTCTGTGGAACGCGCAGGTCGTCGATATTCTGGGTTCAAAAGAAAACGGCGTGCATGCCGCCCGCATCCGCGACACGGTGAGCGGTGAAGAGCGCGAAGTCGCTACTCAGGGCGTCTTTGTCGCCATCGGGCATAAGCCCAACACCGAGTTGTTTCAGGGCAAGCTCACGCTGGATCAGGCGGGTTATCTCGTGGTCACGCCGGGTTCCGCCAGTACGGAAATCGAAGGCGTATTCGCCTGTGGCGACGTCGCCGATCACAAGTACCGACAAGCTATTACCGCAGCGGGGACCGGCTGCATGGCCGCCATGGAAGCGGAACGCTATCTTGAAGCCCTCCACGCGACGCCCGCCGGGGCCGTCTCCTAAAGGCGGTCGGGCGCTTGGCGAAGTTTCGCTCAGGGTTTATCGCGCTGGTCGGACGGCCCAACGTGGGGAAGTCCACCCTGTTGAATCGTCTGGTGGGCGAAAAAATCGCTATCGCGACGCCGGTGGCCCAAACCACGCGCCATCGCATCAAGGGCGTGGTGACGCTGGACAAGGGCCAGTTAATTTTTCTGGATACGCCGGGGTTCTCCAAGCCGCTGGATTCCCTGGGCAAGTATCTTTGCGATGAGGCGAGCGCCGCGCTGGCCGACGCGGACGCCATCGCCGTGGTGGTTGACGCCTCTCAGGCGCCGGGCAAAGGCGATGCATGGGTGTGTGAACAGGCGCTCAAGGCCGGCAAGCCGATCTTGCTGCTGCTGAACAAGAGCGACCTGCTCAAGGGCTCCGAAGAACAGCGCGCGGCGCGACGGGCGGCCTATCTGCGCCTGTTCGCGGACAGGCCGGATTCCGTAGATGCGCTGATGGTGTCCGCTCACACGGGCAAGCGCACCGATCGCATCGCCGATCGCCTGTTGCGCTGGATGCCCGAAGGCCCGCGCTACTACGACGCCGACGCGCTGACCGATCAGCGCCTGCGCGAGATGGCCGCCGAAACCATCCGCGAGAAGGCTTTGCTGCTGACGCGCGATGAGATTCCGCACAGCGTAGCCGTGTGCCTGGATCGTTTCGAGGAAACAGCGGATATCACGCGTATTGACGCGACCCTTGTCGTCGATCAGACGTCTCAAAAAGGCATTCTGATTGGGGCCGGCGGTTCGATGATTAAAGCCATTGGCGCGGCGGCGCGTCAGGATCTGGAATCGCTGATGGACGGGCCGGTGTTTGTCGGCCTGACGGTCAAAGTCCGCAAGAATTGGCGCAAAGACCCCAAGTTTCTGCAATCGCTGGGACTGGCGCCGCCTCAGGGCCAATGACCCGCAGATTGGTTTTATGCGCGCGCTTCCAGTACAATACCGGCCTGTCCATTCAGGCGCAAGCGTCCGATGCCTTGTCCGGCGCATTGCCCGGTCTCGTTCCGCCCCCAAGAGGAGATTTGCCATGACCGTTCGTTTGACTCTGTCGCCCCGCCGTGCGTCGATCATCGCCCTTTCGGCCCTGTTCTGCCTTCAGGGTCTTGTCTTCGCTGAGGGCGTGACCCCGCTGAACGCGGGCAGCGCGTCGATGGTGGATCTGCCCAACACGTCGGCCAAGGCGATTACGCTGGATATCGAAGACGCCCGTTTCGCCTCGCGCTCGGTCGGCCGGCTGAAACTTGAGGCTCAGGGCGTGGATTTCCGCAACGGCGCGCTCAACAGCCTGCGGGCCACGATGCAGTCGGGCTACTTCGACAATAACCTGAAAGTGGACGAACTGGCGCTGGTGACGCGCGGATTTTCGTTTGACCCGATGGAATTGCTGAACCATCAGCGCTTTTTGCTCACCCAGCCCGTGACGGCGGATGTGCATCTGACCTTATCCGAAGACAATCTCAACGCGTTTTTCTCGAATCCCAAAACCATCGAGAAGCTGGAAAACGCCATTGCCAGGAAGACGGCGGGCGTGAAGCTGGTGACGCTTTCGAATCCGTCGCTGACTCTGCGCGGCAAGGATGCGGCGCAGATGAATCTCACCGTGGTGGTGGGTCAGGCCGTGGCCGCGCCTATGCAGCTCGACGGCAAACTGGGCGTCAATAACGGCAAGCTGGCGTTTCGCGATCTCGCCGTTACCGCCAGTCAGGCCGCCCTGCCGGTGGACGTCTCGCGGACCATCGAAAAAGAGCTGAACAAGGCGATCGATATAGAACGTCTGGGCAAGGATGACTTTCAGGTCCGCGCCGAGCGCCTGACGTTTGGTCGCAAACTGATTCGTATAGACGGCACAGCGTCGCTGACGCGTCTCAGCTTCGGTAAAAACTGACGCCTTATGTCTTTGTCGCCGTCTGCCGGGACCCTGCGTCTCAGCGCTTACGACTACCCGCTGCCCGAGTCGCTGATTGCGCGTTATCCGCTGCCTGAACGCGATCAGAGCCGGATGCTGACGCTGGGGCGCGCCAGCGGGGAAATGGCGCATCGACGTTTTGAGGAGCTGCCCCAGTTGCTGGCGCCCGGCGATCTGGTGGTTCTCAATAATACGCGCGTGCTGCCGTCGCGGCTAATCGGGCATCGCGAGGGCTTTAGCGGACGCGTGGAAGTCCTGATGCTGCATCCGGCTGGGGGGAATGAGGATCCGTTAGTCTGGGAAGCGATGGCGCGGCCCGCGCGCAAGCTTGCGCCGGGAACCCGTATTGTTCTGAACGCCAGCGCCGCGACGTTGACCGTGGTTTCCCGCGCTGAAGAAGGCCGCGTACGGGTGCGCGTCGATCTGGGCGAAGAATTTTCTTCTGAAACAGAATCCGGCGTGTATGCGCTAATGGCCCGCGTCGGCCAGATTCCGATTCCGCCTTACCTGCGCCGCGAAGCGGAAGCCGCCGACGCCCAGACCTATCAGACGATCTTCGCCAAGGCGCCCGGCGCGCAGGCGGCCCCCACCGCCGGGCTGCACTTCACCGAAAAAACGCTGGCCGCGTTGAGAACGCGCGGCGTTGAGATAACAGAGATCACGCTGGCGGTCAGCAGCGGTACGTTTCGTCACGTCACCAGCGACGATATTACGCAACATCGCATGGATCCCGAGCATTACGACGTTTCTCCGCAAGCCGCACAGGCGATTGAAGCGACGCGCGCCCGGGGAGGCCGCGTCGTTGCCATTGGCACCACCGTGACCAAGACCCTGGAGACGGTCGCAAGCCGCCATGGCGGCCGCATCGTCGCCGAAGCGGGCTGGAGCGAGCTGTTTATTCATCCGGGGTTTACGTTTCAGACGGTCGATGCCATGCTGACGAATTTTCATCTGCCGCAAACCACGCTGCTGATGCTCGTCAGCGCCTTCGCCGGGCGGGATCGGATTCTGGCGGCCTATCACGAGGCCATCGCTCAAAGCTATCGCTTCTACAGCTATGGCGACTGCATGCTGCTGATTTAACGACCAGTAGAACGCGCGTAAGCGATTATCGCAGATAATTCAGCAGGCTGGGCTGCAAGACCCGCGCGGTCACGCCAAGCGAGGTCTGGAAGGTGTTTTCCATGGCGTTGAGATCTGAGATTAATTTGGCGGCGTCGATGTTCTGAATATCCGCGTATTGCTGGGTCAGAATACCCTGACGCTCTTCGATACGCTTGGCGGTTAAATCCAGCCGATTGGCGCTCGCTCCGACCGTGGCCTGTTGCGCCAGCACCTGATCGAGATTGACATCCATTTCGTCGAGCCGTTGACGGATTTCAGTGGTATTGCCCCCGAGTAAGTCCAGTTTAAGTTCGACCAGCGTCTTGAAAACCCCGCCCGATCCCGGCGAAAACGTTGGCGGAAGCGGCGCCGGGGCCAGCGTCTGGACGTTGCCCAGAATCGACTGGCCGTTAAGATTCACGTCCACTGTGACGCCTTTGGAGATTTCAATCGTCCGGCGCCAGTTATCGGTGGGTAAATTGCCGCTATAGTTGATGTCATCGCTTCCCGGCGGGCGGTCGAAGGGAGGGGCGTCGGTGCGCTTGCCGCCGAAAATATATTTACCGCCGATACTGGTATTACCCAGTTGCACCAACTGGTTAATGATACCGTCAATTTCCTGCGCCAGCGCATTGCGTCCGGTTTGGCTGGTCGTCACATTGGCGCCCTGAATCGCCAGATCTTTTGCCCGGTGCAGCAGTTCCGTCATGCTCGAAAGCGCCGAATCGGCGACCTGGGTTTCGGATTGCGCGCCCTGGATATTGCGCGCGTAGCGCTCATCGGTCGACAGGGTGTTGGTTAAATCGAGAATTTTGGTCAGGCCGACCGGATCATCTGAAGGGTGATTAATATTATTGCCAGAGGCCAGCTTCTCTTGCAGGCGCGAGAGCAAGAGCATGTTTTGATTCATGAATCCGACGGACTGGCTGGTCATAAAGCCATTTGAGATGCGATTAATACTCATGGGGAGAAATCCTCTTGGTTTACAGTCGGCGCGCCTGGGTCATGAGAGCTAATTGACCATATTCAGGATGGTTTGCGTCACTTCATTGAAGACCTGCATGGTTTTGGAGGAGGCTTCAAACGCGCGCTGGAAGCGAATCAGGTCCGAAAGCTCCTCGCTCTCGTTAACCCCGGAAACCGATTGACGGCGCTGATCCAGCGCCTTGACAACGGAATCCTGACTGTCGTTGCGGTTTTCGAAGGTGCGGGCGTCAATCCCGAGACTGGACACCACGCCGTTATAGAATTCAACAAAGCTGGTATTGCCCAGCGCCGCATACGCGCCATCGCGCAGTTGGGCCATGGCCAGCGCATTACTCCCGTCGCCCGCGCCCAGAAACGGGTTAGGCGGCCCTTCTGCCGCTGCAACCAGAGAAGGATCCTGAATAATATTGGGATTAACGCGATAACGGAAAATATTGAGTCCCGCGCCTGCTGTCAGATTAAACAGCGGTTCGCCCGCCTGTACGTTCCCGTTGAGATCCCGGCCCGTGGTCTGCAGAGCGTTGACCTGCGAGGCGAGCGTATCCAGCAGATTATCGATATCTTCCAGCATGCCGCGCACGGTGGATTGCGTGGCGCTTCGGCCCGCCGCATCCACAATGCCCTTGATGCCCCCGTATTGTACGGCGTTAACCGGCGCATTCAGGATATCGACGCCCGAGACGGCCGTGCGCACCAACGACGGTTCGTTTTCGGGATCCGGGATGGGTCCGGCGTTGGCGACGACTTGCAGCGTGTCGAGCACGGTCCCGCCGCGCACCATTAATTGTCCGGCAATGGAGACGGCCATCTGTCCGTTGGAGGTCTCCTGCGTGGTGATATCCACGAGTTTGGAGAGCGCATCCAGCGTATTATCGCGTTTGTCGAGCAGGTCGTTAGGCGATGCGCCGGACGCCTTGACGGTCAGAATCTCCTGGTTATAACGCGCCAGTTCGGCCAGCTTGTTATTCACTTCGGTGACGTTAATGGCCAGTTGACTCGTCGTAAAGCTGCCCGGCACGGCGGGGTCGCCTACCATATTGCGTTGAAGCGTTGCCAGCTGATTGGCTTCCTGCTGGAAGACCGTCAGAATATCCACCGCGTGCTGAATAAAATCTGCGCGCACAGCCTGGCTTTGTGGATTAATGCTGAGTTCTTGCGCGGCGTCGAAGAATTTTTGAATCGAGCCGTTAATCGCCGATTTCGATGGTTCAGCCGCGATGCCTTCCAGCTGTTGCAAGGCGTCGCGGAAGCTGGCGTTATATCCCTGAATGCCGCTTTCTGCGCGGTACTGGATGTCGATAAACGCGTCGCGAATCCGCTTGATGTCGACGACCTGCACGCCCTGGCCGACTTGCCCCGAGCGGAGATCCTGCCCCAGTTGAACGGGGCTGGCGTAAGCGTCAAAGGCTTCGAGATTCAGACGCTGACGGCTGTAGCCGGGCGTGTTGGAGTTGGAAATGTTGTGATTGACGGTATTCAACGCCATCTGCGTCGCCAGCAAGGCGCGATGCGAGGTGTAGAATCCGAAAAACGCGGGCGTTATCATCCCAGAATCCCCTCTCTTCGGCGCAAACGCCTATATTTCGCGGCGAATGGTAGATGCCTGTTCGGAAACGCGAACGGCCCCCGGACGCTGCCCCCGGCGATCATAAGCCCCGCCTTCGGGAATCAACCGCTGGGCAATGGCGTCAATCGTGCCGCTTACCCACTGGATAGAGGTCTGCAAGAGCGATTGAACGCGTTCGTGGCGCAGTTGCGCGCTTTCTATCTCGCGCAGCAGTTCGCGGCGCATCTCGTTCAAGGGTCGCGCTTCGTGCGGGGGGAGCTGCGCCAGCGTTTGCGACAGCGGCGTATGCGAATTTTCTCCGGATTGATTTAATTCTGCCCGGCGTTCCGCTTCGAGCGCGGCAATCTGCGCGTCAAGCGCCTGAAGATCCGCGTCGACGGCTTCCAGTTGTTGCATATCGCCGTCAATTAATGCGCGTTGCTTAACGCCCAGACGTTCGGACGTCTGGCGATACAGCGTCAGACGCTTGGCGAGAAAGCGGCGGACATTGGCGGCGTTGGGCGGCGTCGCGGCGGCGGGCGTCGCGTCTACCGGCGTGGGGTCCGAAAAAGAAGGATTCATGAGAAGGGCTCCTGTAGCGGGACAAGATTCAGGCGCGATAATCGGCCAGCAGGCTGCCGCCTTGCGCCATGGCGCGTGACAGCGCCGTGCGGGTCAGACCGACGTAACCGAGCGTTTCGGCCAGCGCGCTCACTTCGCGGAACAAGGCTTCTGAGGGATCGCGGCCCGATCCGGCGAGCGCCTCGCTTTGAAGGGCATTGCGCTCCGGATGACGTTCTGTAGAGAGCGGCGGCGGATTCCAGACCTGAGGCGAAGACGGCGCAGCGGTTTGCGCGTTCTGAGGGCGCTCCTGCATAGGGAGCGTCTGACGCAGACGCAGGCGCATCGACGACGAGGCGACCGTGGCGGCCTGCGAGGCGGATCCTGTAACCGATGAAATCGTCATCCCACTACTCCCGATTGCCCGTGGGCGTTTCTAACCCTTTTGATCCAGCTTCTGATCCAGCTTCTGATCTGGCTTCTGATCTGGCTTCTGATCTGGCTTCTGATCTGGCTTCTGATCTGGGCGATTCAGCGAGGGCGTCGTTTTTTCGGCGTCCAGCACGGCGGCCATTTGGCGATAAATGACCGGGGCCAGGCCAAATCCGCTGCCGCCGGGGCGTTCTGCGGACATTTGACCCAGATGCTGGTTCAACATGCCGCGAAAGACGTCTTCGCCGTATCCACCGCTGAGCATCGATTGCGAGCGGTCGATGGTCTTGTCCATGGCCGCCATCATCTGCTCCATAAAAATCCCCTCAAACTGCAAGGCGGATTTTTTGAGCGTTTCGCGCTGCTTGTCAGGCGGCGCCAGAAATTCGCGCTGGAGGCGCAGCAACTGGTTTTCGGGGCGGATGTCGGCGGTCATTACTAAATAATCTCCAGATCGGCTTCCAGACTGCCGGAAGCTTTTAACGCCTGTAGAATCGAGATTAAATCGCTGGGCGTCACGCCGATGGCGTTGAGCGCCGCAACCAAATCGCCCAGCGTGGCGCCGCCGTTGAGTTCGATCAACGAGCCCGCCTGTTTGTCGATATTAATCTCGCTGTTGGTGACGCCGGCGGTTTGTCCGCCCTGGCTGAGCGCGCCGGGCTGCGAAATTTCGTTAGAGGTTTTGACGGAAACCGTAATTCCGCCGTGGGCGACCGCTGAGGGCAGCAAGCGCACGCCGTTGCCGATGACGATCGTGCCGGTGCGTTCGTTGACGACGACTTTTGCGATCTCATCGATCGATTGCACATGAATGTTTTCCAGTTGGGCGATAAAGCGAATGCGATCGTCCAGAAAACGCTCAGGCAATTGCACGCGAACCGAACTGCCATCGACGGCGCGCGCCGGGGCCAGTTGTTTGCTCACGGCTTCGGCCACCCGGTTGGCCATGGTGAAGTCGGTGCGATTCAGCACCAGATCCAGCCCGGCGTCGTCGCCGACCGGCGTCACAATTTCCCGCTCGACAATGGCCCCGCGTGGGATGCGCCCGGTGGTAACAATCGCCGTACGCTTGGACGAGCCGCCCGCGTCGGCGGACGTGCCGCCGGTGGAAACAGCACCCTGCGCTACGGCAATAATTTCGCCGTTGGGGGCAAGCAATTGCGTTGAAACAAGCGTGCCGCCTTCCAGACTTTTGGCGTCAGCCATAGAGGAAACCATTACGTCAATCTGCTCGCCTTCTTTGGCAAAGGGCGGGATCACGGCGGTGACGATGACGGCGGCTGAGTTGGTGCTGCGGATGTCGTTCTGGCTCGCCATGCGCGATCCCATATTGCGAATCATGTTAAATTCGGCGTTGACGGTCGATCGGCTCTGATCGCCGGTGCGCGGCAGGCCCACCACGAGTCCGTAGCCAACGACCTGATTAATTCGAACGCCCTTGACGTGGGCGATGTCTTTCAGCTTGAGTTGCGCCGCCAGCGCCGGAGGCGGCGTCAGGGCGGCCTGCATCAGCATCAACGCCAGGACGGCGATCGCCAGAATCACAATCGTCAGAATCCGGGAGAGATCGGGTAAGGTCCAAACGCGGATATGCATCATCGATCCCCTAATTAAAGAGCTGTAAGAGCTTGTTCAGCATTCCGTCGTTCTGCTGACGGGTAATAACGCCGCGACCGCCCACCTGCGCGCGGAAATTCCCAACCTGACTGGACGCGATGCGGTTATTCTCGTCGAGGTAATACGGGTTGACGATGCCCGTGACCAGCAACTGCGTTTCGTCTTTATTGATAAGGACGCTTTTGGCGCCTTGAACCACTAACGCGCCATTGGGCAGCACTTGCACGACCTGACAGGTAATGGTATCGGTCAGGCGATTCTGGCGCAGGGCCTTGGCTTCGCTTTTAAGCTGATTACTGGCGTTAGAGCCGTTTAAATCGGGAAATGCAATGCGTTGCGGCACGCCTAACTGGTGAATCACCCGATTCAACAGCCCCGAGGAATTTTCGCCAACCGCCTGATTGCGCTTGACCTCCAGCGAGGCATTGGTGGTCATATTGGCGTTATCATCCACCAGAATCGTCACCAGATCGCCCACGCTGCGCGGAATCGGCTGGGTGAAGAGCGACGAGGGCGTAAATATCGCCGGAGCCGTGTACGTGGCGCTGGCGCGAAACAGCGATTCGCCATGGGCCGTCAGGACGGGGGTCGCCATCAGCGAGGCGAGCCCCAAGGCGAGTACCAGATGATTGAGCAGCAGACGATTGCAAGGCTTCATCTTAGAGATTCACCTCCACCAGGTTATCGCCCTTGACCACGCCGGTGTAGAACAGGGCGCGATTCAGGCTTTGCCGCACGCGCACGCGATCGCCGATACGCCCGTCGCTCATGGCGGTGCCCTTGAGGGCGACTTTGACGGGCAATCCGCGCACGACGACGCGCACGGGTTCGTTTTGTCGGACGGCGGGCGGATTGACGATCTGCCCTATTTGCAGAATTTGGCCGGGTTGCAGCACCAGACGGCTGGCGAGCGTCTCCAGCGGGATTTCGGCGCCGACGGCGAGATCAAAGCTGTCAGTAAGCGCGCGGCGCTCCGCCTTGAAGTCTTGCGCGGCGAGGCGCTGACCAGCCATCACGCGGTTTTTTGCGACCCAGACGGTTTTACTGAGTGAGATTTTCACCGGTACGCCGACTTCCACCACCTGGCCGTCGGGGGCCTGAATCCGCGCGCGAATCAGCGTGCGGGGCGCAAAGTATTGCATTAAGCTGGATTCGCAGGTAATCGCCAGCGTATCGGCAGATGCCACGCTGGGGAAGTCAATGGCGCGGCGCGCAACAGGAAGCGTTTCGACCGACAGGGTTTCGCCGTGCGCAACCAGGCCTTTATCGGCGGCCACGCCCTCGACGTGGCGCATCACCGCCTCTTGCAGCGCCCTGGGAGAAAGCGTCGCCGCCTGAGAAACGCCCACGACAATCGCCAGCGACGCCAAAACGCTCACAATAGCGCTCAAGCGGCGGGTCGATAAAAAGTCTGTCAAACGCGTCAACGTAAGTCTCCCTAAAGCCTTACACAATGTTATTGACGTTCTTCAGCACTTCGTCAGAGGCGCGCATAACCTGCGAGTTCGCCTCAAAGGCGCGCTGGGCGGTAATCAGGTTGATGAGTTCTTCGACGATTTGCACGTTGGAATTTTCCAGAAATCCCTGATTAATGCTGGTGTTGCCAAATTGTCCCTGTCCGGCGGTGCCTTGCAGCGCGTTGCCCGATCCGGGCGTCTCGCGAAAAATATTGCGTCCGATGCTTTCAAGACCTGCCGGGTTGGAGAACTTCGCCAGTTGAATCTGTCCAACCTGATTCAGGGTTTGCGAGCCCGACTGGCGCACGAACACGTTGCCGTCCAGCGCAATCACGACTTCGCTGGCGTCCGGCGGAATGGTAATGCTGGGTTGCAGCATATAGCCGTCCGACGTAACAAGCTGGCCGTTGGCGTCGCGCTTGAACGTCCCGTCGCGGCTATAGCCGACTTCGCCGCTGGGAAGCTGCACTTGAAAGAAGCCATCGCCCTGAATGGCCAGATCGAGCGGGTTGCCCGTCTGCGCCACCGAACCCGGCAGAAAAACGCGTTGCGTGGCCGAAACCCCGACGCCCAGGCCCACTTGCACGCCTACCGGATCATAAGTCCCTTGCGGCGTCAACGCGCCGGGCGACTGGAACGTCTGGCTGAGGAGATCCTGAAACTCCGCCCGGACCTTTTTATAGCCAGTGGTGTTGACGTTGGCCACGTTGTTGGCGATGACGTCAATGTTAAATTGCTGCGACTGCGCGCCGGTGGCGGACGTATAAAGGGATCGCATCATGGCGGAAGGCTCCGGGGTTAAGGGGAGGGCTTATCGAACGCGACCGATGTCGTTGACGGCTTTGGTCAGCGTCTGGTTTTGCATCTGGATGGATTTCTCCAGCGACTCGTACAGCCGCATACCGGTGATGTTGTTGACCAGTTCGCCAATCACATTGACGTTTCCGGTCTCAACAGACCCTTGAAAGACTTGATACCCCAGCGGTTCATCTGCCGTTTTAGGGACATGAACGCTTGCAGAAGCGGTTTTGCGGAACAGCGTATCGCCCTGCTTTTCCAGCGCAGCGTTATTGTCGAAGCGCGTGATTTTGAGGGTCCCCAAGGCCGTGGCGCCGCTGGTAACCGAGGCGTTCTCGTTGATATGGACTTCTTGACCGTCCATCGGCAGGCGAATGGGGCGGTCGTCTTCACCCAGCACTTTCATGCCGTCCAGCGTGATGAGATCGCCTTCCGCGTTAGCGACGAAATGACCGTTGCGCGTATAGAACGTCTGCCCTTTGCCGTCCTGTACGGTAAAAAAGCCATCACCCTGAATGGCCATATCCAGGGGATTGCCCGAGTGATAAATTGCGCCCTGCGTAAAATTAATCGCCGTGCCGTAAGTTTGCGCGCCGGTGGTGATGGTTCCGATCGATTTGGCGCCCTGCTGATCCACTTTTTGAATCAGCATGTCGGGGAAGCTTTTGTAATTGACGCCGTTCTTCTTGAAGCCTGTCGTGTTGACGTTGGCCAGGTTATTGGCGAGCGTGTCCATTCCCATCGAGGCCGACAACATGCCCGCTGCGGCGGTATACAAGCCTTTAATCATGGAGGGCGACCTCGTTTTGCGCGTACTGGCGTTGCAGCGACATCACGCGGCTGACGTACCCGCGCGTTTCTGCGTAAGGCGGCACGCCATGATGGCGATCGACCGCGCCGGGCCCGGCGTTATAAGCCGCCACCGCTAACGGCGCGCTCTGATATTTCTCTACCAGCCCCTTGAGATAGCGGGTTCCGCCCGCAATATTCTGGGCAGGATCGAAAGGGTCGCTGACGCCCATCTCACGAGCGGTTGCGGGCATCAGCTGCATCAGCCCCTGAGCGCCGACCGAAGACACCGCGCGCGGATTCATACCGGATTCCGCCTGAACAACGGCTTTGACCAGGCTGGGATCGAGCCCTTCGCGTTGGCTGGCCTGCTGAATCAGGGCATTAATCTCGTCTGGTCCGGCGCTTGCGGCTTGCCCGGCTGCGGGGGGAAGCGTTTGAAGCCTGGCGTTCAGCGCGCGCGAAAAATCGGCGCCCGAGGCGTCCGACGGCGGCGTTTCGGGTCGCCGGACTCCTATCTGGCGTTCAATCTGTCCAATGCGCGACAGCGCCATCTCCAGATGGTTCATGAACGTCTCTCTTGCTTTCCCTTAGGACGAGTTGCGCACCGGCGCATTCGTGTCACACAAAACCCACACTCTCACCGTATCCTTTGACGCCATGAGCTTCATCCACCGGATAGAGGAAATTTCCATGACCGTCTGCACCACCCCCACGGCGCCCGACGACGAATCTCCCCCAGCGGGGGCAGGGCATTCTGGCAAGAGACAAAGGGGAAGAAAATCGCCCTCTCTGCTTTATATTTCTTCGTGTCATGGCAACAATCGCGCTTGAGGCGTGTTCTTCCGGGCAACGCGTAATGTCATGGCAAGCACGCTTAACGCAGGATTCCCCCGCGATGGATTTTCGGCCTGTCTCTTTCTCCGCGCTCTCTACTCAGATCACGCCGCCGGCGCTTCGCTTCGGCGCTCAACGCGAGCGCTCAGCATCTGGATTATCGGCGCCGATGGATACGGTTCGCTTTGGCGCCAGCGACGCGTCTTTCGACAAGTCGCCCCTGCCGGCGGAAAATGACGTGATGTCGTCTCGCGAAATCGCCGGGCGACTCAATCCGCTGACGTTCTCAGGGCCATGGGAATCCGCGCGCACTCAGCAGCAGATGCAGCGCTATATGCACGATATTAAGGCGCCGATGGATTTTGAGGCCTTCCACTCGGGGATTCCGGCGCTTCTGTATGGCGTCGCCAACCAGTTGGCCAGTCAGAGAAAGTCGGGCGACTCGATTGAAGGCATCGTTGACCAGGCGACTCCCGTGGAAGCGCCGTTTTATCAGGTCTTCTCTGATTTCCTGACCCCGGAAGCGCGTCGCAAGCCGATTTCATTCCTGCACGCCGCGCGCATCATTGAAGATCACCTGCATCGGGCCTGGTGGCCGTCTCTCCAGGAAAAATCGGCTGTCCCCGAAGGCAGCCCGATGCCAGAGCCGTCTCCTGAGAGTTCGTCTGCCTCAGGCGGCGCAACTCAGAGTGAAAACCGCTGGACCCGCAAGCTTCATAACTTCATGGATCCCCGGCAATGGACGCCGCTGAATAATCCGATTGTCTGGGCCATGGTGGGCGCCATCGCCTTGATTCCGCCTATGACGCCGCTTGGATTGATTACGCTGCCTGCGGCGCTGCTGGTGGGCTATCTGCTCTCATCCGACAAGCCCCAGCCCTCGCCTGCGGGCAACGGCGCCGCGCCGGAATTCAATGGGTCGACGGAACAGGCCGGCGAGCTGGACATGCCGCTCAAGCAGACGCTAACGGCCTTTTTGCGCCAGACGCCTAACATGCGCGAGCAGACGCTGGGCAACTATCTCACGGTCCTGAACGATTGCGCCGAAGATCCCAAAGCGCCCGCAATCGTCAAAGAGGTTGCGCATCGGCTGAAAGGGCTGCGAGACGCCCTCAGCGCATTGCCGGAAGCGAGCGTCGACCCGGAGAACCGTCCTGTCAGAACGCCGTCTCAATCCGGGTCTGAACAGGCATCCCCAGACAATACGCTCTCAGATGATGAGAAGGGGCGGTTTATTCTCGACGCAAACTACCAGCATGCGGTGCGCCAGCAAAACGCGCCGTCTAAAATTGCCCAGTTCGAGCAGCGCCTCGATGCGCTTAAACGCGCCGGAAACATTACCCCGCAAAACGAAGCCGTCGTCCGCGGCTGGATAGAAGAGCTCCACAGCGGTAATCCGGCGGACCCGGGTATGGGAATGATCGAAAAGACCCTGACGACTTTTTTCAGGCTTCCGACGCGATCGGTTACGCCAGCGAAATTAAGCGAGGCGCAGGCGAGTGAGATTCTCGACCGCGACCATTGGGATATGAAACAGCCCAAGGACATGGTCCTGCGATACTTGATGAAAGAGCAGCATCTGGATGCGCTGGGCGTCCCAAAGGACAAGCGCCGCCCTGAAATCCTGTGCTTTGTCGGCCCCCCGGGCGCCGGTAAAAGCACGCTGGTTCGTTCTCTGGCCGAAGCCATGGGTCGCCCGATGGCCAAATTATCGCTGGGCGGCGTGCACAAAGAAGACGATATTCGCGGGCTGCAACGGTATTACATGGGCGCCAAGGCAGGCGGCATCGTATCGGAACTCATCCGCACCGGGGTCGATAACCCCGTGTTTCTACTGGATGAGATCGACAAAATGGGCGAATCTTCTCACCACGGCAACCCCGCCGCGGCCTTACTCTCCGTCCTGGATCCCGACCAGAATCGCCATTTTAACGACCACTTTCTCGATGGCGTAGACGTTGACCTCTCGAAGGTCCTGTTCGCCTGTACGGCCAACGATCTTGAAAAGATCCCCGGCCCGCTGCGCGACCGGATGAAGATTATTCCGATTAACGGCTATCTGCCCAACGAAAAACTCACCATGCTGGAAACCCATATCCTGCCCCGCGCGCGCACGCGCAACGGGCTGGACCGCGAAACCCTGCAACAGAAAGGGCTGCTCGACCCTTCGGTAAGCGGCGAGCCTTTTACGCTGCCACAGGCCACGCGCGAAGCCCTGATCGCAGAATACGGCCACGGCGACGGGGGCGTGCGCGGTCTTGATCGCCTCATCGACACCATTGCGCAAAACGTCGCGCGACATTTGCGCGCGGTCGAGGGCCGCCCCTACGTCGCAAGCGATTTCCCCACGATTCAACCCGCGGATTTACCGCAGTATCTGGATCAAAAATACGGTCATTCGACGTCCCGGCTCGATCCCGCGCCCAAGATCGGGCATGTGAACGTACTCTATTATCAATCCGGCGGCGGCGGGGGCGCCATGGGGTATTACGTGGACGTTGTGCCAGAATCTTCCGGCAAAACCGGATCCACAAAAACCACTCGTACGGGAGCCCAACTGTTAACACTCGCCGAATCCACCGGCGGCATGCAAGGCACGAACGTGGATTCTGCTCAGATTGGCTTTAATTTTGTGCAGAACCACTTCGACAAGATCCAGCGCTACTGGCGCGAAAGCGATGATCCGGCTGTGCAGCAGGCGGCCCGCCTCTATGACTGCAAAAGGCTTTTGGTGAATACCAGTAAGGCCTCTCCGGGGTCTCCTATGGACGGGCCGAGCGCCGGCGCCATTCAGGCCATTGCCCTGATCAGCGCGCTGACCGGCTTGCCGGTGCCGGGCGATTTTGCCATGACAGGGACCATGGACCTGCGCGGCAACGTGGGCATCATCGGCGGCGTGCGCGAGAAGATTACCGGCTCGTTCCAGCAGGGCGTGCAGCGGTATTTCATCCCGCGGGCCAATGCGCCGCATCTGGTGGACGTGCCCGAGAGCGTCAAGAGCGCCGTCAGCATTACGCCGGTGGATCACATTACGGATGTAATGGCCGGACTGTGGGGTAAAGACAATCCGCTGGTCAAAGCGTTTCGAGAGGACCCCACGCTGACGCCTTATCAAAAGCCGCCAAAAACCGGCTTGCGATTCCCCGCAGATGACGCGCCGAACGCGCCGGCAGCGGCTTAGGCGCGCGCGTTCCGTTTCCTGGCGTTAATTCTATTCTTCGTAGCGCATCGTGGCTTCGGCATGAATGGGAATCTGTCCCAGATTATAGGAATTCCCGCCGCTAAAGGCCGCCAATAGCGGCTCTACCGGCAGCGGATTCGTAATCGAGAAATCCAGGACGACTTCCACGCTTCGTTCGCCGACGGGCAGCGCCGGGTCCGGCGGCGTGACATCGATATCGTCCGGCATGACGATCAGCCCGGTGGTGCGCTGAACCATCGAAACCACATAGGTTTTAACCGCATCCACGCCCGCAGCGCTGGTAGCGGGCGCGCCGATTTCCTGATTCAGCGAGCCGATGCGCGCGCCTTCCCGCGCGGCGGTGACGATGGCCTGCTGCACGTATAAATACGCGCTCATGCTGGCGACAACCGTAATCATCAGAACAAACATAATGATATTGGCCGTCATTTCAATCATGGCCTGGCCGCGAGAGCGCCCGCGAAGGCGCAGGGGCGAACAAAAGCGATGGCAGACACGAACGTTCATAGGCGCTATCCGTCTCTTATGCGAATCGCGTAGCCAGCAAGCGCGGGATCGTTGCGATCGCCGCGCTGCTGAAAGCGGTTAAAAGGCTCAGCCGTGGCTTACGTAGGCAATTGGCCCGTGAAGAACGATTGAACCGAATCCATAATCTGGTTAAACAGGTTACCGATGCCATCCGGTCCAATCGCCAGAACGGCGGCGACCAGAACGGCGGCGATAACCAGCGCGCCGGCGTATTCAATAACGCCTTGACCCTTTTGCTGCTTTCTCATCTTCATGTGCGCAATACTCCTAAGGCTTACCAACTCTCACGGGCGGAGGCTTGTGTATACGTGCGAGCCATCAACTCCAGCACAGGCTTCCGCTTAACATTTCGGCAGCCGCGTGGAAAACTTTAACCCGTCCGAGTTCCAACAAACCAACCTTGCCAGACATAGGTTTCATGCCAACATGCGAGCATTCATAAACGCTTCGATTTATACTTCTTAATAACAATCCTCGTTTGTCGCACGGGCACAGGGTTTTAGATTTCCATCCAATGGGCGCGTTTTCTGATGCGCTTCATTCTGTGAGGAACGCTGTAACCTGTTTGCTCCATTTCAGGACGGTTCCCCTATTGAGAGGATCCTCGCGACTGCGTAACGGCAGCGCTAACATGATTGACCCGCTGTCAGCGCGATGGCAGCGGCTAATCTTTGATGTCGCCGTGATTAAGGCGAACGTTTCAAGCCCAAATCTTACCTTCAGAAGCGAACACCCGCACCGGGACGCTACAAAACGCATCCTGAGGGTTGAAAACCCCTTCAAAACACAGGATTCGGTTCGGAACGGGAGCGCTTCTCGAGAAGTCACCTTCACGCCACACGCCATAGCGGCGCAAATCCGTGACATAAAAAGACATCCTGAGATATCCTCTGGATCCAAACATTAAATCATCGCTAAGAAAGGCCTGTGGCTAACAACTTCCCCCCGAACTCGGGTTTTATTCATCTGTAAGCGCTGATTGAGCGAGTCTGGAGTGGTTAAAATGGCGTCTATTGATAAAATATACGGCAATAACCCCTTCGCCTCCTCGATGGTGGCAATGCCAGGCGTTGCGTCCCCCGGTCGGGTTTCGCAGCCTCAGCAAACGCCCCGATTCCAGGGCGCCGACGGCGGCCTGAATGACAAAAGCTTTGAAAACGCTGTCGCTGGCAATTGCTATACTCTCGGCGCTCAAAAATTACAGCCAGCCAATTATTCCGCGCCTGTGTTCGGCGGATATGGCCAAGCTCGCGATATCGCTTTCGCCTAATTGCTCTCCTTCTCTCCATTAATGCTATCATATGGACGCGGCGTTCCCGGAAACGGGCGCCGCTGTGTTTTTTTGTAGGCATATTGGGCCCGACGCCGTGAATGAACGCGACCGAATCGCCTGCATTGAGGCGACGCTCAACGCGGGACGCGATCCGCGCGCACAAGGGTTGGCGCTGGACGATGACGCGTTCTTCGATCCAAACGACCGGCGCATTTACACCACCGATCTGCTCGTAGAAGGCCGGCATTTCGATCGCCGATGGTCTTCGCCCGCCGATATCGCGTGGAAGGCCGCTGCGGTCAACATCAGCGATATTGCCGCGATGGGCGGACGGCTGACTTATCTGCTGGTATCGCTGGGCCTTACGGAAGCAGACGACGCGCGCTTTCTGGAACCATTTTACGCCTCACTGGCGACGATCTGCCGACAGTTCGGCGGCCGGGTCATCGGCGGGGATACTGTTGGCGCGGATCAGCTAATCATCAACGTCGCCGCTGTCGGAGAATTGCCGATCGAGCACACGCTGGGCAGACGCTCGCAAGCCATGCCGGGCGACGCGGTGATCTGCACCGGATTCCACGGGATGAGCGCTGTCGGCTTGCAGGCCTTTCAACGCGATATCGCCGGTTATGAGGCCTGTCGTCTGGCGCACCTGCGACCAACGCCGCGCCAGAGCGAAGCGCTAAAACTCTCGCGACTGTTCTCGCGCTATAGCCTGATGGACTCCAGCGACGGACTGGCTGACGCCGCATTGAAAATCGCCGCCGCCAGCGGCGTTCGTCTGGAACTGGCTGAAGAATGGCTGCCCATGCATCCGCAAGTCAGCCAATTTGCCGACGGACATGGGCGCTCTGCCGCTGAGCTGGCCCTGTACGGAGGAGAAGACTTTGAACTGATTGCGACGGTCCCGGTGACGGCCTTTCTGCCCAAGGGTTTTACCGTTATAGGACGCGTACGCGAAGGCGCGCCCGAGGCCGTCTGGCTGCCGCGCAACGGCGCTCAGTGGGAAGCGTTGTCTTTTGATAAAACCTGGCGACACTTTCAATAACAGGATGTAACAAAAACGCAATTTTATATCTTTTTTATTTTTAATAGATATATAACTGTTTTTTAAAATTAAAAATCCTCAACGGATACAGAGTTCAAGCCCTACGCCACAGAAAGAGTCTCGCTGATGGACGCCCCTCCCAATCGCCCCCTGATGACCCCACACTGCCCAACGCCCGATCCGGGGCAACGCGCGTCGTGGGTAAATTTCGCCAAGCTGCAGCAAGCGCAGCGCGAGCTACTCGACTGGGCCTCGCTAGCAGACGAATCGGCATTCGATTACGCCTATTTAAGGTAACGCCGCCATCGCCGGACGCGGGCAAAACCGCGCGGGCCATGACGGCGCTTTAAACCGGATTTTAGCGCCCCTGCCTAGGCGGGGACTTTGCTATTGAGTTTTTCGACATTGGCGGCGACGTCCTGAATGGAAATCTCGAGCATCTGACGCTCTTCGGCGCTCAGCTCGATTTCCATCACCTGCTCAATGCCGTTGGCGCCGAGCTTGACCGGTACGCCGACGTACAGATCCCGCACGCCATACTGGCCGGTGAGATACACAGCCGACGGCAGGATTTTATTTTTGTCTTTGACGATGGCTTCAATCATTTCGACCACCGAGGCGCTGGGGGCGTAGTAAGCCGAGCCGGTTTTCAGCAGGCTGACGATCTCGGCGCCGCCGTTGCGCGCGCGCGTGACGATCTGCTCGATCTGATCGGCGGGCATCAACGCCGTCAAGGGAATCCCGGCGACGGTCGTGTAGCGCACCAGCGGGACCATCGAATCGCCGTGGCCGCCCAGCACAAAGGCTTGCACCTGCTCGACGCAGACGTTCAACGCTTCGGCGATAAACGTGCGGAAGCGCGACGTATCCAGCACGCCTGCCATCCCCAGCACGCGCTGATGCGGAAAACCCGTGGCCTTCAGGGCGACGTGACACATGGCGTCCAGCGGATTGGAGACGACAATGACGATGGCGTCCGGCGCATAGCGCTTTACCTGCGTGCAGACGTCGGTCATGATTTTGGCGTTGACTTCCAGCAGATCATCGCGACTCATGCCGGGCTTGCGAGGCATACCAGCCGTGATGGCCACGATACTGGCGCCGTCCAGCGCGCTGTAGTCATTGCTGCCGATAACGCGCGAATCGTAACCGTAAACCGGTCCGGCCTGGAGGATATCCAGCGCCTTGCCTTGCGGAACGCCTTCCACGATGTCAATCATCACGACGGTTTTGGCCAATTCGGCTTCGGCAAGACGTTGCGAGAGCGACGCGCCGACGTTTCCGGCCCCGATAACGGCAATTTTCTTATGCATGCGGAAAAATCTCCTTTAACTCGCTAAAAAACAATGCCTGATGACGTTAATCCCGGCTGTCCACCGTGATTTTAGCGCGTTTGGGCGGACGCCCGCGACGACGCTTGGGCTTGTCTTCGGCCTCGGTCTCGTCTTCTTCGGACGCATCCGGCGGGGCGATTCTCGCGTCGTCGCGGTCATCGCGCTCGTCCTCATCGTCATCATCAGAAGCGTCGACCTGCTCAAGGTTGCGCTGATGCAGGGCGGACCAGTCCTCGTCATCTTTGACAAGCGACTCCTTCAGCAGGCGAGAGCGCGTCGACGATCGCGGCGCCTCCTCATCGTCCTCTTCTACAGGGGACAACTCGTCAGATGCGTCTTGAGACTCTTGAGAGGCTGGCGAAGACGCCTCAGGCCCCAGATCATCCACGTCCAGATCGCCGAAAGCGCCTTCATCCGAGGTCATCGAGCGTTCCGCTCGTTCCTCGCCGGCGGCGGCGCGATCATCCTGAGGCGAGTCGCCGTTGCCGTCCTCGTCGTCCATCAGGCGCGATTGCGCGTATTCGCCCGGACCGACGGTTTCAATCGTCCGAACCAGCGTCTGAATGTCATTAGCCCGCGGATTCATACGGGACAGATGGAAATTGGCCTGCGGCGGCGTACTGGAGAATTTGGCCACATAGGCGAAACGGACGCCCAGCTCCACAAAAATACGCTCCCGCAGTCGTTCTTCCAGCGCAAAGAAATCGCTGGGGCGTCGCGAGTCGGGACGCCCTCCCTGAGGGGCTCCGGGCGCGCCACCGCTGCCGGGACGAGGCCCCATGCCGCGTTGTTGAGAAGCGGGCGCGCCTGGCGCCGCGCCTGTTGCAGGCGAGGCATCCGGCGCAGGGCCGTTCAGCGGAAAACGAGGCGCGCGATCGCCTGGCGTCACCGTGGCATTAGAAGCGGCAGGCGGTCTGGGTCCGCGATCGCGACCGCGCGGCCCGTTGTTGCGACCCTGTCCGCCGCGCTGGAATCTGCTCTGAAGGCGCGGGTCGCCTTCGACGTTAGGCGGCGACCAGCCAAACGACTCTACCGCGTGTCCCGTGCCATCGCACGCCGAGCAGTGATGCGAGAAAATCTCGCTCAAGGACTGGCCCTGGCGATGACGCGTCATTTCCACAAGGCCGAGATCGGTCAGTTGGCCCATCTGCGGCTTGGATTTATCCGGCGCCAGCTCGTTTTCAAACGCTTCGAGAATGCTGAGCTGATCGGCGCGCGACTCCATATCAATGAAATCCACGACAATCATCCCGCCGATATTGCGCAGACGCAGTTGACGGGCGATCTCCGTACAGGCTTCCAGATTGGTCAGGCGAATGGTCTCAGCCTGCGATTTCAAACTGGTAAACTTGCCGCTGTTAACATCGATGACGGTCAGCGCCTCTGTCGGCTGTACATAGAGATACCCCCCACAGGGCAGGGGGACTTTGGTATTCAGCGCCAGCTTGATTTCGCGATCCACGCCAGTCCCGACCAGAATCGATTGCGCGCCGGCGTGCAGCGTGACCTTGATGTTTTTATCGAGATTCCAGTTTTGCAGCAACTGTTGCGCCCGTTGCTGGCCAAAGGCGGTATCCACGATGATTTCAGTCACGTCCTCGGTGACGACTTCGCGAATCACGCGATACAGCAAATCCTGATCGCGATACAGTAACGAGGGCGGCGACGACGTGTCGGCGGCGGCTGCGATATTTTGCCAGCGCTCCAGCAGGGTTTCAAAGTCTTCCTGAATGTCGGATTCTTTCTGATTATTCGCTTCGGTGCGAATGATCACGCCCACGCCATGTGGTTTGACCATACTCACAATGGCTTTCAGGCGCGAGCGTTCTTTTTGGGCGTCAATCTTGCGGCTGATACTGATTCCCTTGGATTCCGGCATCAACACCAGAAAACGCCCCGGCAGGCTGATGTTGGTGGTCACGCGCGGCCCTTTATGGCCGGTGGGTTCTTTCATCACCTGTACGACGAGTTTTTGCTTGGGCTTCAGACGCTCGGTCAGATCGCCGCGCCCCTGCGCGTCGCTGGAGTGCAGAAACCCCATCTTTTCGCCGCCGACGTTAACGAACGCCGCGTCGATACTGGGCAAAACGTTTTCGACCGTGCACAGATACACGTCGCCCAAGAGCATATCGCCTCGGTGAATCAGAAATTCAACGGCCCGATCGTCTTCAAAGAGCGCTGCGATGTTATCGCGCTCGGAGACAATGACTTTACGTTTGGTCATGAGAAAAATCCTTATCAGTTAAGCGTGGCTTACGATTTGCTTCTGTCAATGCGAAAAAGCCCCATGCCAGACGCATGAAGCGAATCATCGGGTAAAACTCGCGCGACGCAAGCGGCTGCCGGGCGCTTGGCGCGCGCGCGTAAAACGATTGGGTTACAAAAGCTGATGGGAACCGCCTGCACCGGGGGAACGCCCTTTCACGGCGAGATAAAACTGGCAACGAGACAGACACGGCGCGCCTAACCGTCTGATGCAGGTTTCCCCCAAGGAAGCGCGTGATTACAGCTCTATGGATGTCCGGGTAAGCGCCCAGCGGGCGTCCGGGTCAATCAGGTTCAAGAGCCATACGGGCTTGATGTAGGTGCGCTTTTCCGCCGGGGGGCTGGAGAAGCTGAAAGAAACCTGTACATGAGGGTCAGTGGCGCTGACGTCCAGTGAAGCAAGATGCGGGGCCAAATCGAGAATTTCCGAAGATGAGCCGGTCTTGCCGGAGCGTTTCCGTTCGATGGGCAGCGTCCGCTGGGCCGCCAGATATCTGACTCGTTCCTGTATTTTAACCCGTTGATCGTCGTCCTGACAAGTCCACCGGGCAGTGTAGTTCCAGCGGCGGATGCTCGGCTCGACGCCGGGCGAATGCGCAGGTAGCAGCGTCTGGGCCAGCGCCTTGCCGCCTTCGGGGAGACGCGCGTTCAAGGGGCCGAGCGCGTCTTCGATGGCCTCCACCAGATCAATATCGACGTATTCGGCCAGCGCTTCGCAAAACATCGGTAGCGCGGGGCTGAACGACAGGCGCGGTTTTGGATTGAATCCCTGACTATACGCCACCGGCAGGCCTGCGCCCAACACAGCCCGATGCAACAGCCGCAGCCAATCCAGATGCGAGATAAAGCGAAGCGCGCCGCGTTTTTCAATGGTCAGGCGAAGCTTGAAGGCGGGAGGGCGCGTCATCGCCTCTGAGCGCTGGGTCGGGCGCGCGCGCAGACGGCGCGGCTCTCCGGGCGCCGACGGCGTTAGCGAGGGCGGGGCCGCCGCAAACGAGGGCCAGGTCGCAAAGGTCGGGCACACGCCACAGGAACTGCACGTCTCAAAGCACGGCGTGGTACTGGCTGCTGCCATTGCCCGCTCGTATTCGCTTTTGAGCCAGGCAGCGTCAAGCCCCATGTCAATCGCATCCCACGGCAGCGCTTCTCCGGGGGTGATGAGCCGCTCGCGCGTGGCGGCTTCGGGATCGATGCCGCACGCCTGCATGGCGGCGAACCACTTGGCGAATCCGACGGAATCCCATGCGTCGAGATAAGCGCCGCGTTGATAGGCGCCCTCAATGACATCGGCCAAGCGCTCGTCGCCCTTGGCGATGACGGCTTCCAGCTTGCTGAGTTCGGGATCCGTGAAGCTTAACTTCAAGCCCGGCGTTTTGCCAAAGGCCTGGCGCAGGTAGGCGATTTTCTCGCGCAACTCCGGCATGGAGGCTTGGGGAACCCATTGAAACGGCGTGTGCGGCTTGGGCACGAAGTTAGAAAACGTCAGGTTAATATCCAGATGATGCCGAATCGATCGCGCCGGATCGCGCTGAATGGCCTTGCAGGCGAGCTTGAGGCGCTGCACCATATCCACGATGCCATCCAGATCCGCCTGAGTCTCGGTCGGCAGGCCGATCATGAAATACAGCTTCACCTTGTTCCAGCCCGCTTCGTAGGCCGTCGTCACCGCGTTGAGAATCTCATCGTCAGTAAGATTCTTGTTGATGACGTCTCGCAGGCGCGCCGTGCCAGCTTCCGGGGCGAAGGTCAGCGTGCTTTTGCGGACGCTTTGTACGGCCTGCGCGACATCGAGGCTAAAGCGGTCCGCGCGCTGGCTCGGCAGCGACAGCGATACCTGATGCTCAGCCAGCGTCTCGGCAACCTCGATCGCCAGCGCGCGAAACTGCGAGTAATCGGCAATTGAGAGCGACAGCAGCGAGCATTCGTCGTACCCCGTCTGCGCGAGTTCCGAAAGCGCCTTTTTCTGGATGGTTTCGATACTTTGCTCGCGCACGGGCAGGTTGATGAAACAGGGCTGGCAAAAGCGACACATCCGATCGCAGCCGCGCCGGGCTTCCACCACGATGCGGTCGTGAACGGCGGCCACAGCAGGAATCAGCGGGGCCAGCTCGACATCAAATGCGGCGATATCCACCAGACGCTTTTCTGCGCGTGTCGTCTGTCCGGGGAGAAACACCCCGCGCAGAGCGCCAAGCTCAGCCAGCAAGGCCGGCTTGTCAAGGCCGCGCGCTTTTCCATCGCGAATGACATCGAGAATCTCCACCAATACCTCTTCGCCGTCGCCGAGGATAAAGGCGTCGAAAAACGCCGCCATCGGCATCGGATTCCCGCAGCCGGGGCCGCCCGCCATTAACAGCGGCCAGTCCAGCGTCGGACGGTCGGCAGCGCGGAAGGGAATCTGCGCCGATTCCAGCATGCCGAGTATCGACGTGGCGTTCAGTTCGTATTGCAGCGAGAACGCCAGCAGGTCAAAGTCTCGCAAGGGCACGCGGCTTTCAACGCCAAACAGGGGCGTTTGCGTGGTGGCCAGCGCGGCTTTCATATCGTCGGCGGGGGCGTAGACGCGATCGCACAGGAGCCCTTCGCGCGCGTTTACCACGCTATAAAGCAGCTTCATGCCGTAGTTTGACAGCCCGATTTCGTAAATATCCGGGAAGGCGAAGGCCATGGTCGCCTGCGCCTGATCAAATGGCTTGCGGAAGGCGCCTTGCTCCAGACCCAGATAGCGCCCCGGCTTATTGACCTGCGGCAGGAGAATATCTTCCAGCAGCGTGGCGTCGATGGGCGTTTTGCGGGGCAGCGGCGGCGGCGAGAGAGAGACCATCGGCGATTGAATATCCTGTGAGTGGGCGGCGGGAGGCGCGCGCAGGGACGATCGTCGCACCATGGCGCAACTTTGCATGCTCAGTGACGTTATAGAACGTTATAGCAGAAGCGCGAAGGCTCATCATACCAGAACCAGTCCGCCAGAACCCGCCAACCCCCGCGCCCCGCCCCCCGTATTTGCCCCCGATTTGGATACTCCTTGTGATGACTGATTTTCCTGTTTACCGAAACACAACTCGCCCAAACGTTACACGAACCTACCTTCAAATTAAAAAAGAGAGAGCGCTAGCAGACGCTGTTACAAAGAGGTGTCTGCCTTCAACGCTTATTCTCTTACACGATAAAAAATTAGCCATTTTTATGGGGAACGTTGTTGGAGATAATGCGCAAGCAAGCGACGCTGTCATACCCAAATTTACCGTCATTTATGAGTTTTTCTGCCAATTGCTGAAGAATCGTAATGAGGTTGCGGTGGATCAGATCACGCCCGCCTCCAAAAAAGCCGGGCTGGATCGCGTGTTGGGGCAAAACGCTTTAACTCTAATTTTAAAAGCTATGCAAGAGGGAACGACGCTTCCTGTTCAGGAGATTGACAATACGGACGCGTTCATCGGCGCCCAGCCTGTTATTACCGATCTCTTAGCAACGCCCAAAAGAGGGGTCTCGGGCGATTCTGACGAGGGCCCCCCGGAAGGTCAGGATCATAGGCTTTTGTTGCCATCCCATCTCAATCAGGACATTTTTGATACCAGTTGGGAAAGAAGCAAAGCCCAGGCAGTTGTCGCCGAGGCGCTCATGACCAATACAGATAGTCCGTCACAGCGCAGGAAGAACCCTTTATACCTGCCTCACCCGAAGCGTAAACGCTGACGCAAGGCCAGCAAGCCCAGACCCAGCACGCAGACCATCGCCAGCGGGGCCCAGGCCAGCGCCCATGGGGGGGCCATATCGAATGCGCCGATATTGGCGATGAACGACGTCGCGATCACATACACGAACATCAACAGCGCCGCGAAAATCAGGCCATAATGGTTGCGCGTGCGGATGCGCTCCATTCCCAGCAGCGCGCCTAAAACTGCAAAGACAATCGAGGCGGCGGGCTGGGCGATTTTCTGGTAGCGCAGACGCTCGAAAAACGTGATTTCTTCTTGCTGATCGCCCGCGCGAAGCAGCCGCACGTATTCGCCGAGCGCCCGCGCATTCAGCGTTTTGGGATTATTCACGCTGTATTGCAACAACTTGTAGGAATACGGACTCATCGACACCCACTCCTGCGAAAAGGCGCGATTGGAGCGATAAACGCCGTCCTCGTCGAGCAGATAATCGACGCCGTTTTGCAGGGCCCACGCTTTGCGCGCGGGATCCCAGCGGCCGCGATCGGCGCGCATCAGACGGGCGATGCCGACGCCGCCGTCAGCGTCGCGACGATAAAAGAGCGCGAAAAAATCTGACAGCTCGCCGCGCGCGGCAAATTGCTGCGTCTGACCAATCAGCAGAAACTTATCCCACTCATTGCGGCGATTTTTCTGAACGAAGGTAAAATTGGCGTCTCGCAGCTCGCGCATGCCGGTTTCTTCCTGCATCCGCGCATAGCGAGGGCCTGTCTGCGGCAAAATTACTTCCTGAACCAGCGCGTGCGCCAGAGCAAACGCCGCGCCGACCGCCAATACCGGCGCCATCAGCCGAATCGGGCGGATTCCGGCAGCCTGCATGGCGATGAGTTCCAGATTCTGGCTCAAGCGTCGAAACGTCAGCACGCACGACAGCAGCACCGCCATCGGAATCGAGCGCTCCAGCGTCTCAGGCAGATTGTAAGCCAGCATCTGGAAAAACTGCGGCAGGTTAATCTTGCCGGAAAACAGCAGTTGCGTCAGGCGAAACAGGGTTTCGGGGGCCAGCCAGATCACGACAAACAGCGCCACGCCAAACAACGCGCCTTGCGTCAGTTGTTTAATGAGGTATCGATCCATCGCGGCGATGCGAAACAAGCGAAACAGTCTCCTGTCGGGGCGTGATATGACGGCGGGCGGACGTTAGAGCTGGAAATCCTCGCCCAGGTAATGGCGTCGCACCAGCTCGTTGTCGGCGGCCTCGCGGTTGGACCCCGAGAAGATGACTTTGCCGTCATGGACGATATAGGCGCGATCCACAATCGAAAGGGTGGCCTTGGGGTTGTGATCCGTCAGCAGGACGCCAAGTCCGCGCGCCTTCAGCAGGCCGATCAGGCGCTGGATGTCCTGAATCGCGATGGGATCGATCCCGGTAAAAGGCTCGTCGAGCAGCAGGTAATGCGGATTACAGGCGATTGCGCGCGCGATTTCCACGCGACGCCGCTCCCCGCCCGATAACTGGATGGCGGGCATGTCGCGCAGACGGGTCAGGCCGAATTCCTGCAGGAGCGAATCAATGCGCTCCTCGCGGGCTTTTTTGTCCAATGGCTGAAATTCCAGCACCAGCCGAAGATTTTCGGCGACGCTCAAGCGGCGGAAGACCGAGGTTTCTTGCGGCAGATAGCCAATCCCCGCGCGGGCGCGGCGATGAATGGGTTGATTGCGCAACGAGCGCCCGTCCAGCGAGATATCGCCCGCATCGGGTTGAATAATGCCCACGACCGCGTAAAACGAGGTTGTTTTGCCGGCGCCGTTAGGCCCTAACAGCCCAACCACCTCGCCGCGCTCAATATGAAACGACACATGATTGACCACCGGCCGCCCGGCATAGGTTTTAACGAGGTTTTCAATTTTCAGCGCCATCGACGTGATCGCTCTTTCCTGATGCAACCGTGTGAAGCCGCCGCGGCAAGCGCATACGCGGCCCCGCTTCGCGTCCTACCATACCCCAGAGAAGCGGGAATCCCAAGGGGGATTTCTCACGAGGAGAATCCCAGGACCGGGGCTATTCGAGGTAATCGTCTGACGGGCCCTTAGGCTGGGGAGCAGGAGAGGACGCGCCGGGTTTACCGGCAATCGGTTTTTTAGCGCCCGGCTTTGCGCTGCTGGCCGGAGCGGCAGGCGGCGTCACGGCAGGGGACTCCTTTGCCATAAAGCGGCTTTGAACGTGGCCCGTGGCGTCAAAATGCCGGGGCGTGGTCGTAATCACGATTTTGTCGGCCTCGACCTGGCGTCCGTCGCCGATGATGCTGGCCCTGCCAGTCAGAAAGACCTTGTCGACCTGGCCGCCCTTCATACGAAAGGTCGCCTTAGGGCCTTTGGCGCGGTAATCGCCGTACGTGATGCGCACATTGCCGCTGGCAAGCATGGTGTCAGAGGCCTTGTCGTACTGCTGGAAGTCTGACTCGATAATGACGCGACTCGCGCCGCCGCCCGCGCCCGGCTGGGATTTGACGTCGGTTTTGACGTTATGCTCCGCCAGCAGGTTATTGGAATCGGTCATCACCGTCAGCTTCTCGCTGGTGATGACGCCATCGCTCTGGCGGGCGCGCACGCCGCCGCTGAAGATTACTTTTTTGGCCTTGCCGCCTTCGGTATTCATCGTGGCGTGCGGGCTGTTGATCACCGTGTCCTGATAATTTACCTGTACGTTGCCGTTAGCGCGCACGACCCTGGAGACGGTATCAAACTCCTGCTGATCCGCGCGAATAGACACCGGCGCCGCCGCAATGCTGGTGACGACCGTGTAAGAATCTCCCTGGGCCTGGACCTTATTTTCATTGAGGAAGATTTTGATCACGTCGGCTTCCAGATGATCCTGCCCACCGCCCGGAACCACGCGCGAGCCTTGGGGACGATTCACAAATGTCGCTATCGACGGCTGGCCCTGAGCGTCCAGATCGACTTGTCCCAGCGAGCCCTTCAGGCGCAGATCCCGAAAACTGACTTTGACATTGCCAATGAACTTCGTGGCGCCGGCCAAATCCGTGGTCTGGCGGTCAGCCGTGATCGAAACCGGCTGCGACGCAGCGCCAGCCGTCGAGACGCCGACTAGCGTCGTCAACAGGGCGCATCCCCCGGCAAGCGCAAAGCGCATCATCCAAGGCGTACCGCGCATCAACAGGGATAACCGGCGCATAAGGGCCCTCTTTCAAATCGCAAGTAAAACAGGTCGCACGTAACAAACAGAGTCCAGGCAAAACGTCCGGCTTATTTAGGGATAGACGGATAGACGTCGCCCCGCCAAAACGTTCCCGCGCGAGACAGGCGAACGCCTGCGCTTCAGGATACCCCATCCAGCCCGCAGGGCAAGCCGTTCGTCCGAATCAGACGCAAGGCGCGGGAGCGGGCAGGTCGGCCCAGGCGCTCGCGTCTGCGTTCATGGCCGCCAGCGCCCGGGCGCGAAAAGCCTGCTGACGCGCGCGTTTATCGCGAATGCGTTCGGGCATGGGCGGCAGAATGCCCCAGTTGCTATTCACCGGCTGAAACTTTCCGCCGACGGCTTCGGCGCGGGTGATATAGCGCATCAGGGCGCCCAGCATCGTTTCCGGCGGAAGAACCCGAGGCGCGTCCCCTTGCGCCAGCCGCGCCATATTCAACGCCGCCAGCAGCCCGGTGGCAATGGCCTCGCTATAGCCTTCGCAACCGGTCAGTTGACCCGCAATCAGGATGTCGGGGCGGACCTTCAATTGCAGGGTCGGCAGCAGGGCATCGGGCGCGTGCAGATAGGTATTGCGGTGCATCACGCCATAGCGCATGACCTCGGCCGCCTCCAGGCCCGGAATCATACGGACCATGGTTTTTTGCGCGCCCCATTTGAGATTGGTCTGAAATCCGACCATGTTATACAGCGTCCCGGCCAGATTATCGCGCCGCAACTGAATAACCGCATAAGGGCGCCGACCGGTTCGCGGATCCTGCAAGCCTACGGGCTTGAGGGGGCCAAAGCGCATGGTGTCGACGCCACGCGCAGCCAGCGTTTCAATGGGCAGGCAGCTTTCAAAATAGCATGGCGCGCCACTGGCGGCGTCACGTTCAAAATCTTTCAGCTCGATATGCTCGGCGTTCAGCAGAAATTCGCGCAACGCTTCGTATTGAGCGCGGTCCAGCGGACAATTCAGGTAGCTGGGCGAGGCCTGTTTCTGATCAGCCTCGCGCTCATGGTCGTAACGATCCTGCGTAAACACAATGCTGCGGTCGATGGATTCCTCAGCCAGAATCGGGGAAGCGGCGTCGAAGAAGAACAGTTGGGGCTGACCAATCAACTCGGCGAGCGTCTGCGCCAGCGACGGCGTGGTCAGTGGACCGGTGGCGATGAGCGTTGCGGCGACGTCTGGGGGCGCCTGCGTCTGTTCGCCGCAAATCCGGCGAATGCGCGGTTCTGCGTCCAGCCGTTGCGTGACGCGGCGGGCGAAGGCGTCGCGGTCCACCGCCAGCGCTTGGCCGGCAGGGACCGCGGTATCGCGGGCGATGGCCATCAACTGGCAATCCAGCAATGACAACTCGGCCTTTAGCAGCCCGCTGGCGGTGGTGTCGCCTTGCGAGCCCAGGCTGTTGCTGCACACGATTTCGGCGCAATCCGGGTTGTGATGCGCCGCCGTGCGGGTCTCGGGCTTAATATCGTACAGATCAACTTCAAAACCCCGTTTTGCCAGTTGAAGCGCCGCTTCGGACCCGGCAAGACCTGCGCCAATAATGGCAAAGCGTTTAGTCATCGTCGTCCATCTCTTCGTCCTGGGGGTCTGAGGCTATTAAGGGCGGCATGGATCGCGACGGCGCATCGCCTGCGCCTGGGTCGCGATAATGAATAATCGCATGACGTAAGGCGTCAGCCACTTGCGCCATACGCTGCGGGTCGTCGGTTTCCAGCAAACAGAACCTGTCGGCGGGATTACGCGGCGACACGTGAATATAATACGTGCGCCGCATCGCCCGGCGCAAATACGCCACGCTGATGATTACGGCGATGAGCTGGACAAGCAGCAGAATCCAGCGTAAATCTGTCCAGCCTTCTCCCAGAGCCGGCGCCGGGCTGAAAAAATCCCGAACCTGAAAAACCCAGCCCATGCCTTGCGCCACGCAGGCCACCGCAAAGAAGAAAAACCGCCGACTCGCAAAAAAATCGCGCCGCTTGGTCCGCTTACGCTCAACAGAGGTAAGCGCGTAGAGCGGAAACAGGCGCTTCTCAACTTCAATGCGCCGATTGGAAATCAGGAGATCCGGCTCTTTAAGGAAAATCGTTTCCATGGGCGAGACGCTGGCGCTCAAGGGCGCGCCATAAGCCCGGTTTGCGCGGACGCGCCGACTTTCTCATCATATCACAGCGAAGCGCGAGGCCCTGGCGTCATATCCGACAAGGCCTCGCATACAGAAACAGGGTTTGCCCGGACGCAGCGCAGGCGTTTACGGCTCGCCGTAGCCGTCTTCTTGAGCATTACCGACCGGGGCGTTTGGCAGAAGGTCCGTCTGCGCATTCAGGGCCAGCAGGCGCCCATCGCGCAGAATCTGGAAATTCAAGCCGGAATGAATGGGTTTTTTCTGAATAAGCTGCTGAATAGTCTTCGGCTCAAGGATTTTCTGGCCATCGACGCGCTGAATCACGTCGCCGCTTCGGAATCCCGCCTTTTCGGCAGGGCTCCCCTGAATGACCTGGGCCACGACAACGCCTTCGGTATTTTCCGGCAAGCCCAGACTACGCGAGAGTTCGGGCGTCAGGCCGGACATCGCGACGCCGATCCAGGGGCGCTGAATGCTGCCGCTCGTAATCAGGCTTTGAGAGACCGATTTGGCGACGCTGACGGGAATGGCGAAGCCGATATTCTGCGCGCGCCCGGAAATGGCCGTATTAATGCCAATCACCTGCCCGCGCAGATTCACCAGCGGGCCGCCCGAATTGCCGGGATTAATGGCCGCGTCGGTCTGAATAAAATCGACGTTGCTGTTAATATCCGGCACGCGCCGCGACAGGGCGCTGATAATGCCCAGCGTCACCGTGTGATCAAAGCCGAGCGGGCTGCCGATGGCCAGTACCCATTCGCCGGGGCGCAGCCGTTCACTATCGCCCAGCACGGCAGGCTTGAGGTTCGGGGCGTTGATTTTTAATACCGCAATATCGCTATAAGCGTCGGAACCGACGACCCTGGCCGGGAACACGCGTCCGTCGTTAATCGTGACCTGGACTTCATCGGCGCCGCGGACCACGTGGTTATTGGTGAGAATATGGCCCTGAGCGTCAATAATAACCCCGGAGCCATTGCCTTGAATCACTTGGCGCTGGGGCTGTCCGCCAAATCGGCGGAAGGGCGTGGGTCCACCGCCATCAAAGCCAAAAAAACGCTTGAGAATCTCATCCTGAAACGGCGACATGCTATCAAACGCCGGTACCCGGGCGCTTTTAGAGACATCGATATTAACCACCGCCGGGGCGACGTGCTGCGCCACATCGGCGATCAGATCCGGATTGTCGCCGAACATGGCGTTAAAACCATTGCGACCGGGGCGATTCTCCGCCAACTGAAAACCGGCGTCGTTTTGGGTCCCCGTCAACCCGGAGGCGTTAAAGGCAGCGGGTTTGCCGGCCCACACGCTGACGCTCAGGGCGAGCAGCGAGACCCCTAGGGCCGCAGAAGCCAAAACCGACGGCGAGAAAAAGCGTTTGGAGCGTTCCAAAGAAAATGGGCTCATAAAGCGGCGTTCACCTCTTATTGAAGTACAACAGCGAGCTTAGCCCAAACGCCAGCGCGCTGCCTAGAGGAGACTGCGCCCCGGCGGAAAAGTTCCCATCCGCAGGGCCGCCGCCTCTTGAGAGACGGGGGGCTTTCGGGTATAGTCGCCGCATGATCCCCGTATCCGCTTAATACTGGACCGCCCGCATGACGCTTCCCTTGCCCGAAATCGTCCTCAAGAACCTGCAAGCCGAGGGTCTGTTGCGAGACGATCGCCAAACGCGGCTAGTCCTGGGATTTTCCGGGGGGCTGGATTCGACTGTCTTACTGCACGCGCTGGGCTCGCTACGCGCCGAACGCCCGTTAACGCTGACGGCGGCTTATTTTGATCATGGCTGGCGCGAATCCCTGCTTGACGAGCTGCCCTTGCTGCATCAGCATTGCGCGCGGCTCAAAGTCCCGCTGGTGATGATTCCCGCCGATCGCCGCTTACCCAGGACCGAGGCGGCGGCCAGAGAAGCCCGTTATGAGTCGCTCTTACGCCTTGCGCGCGACGTGGGCGCCCATGCGCTGCTCACCGCGCATCAGGCCGACGACCAGATTGAGACCCTGTTGTTTCGACTGTTTCGCGGGTCCGGCATTGAAGGGCTTTCGGGCATTCAGAAACGCCTGAACGTTTTTCAGGAGCTGAGTGCGCCGCCTGTGCTTCGCCCGATGCTTGACGTGAGCCGCGAAGACGTGCGCCGATACGCGGAGCAGCATCATTTACAATATTTTCGGGATCCGACCAACTCGCAGAGCCGCTATCAGCGCAATATGATTCGCAATGAGGCGCTGCCCTTCCTGCGCGAGCGCTTTCCGCAGATTGATGACGCCTTGCTGCGCCTGCGCGACGTCTGCGAAGGCGATTTGACCATTCTTCGCGACAAAATGGAAGACGTCTGGCAGCGCGTGTTTTACGCCGAAGACGGCGGTTCGCTGGACGCCATCGCGTTTAATCAGCTTGCGCGTCCCTATCAGCGGCGCATCGTCAAGCGTTTTCTGACGCTTCACCGACTGGAGCCGGATTTTCATCGTATTGAAGACGTCATTGACTTTATCGAAGGCGAAAACCGCCGCAACCTCAGTTCCGCGCTCATGTCGCTGGAAAAGCCGCATCTGGAAAAACTGCATACCGCAGAATCTTCCGTCACGGGGGGCGCAACGCCTGCCGGAGGTGGCGAATCGCGCTTTCTGTCGCTTTATAAGCACCGCATCAGCGTGGTGTCGTCCAACCGACTGAATCGCCCGCAGGAGGGCGAGGAGCCAGAAGCCCTGATCGAGACGCCTGTTCAAGGCCCTGGCGAATACGCGCTTGCAGAACTGGGCTTACGGGTTCGCATCGACGAACTCACCGAGCAGGAACGCGCCGCGCAAGGCCTGCTGCGGCCTGAGCAAAGTCTGGAAGCCTACGTCGATCTCGCCGAGTTCCGCGATCGTCCGCTGACGCTACGGACGCGCCGCCCCGGCGATCGCATCCATCCGTTTGGCATGTCGGGACCGATGCGGCTTAAAAACTATTTTATTAATCGCGGCGTCCCGCGTTTTGAGCGCGACCGCACGCTATTGCTGACCTATGGGCAGGACGTGCTCTGGGTGGCTGGCGTTGGCGTCTGCGAACAGCTGCGCGTGCAGGGTCGTCCCACGCATCGCCTGCAACTGGAGCGGGAGCCCGCCGCAGACGCCACGGCGGACGCGAGCGCTTCCCCGGTCCCATCGTCCTCCGCCGACTAAGCCTGCGAGCGCCTGCCCTTATGTCTGACGTTTCCGCCCAGCCCTCTCATGCCGTTGAGCCGCTTGCCCAGGACGCTATCGCCGTACGCCTGAGCGCCGAGCAAATTCAGGCGCGCATTGCGGAGATGGCCTGCGAAATTAACGCCGCTTACGCCGGATGCCAACGCCTGACGCTGATCGCCATCCTCAAAGGCTCATTCCTGTTTCTCGCGGATTTGGCGCGCCATTTGACGATGCCCTGCCAGATTGAATTCGTTCGTCTGGCCAGTTACGGCGATCAGACGCGATCCAGCGGCGCGGTCAAGCCGGTCGACCTCACGCTGCCGAATCTGGAAAACGCTGACGTGCTGATCGTCGAGGACATTATGGACACGGGCCTGACGCTGCGCTTCTTTATGGAGTACCTGCGCTCGCTGCATCACACGCGCTCGCTCAAGCTGGCGGTCTTGCTGGACAAGCCCGAAACCCGCAGCGAAGAGGCGCGTCATTTAAGCATCGATTTCTGCGGGTTTACCGTCCAAAACGAGTTTCTGGTGGGCTACGGGCTGGATTACGCCGGTTTATACCGCAATTTGCCATTTGTCGGCGTCCTGCCAACGCCCTGACCCTTACGCCAGACAGCTATCGAGAGAGAGGACCCGTCGCCCCATGAGCGCCCCCGCCGGATGCCAGACAACCGACATCGCCATTATCGGGGCTGGCATCGTTGGCTTGACCATCGCATGGGAGCTTCGCCAGCGCTATGCGACAGCGCGCATTGATGTCTTTGAAAAAGAGCCCGAACTCGCCCGGCATTCCAGCGGGCGCAATAGCGGCGTGCTGCACGCGGGCCTTTATTATCCTGAGCAGACCCTCAAAGCCCGCGTCTGCGTAGAAGGCGCCCGGCTGCTTGCGGCCTATTGTGAGGAACGCGGCCTGCCCATGAATCGCGTTGGCAAAGTCGTACTGCCCGTGCGCGCAGAAGACGACGCGCTGCTGGATTTACTCTGCTCGCGCGGCCAGAACAACGGCGCAAACGTCTCGCTGATTGACGCCGACGCCTTGCGCGCGCTGGAACCAGAAGCCCACACCGTCACGGGTCGGGCTTTGCATTCGCCTGACACCGCCGTATTCAACCCTGGCGCTATTATTCGCCAACTGGCGGACGATTGCGCCGCGCAAGGCGTGAGGATTCATCTGGCGGCGCCGGCGCGCGAGTTGCAGCCGGGGCGCGGCGAATTTTACGCTGGCAACGCGCGCTGGTCTTACGGGCATTTCATTAACGCGGCGGGCTTGCACGCCGACACGCTGGCGCATGCGTTCAACGTGGGCCGTCAGTACCGGATTCTTCCTTTTAAGGGGCTGTATTACAATCTGTCGCCGCATTGCCCGCTGAATATTCGCGGCCATATCTACCCCGTGCCGGATTTGCGCGTGCCGTTTCTTGGCGTGCATTTCACCAAGGGGTATTCCGGCAATATTTATCTGGGGCCGACGGCAATTCCGGCGTTTGGGCGCGAGCATTACGGGGCGCTGCGCGGACTCGATCCCTGGGAAACGCCTGTCATCGGCGCGCGTCTGCTGGAGCAATACGCCCTGAATTCAGGCGGTTTTCGCACGTTTGCGCATCAGGAAGCATTGCGATTTTTGAAGCCTGTTTTCGCCCAGGCCGCGCGCGCGCTGGTTCCGCGCCTGCGCAGCGCCGATATGGTCGCCAGCGCCAAGGTAGGCATTCGCGCCCAACTGCTGAACACCCAAACCCGCACGCTCGAAAACGATTTTGTCGTGCAGCCGGGCCCGCGCTCCACGCACGTGCTCAACGCGATTTCTCCGGCCTTTACGGCATCTTTCGCCTTTGCGCGCTGGGTGGTGGAAGCCCAGATAGCGCCGCAACTGGAAAGCGCCTCGCCGCCCCTGCTCCTCTCCCAACGCTGACAAACGGCGTGCGCGCCAATAAAAAGGGCGACGCCCTACACGCCGCCCAAAAAGCGTAGAAAGAAAAAGGAGAGGTTAATAATCACACCCATGGGTTCTATGCCCGAAAAGAAAGCGGGCGAATCGCATTGTAACCAAGTGTGTTTTTCGCGGGCTGAGGACCGTGCCAGCGATTGAACTCTCGAAAAATTGACGCCCCACAGCGACGACAATTCCTTTGATCGGGCGGCATGAAGAAGACGGCGAAATCTGCCGGCTTTCAAGAAAATCTAATCAAAGACTGTATTTAACCCCGAATCAAGTGATCTTACCCTGAGCAGAACACGTTTTAAAATACTTGGCGTGTAGACCCACTCAACTCAGAGATTCTTTTACAAGCCTGACAAGCCATCCAGAGAATTGCTACAATCTTCACAGCGCTAAGCCCTTTGTCTTATACTAAGTGAGAGTCACAAAGGCAAAAGGATACGACCGGTGTCTTCTCCTGACAAGCAATCCCGCCCGTTGAGCGGCAGAGCGTTACTCAAATGGACAATTCTAGCGCTTGTCAGTATTCTTGTAGGCTTGTTAGCGCTTTCCTTCTTTTTAATGGGTAGGGGCAGTAAATATTTTAAGGTGTTGCGTACCTATGACTCAATATACCGGTTAAATTCTGTCCTGGATTTGAAAGATGGGCGATTATTGATTGGCCCTGAGCATTTTTATCTCATAAAGCAAAACAGAATTGTCCCAACAAAACGAAAGCTGGTTTGCGAGCGTTTTATGCCAGAAATGCTCCAGCTCTTAGATAAGAGAATTTTGATTTATGGAGGTTCTATAACGGAGAATCCTTCTGATAAATGTAGGGAAGAGGTCGCAGAAATATTGGATCTTAAAACCGAAAAGTTTACGCCGGTTTTTAATATAAGTGCAGTTACTTCCAGGACCTCTGGAATTATGTTGCCAGATGGCCGCGTATTCTTTATCGGTGGTTTCGCTAAGCAGCAAAAAGATACGACTGGCAATCGCATTTGGCTCTTCGACGCTAAAACTAATGAGATAAAAATTGTGGGCCACTTGATAATTCCCAGGAATCGCCATACCCTGCTCCGTTTGCCGGATGACAACATTCTGATTGCGGGCGGATCGTTTGCGGTTCCTCGCCCTATTTTTAAGAAAGGGGAGTACAAGCCGATACCCCATGTGACATTGGTTGAGTTGTTTAATACAAAAACTTATAAAACAACCTCTGTTACCAATTTAAAGTTTGTACGAAATTCTAAAACCGCATTAATCCCCCTCAAGGGTGATAAAGTCGCCGTTATTGGGGGGATTGATCCAACTATAGAGGATTTGGATAGCGAAACGTTCCACGAACATCCCTATTTCAATAAAAAAGAGCCCATTGAAATTATTGATTTAAATCAAAAGACCTCCTCTGTCGCTAATACAATTCCGCAGCCAAAATCTAGTCCCGCGGTCTTTGCTTTGCCGGATGGAAAAATAATAATTATAGGAGGGGGCGCATGGGAACAACGAGAAAAGACGTTTCGAAGCGTGTTTATATTTGATCCTCAGCGAAATCGAGTGGATTCTTTAGACCCCCTTCATTCTTTCTTTGCCGGGCCGGTATCCGTACAGACAGATAACGCCGATATTTATCTTTTAGATTTCAATGTGATTCAAAAATTCAGCTATGAACAATACAGAAAAGATAAGAAGAAGCTAAAATAAGTCTTTTTTATTCGGCGAGCGCGGCGTCAAAACGCACTGTTTACCGTGAAGGCGGCTTGCTGGCCGCGCGCGACTTATCGTCAGGAGAAGGGGCGGGTTGGGCGACCACGCGACGCTTGGCCAGCAGATCGGAAGAGGCGGCGCGCGCCACCCACTCGCCGGGCTGCAAACCGGATTGAATCTCAACGGTTTCCAGCGAAATACGGCGCGCCGTCACCGCGCGGGCATGCGCCTTGCCCTGAGAGATAACGTAGGTCCGCCAGCCGGCGCCGGCTTTTTCGACGGCGGTCGCGGGCAAGGTAATTGCCTGGCGCAGCGAGCCGGTCATAAACGTAATATCGGCCTGCATGCCCGACAACAGGCGCGAAGGGCTGGCTTCGGGCCGCTGTGAGACGATATTCGCCTTGACGATGACCGTGCCGTTGTCCGGGTTCACCTCGTCGCCAATCTCGCGCACGACACAGGCCAGCGGCGTTTCCGGGCTAGCGTCAAGCACGACTTCGCAGTGCTGGCCGGTCGCAATGCGGCTTAACTCGCTTTCTTCGACATAGGCCTCCACTTCCAGCGTGCCACGATCGGCAATGCGCAGGATCGGCTGACCGGGCATCGCGATATCGCCCGGCTCTTGCAGGCGGGCCAGCGTGATTCCCGACAGCGGACTCCGAATGACGCGTTGCCCCAGTTGCGCAGCCAGCATGCGCGCACGCTGCCGGGCCGCCTCGTAAGCGGCGCTCGCCTGTTGGCGCTCAGGACCGGTGGGGCCGACGCGGCCTTTCTCATAATCGTCTCGCGCCTGCTGCGCGCGCGCCGCTGAAGCCGCCATCGCCGATTGCAGGCTGGAAACGGTTTGAGCCGCCGCCTGTGCGCGCGCGCTCAGAGCGTCATACTCATTCGCGCTGATGGCCCCGTCTTTGGCCAGCGGCGTCATCCGCTCAACATAACGACGCGCCTGATCGGCGTCGGCCTGCGCGCTTTTAAGAGCGGCTTGCGCCTGGGTGCGCTGCCAGTCCGCTTCCTGAATACGGCTTTTCAGGCGACTGAGGTCTTCGGGGCGCGTGCCTTGCGATACAAAGGCCAGCGCGGCGCGCGCTTCACGCATCTGGGCCTGGGCCTGCGCCAGCGCGGCGGCGGAGTCGTCGGCTTCCAGCGTCACCAGCGGCTGACCCGCCGAGATTGCATTGCCCTGACGCGTATGAATCGCCGTAATCCGCGCCTGAAAGGGCGCTGTGACCGATACGGTATTGTCTGCCGCGATGGCGCCCGTCACCGTCAGCGTGATCAACGCGTCGCGGCGCTGCGCCTGCACGGCCAAAACCGGCTCAGAGCGATAGAAATTCATCAGGCTGACCGTCAGAATCGCCAGCGCCAGCAGGGTCAGCAGCACAAAACGCCAATGGCGCGCCATCGCGCGAAAAACGGTCGGCAGAATCTTCATAGGGGCATTTTACGCGCCGCGAAGACGGGCGGCAATGCGCCACGGGGTTGTTTAATATGTGCCCTGTCGCGGCGACGCGTCAAACGCTTGTCGATGCGCCTGCTGCGCGCGTTTTTTGCTCACATGGGTGTAAATCTGCGTTGTGGCGATATCGCTGTGGCCGAGCAGCTCCTGAACCACGCGTAAATCCGCGCCGTTTTCGAGCAGATGGGTCGCGAAACTGTGGCGCAGCGTATGCGGCGAAATATCCCGGGATATTCTGCGCCCAAGCGCTTTTACGCGTTCCCAGACGTCTTTTCGGCTAATGGCCTCAGGGCGATCCGCGCGCGAAAACAGCGGACGCTCGCCGTGCGGGTGCGCGGTCAGGCCCTTGCCCTCCAGATATTCGCGCAGAATGGCGATCGACGCGTCGCCCATCGGTACGAGGCGTTCTTTCCCGCCTTTGCCGAAGCAACGCAGATAACCCGCCTTCAAGTCCAGCGAGGCCACGCGCAGCGACGTCAGCTCAGACACGCGCAGGCCGCAGGCGTACAGCAGTTCGAGAATCGCGCGATCCATCGGGTCAAGATCGCTGAAGTTCAGCATGCGCGCCACATCGCTCGCCGAAAGGGCTTTGGGCAGCATGCGCGGACGGCGCGGCGCTTCGAGGAAGGCAAGCGGGTTGTCCTGCACCAGCCCTTTCTCCTGCATCCAGCGATAGAAACCGCGAATACTACTGGTTTTACGCAGAATCGTGGACGTCGCGTTATTCTGTTTGCGCAGATGCGCCAGATACTGGTGCGCGTGACGCGTCGTAATCTGGGCAACCCCGTGACGGCGCTCGGAAAAGAAATCCAGAA